>NZ_JALQCX010000050.1:0-104039 GCF_023241665.1 Pseudomonas morbosilactucae | reverse complement strand
GGCTTGCCAGCGATGGCGATCGTCAGAGCGGTGCAGGGCTTGAGGGCTGATCGCCGGCGAGCCGGCTCCTACACAAGATGGAGGGCGGTAGGGGGCGGGGGTTGATCATTGGTCGGCATTCATCACCAGGGTCAGCCAGGGTAATTGGTAGATGCGCACGGGCTGGGTGCGGGCCAGGACGTCGAGCATGGCGGGGACGTCGTCGAGGCTGAATACGCCGCTCACGGCGGTGTCCGGCAGGTTGCCCGCTACGAGCAGGGAACCCGGCATATGCCGTTCAAGGTCGGCAAACACCTCCGCCAGCGGGCGGCGATTGAAGATCAGCTTGCCGCGTTGCCAGGCTGCGGCGGTGCTGATGTCCAGCGGGTGGGTGGGTGAGGGCGGCGAACCGTCCACAAAGTCGAGTTGCTGGGCGGATTTGAGCGGTACGGCGTCACCGCCGGATGAGACTTTCACCTCGCCTTCGGTCACGCCGACCCGCACGCGATGGCCTTGGCGATCCACATCAAAACGCGTGCCCACGGCTTGCACGCTGCCGCCGGAGGCCTGGACCACGAACGGCCGGGCAGGGTCCTTGCTCACCTGAAACAGTGCTTCACCTTTAAGCAGGCTGATCTCGCGGCGTTGGGCGGTGTAATGCACGGACAGCGCCGTTGCACTGTTCAGCCAGACCTGGCTGCCATCCTCGAGTGTCAGCAGCTTGCGTTCGCCAACGGCGGTGGTGTGGTCGGCAAAATACACCTGCAACGGCTCATTGAAACCGCTGATGGCCAGCGCCGCCAGGCCGGCCGCCAACGCTGCCCAGCGCAGGGTGCGACGTTGCCTGGGAGCAGGGGCTACAAAGGTCGTGGCGCTGGTGGTTTGTGGCAAGGCTTGCCACATTTGCTCGGCCAAGGCCGCCGCTGCTTCATGGCGCGGGCTTTGGCCCCGCCAGTGGGCAAATGCGGCATGGTCGGCGTCGCTGGCCCGCCCGGACGTCAGGTGCACCCATTGCTCGATGGCCTGGTCCTCCAGCTCAAGGCTGGACAGGTTGTGGTTCATACGCTCAGCCATGGTGAAGGGCTCAATGAAGCAGTCGGAAGGAGGGGCATGCCGCGCATTCTAAAGGCACTCCGACTGGCGTAGCCAATCCCGGCAGTGGCGCATGGCTTGAACGATGTATTTGCCCACCATGCTTTCCGACACCCCGAGGCGCACGGCGATTTGCGCGTGGGTCAAACCTTCGACGCGATTGAGCAACAGCGCCAGGCGCGCATTGCTGGGCAACAGGTGCAGGGCTTTGTCCAGTTGTTCGATGGCTTCGGCCGCGAGAAACGAGCGTTCCGGCGAGGCCATCGGGTCGCAGGCTTCATCGTCGGGGCCGGCGTCCACCTGCCAGGCGGCGTGCCGTTGTTCCTGGCGCAACCGGTCGATGGCCAGGTTGCCGGCCACCCTGAAGACAAACGCCCGCGGTTCGAGGATCTGCGCCGTATCGCCGAGCCCGGCCAGGCGCAGGTAAGTGTCCTGCGCCACGTCTGCGGCTTTTTCCACATTGCCCAATCGTCGCGCTAGAAAAGCCAGCAGGTCGGCATAGTGCTCCTGAAAGGCTGTCAGCAAATGATTTGAGTTGGGTGACACGGACATGCGTACTGCCCCGGCTGGTGAGGCGCGCATCCTATCTCAACTGAGAACAGTTATCATCACTGTTTCTGAAACCGCCTCTCCATGACTGTCGTTTTGCACCGCCATCGGCAGGATTTTGCAGGTCGGCAAAAAAAATATGACTTTCGACGGCAAGGTGGGTGGGGATGATTCGTCGTGGGTGTGAGCGCGAATAATTCTCATGTCGTGATACCACTTACGGACGATTCAAATGCCGGCACCTTCGAACTTTTTTGCTCCTGTCAGCGGCCAGACGCTGACCCTGACGTTGATGCTGACCCTGGGCGGCAGCCTGCCCCTGGTGCCTTTGACGGTGCAGGCGGCAGATACCTCGACCCGCATCCAGTTGCAGATGGCCGCGCAGTCGCTGGACCAGGCGTTGACCCAACTGGCTGACCAGACCAACTTGCGGCTTATCTTCAATTCCAACGATGTGCGCGGGCAGAACGCGCCGGCCCTGAGTGGCCCCTACACCCTGGCCCAGGCCATGGACACGCTGTTGCGGGGCAGTGGCTACACCTGGCGTTTGCTCGACGAGCGAACCCTGGTCCTGGAGCCTTTGCCCAAAGCCGGCGATGCCATGGTACTGGGGGCCACCACGGTCAGCGCCATCGATAACCCGCTGGGCGCGACCACCGAAGGCACCGGCTCCTACACCACTGGCGTCAGCAGCACAGCCACCCGGTTGAACCTCACTCCGCGAGAAACACCGCAGTCGGTCAGCGTGGTCACCCGCCAGTTGATGGACGACAAGAACCTGACCAGCCTGGACAAGGTGCTGGAAGAAACCCCGGGCATCACCTTTCAGTACCGTAACTTCGGTGGCCACGTGTACACCTCCCGTGGCTTCTCGCTGCTGGCTGAAAGCTTCCTGATCGACGGTGTGCCGGGCCAGGGTTATCAGATCACCGGCTGGATGAAACCCGATACTGCCATCTACGACCGGGTCGAGGTTTTGCGCGGGGCTTCCGGTCTGCTGGTCGGCGCAGGGGAGCCGGGTGGCGCCGTGAACCTGGTGCGCAAGCGACCCACTGCAGAAAACAAATTCTCGATCACCACCCGGGCCGGCTCCTGGGATCAATACCGCGTTGATCTCGACGCCAGCGGCAAGCTCAACGATTCCGGCAGCGTGCGCGGCCGCTTGGTCACGGCCTACGAGGACAATGGCTCCTACCTCGACCAACTCAACACCCGCACGCCGTTGTTGTACGGGATTGTCGAGGCCGACGTGAATGACAGCACCACCTTGACCCTGAGCCTGCGTCGCCAGGAAAACGTCATCAACGGTTATTCGATCTACGGGCTGCCGAGGTACAGCAACGGCAACGCCTTGGACATTTCCCGCTCCACGTCCCTGGTGCAGGACTGGAACCGCCATGAAAGCGACATGAGTGAGGTCTTTGCCGAAGTCGAGCATCGCTTCAACGACGACTGGGCCAGTACCACCTCCTTGACTTACTCCGAAGGCGGTTTTGATCAACAGATTGCTTATGCGCGCGGCGCGATCAACCCGCAGACCAACGCCGGCTCAGTCTTTCAGAACGTGCTGTTTCGCCGGGATGAAGTCGCCAGCACCGGGCTGGACAGCCATATCAATGGCCATTTCGATGCCTTTGGCCTGACCCATGACGTTACCGTTGGCGCCACCTGGTCGCGGCAGGAAGCCAACACCAAACAGGTGCAGGTGTCCGCCAACAGGCTGCCGATCAATATCTTCGACGTCGATCACCACAGCCTGGCCAAGCCGGCGAGGCCGGCCTGGGCCACCGATATCGATATGACTGAAGAACGCTCGGGCCTGTACGCCAACACCCGTCTGCGTCTGAGCGAGCCCTTGAGCCTGGTGCTGGGGGGGCGAGCCAGTTGGTATGACTACACCTATGACGTCCAGCGTGGTTCGGCGCTGCCTTATGAGTCCAAGGTGACCCGGGAAGTCACGCCGTACGTGGGGCTGATTTATGACATCAACGACCAATGGTCCTGGTACACCAGCTACGCGCAAATCTTCAACGCCCAGGGCAACTATGTGGACGCCAGCGGCAGCCCGTTGTCGCCGTCATCGGGTGACAATTATGAGACGGGGATCAAAGGCGCGCTGTTCGACAGTCGCCTGAACCTGTCGATGGCGCTGTTCTATATCAAGCAAACCGATGTCGCCCTGGTGGACACCGCCAACGTCGACTGTTTTTCCAACGACAGCAGCGGCACTTGCTACGTCAACGGCACGATCAAACGCAGCAAAGGCATCGATATCGAAGCCAGCGGTGAGGTGTTGCCGGGCTTGCAGGTGTTCGGCGGCTACACCTTCAACCTTTTACGCAACAACACCGAGGCGGTCGAAGTGGCGTACGAAACGCCCAAGCACATGCTGCGCCTGCAAACCAGCTACAACCTGCCGGGCCAGTGGAATCGCCTGACCTTGGGCGGCGGTGTGTCGGCGCAATCGGGTTACGAAGCGGCCTCGACCACCGGGTTGGAATTCGGCAGCAAGGGCTATGCGATCTGGGATGCTCGCGCCAGTTGGAAACTCGACGAGCATTGGAAGGTGTCGCTCAATGCCGAGAACCTGTTTGATCGTCGCTACTACACCACCGCCGTGGCCACCGACCGGTCCAACCTGTTTGGTGAACCGCGCAGCTACCTGTTGACCCTGCGGGGGGATTTTTGAGTGCTGAAGCTGTTGCGGTTGTAGTGGGCAAACGGTCATGAAGGACAGCTTTCGCCAGTCGATGGCCTGGCTGCACACCTGGTGCGGGCTGGCGTGCGGCTGGCTGCTGTGCGCGATTTTCCTGACCGGCAGCTTGAGCGTGTTTCGCGACCCCATTACCCGCTGGATGGAGGCCCAGCCCCTGGCCACCGTTGCGCAGGGGGAGCGCCTTGACGCTGGCCGCGCCGTTGACCATGCGGCGCGCTACCTCGGTGAGCATGCCGTTGGTGCGCGGTTCTGGAGGGTGCAGTTGCCGCAGCATCCGGGCGAGGCCATGACCTTGACCTGGCGGCTTGGGGCCGGCACTCGGCACGTGGCGTTGTCCGCGGATAACGGTGCGCCGCTGACACAGGGGCTGGCGCGTAAAACAGAAGGTGGCCGGCATTTCATGTCCTTCCACTACATGCTGCACCTGCCGGTCCTGGGCTTCTGGCTGGTCGGCGGGTTGACCCTGGGCCTGTTGGTGGCGCTGATTTCCGGGGTGGTGGTGCACCGGCGGATCTTCCTCGATTTCTTTACCTTTCGGCCGGGCAGGGGGCCGCGTTCCTGGCTGGATGCGCACAACGCCACGGCGGTCATGACCCTGCCTTTTCTGCTGATGATCGCTTACACGGGCTTGTCCATTTTCTATACCAGCTACATGCCCGGTCCGCTGCGAGCGGTCTATGGGGCCGAGCCGGACGCCTACAGCCGGTTTCAATCCGACTTGTCGAGCCCCGCGCAGTTGCCACTGAGCCCCTTGGGGCCTGAAGGGCAGACCGTCACGTCCCAATGGTCCGAGCTGATGCAGCGGGCGCAAGTGTTGCTCGGGCAGCCCGCGCGCCTGCTGTTGATCGACCGGCCTGGTGCACCCGGGATGAGCGTGCGGGTGTTGGGCCAGGCGGATACGGCACGGCCGTCACAGGCGCTGTTCACCCCCCAGGCCAGCGTCCTGTTCGACGGCGTGAGCGGCGCTGTGTTGCAGGTCCAGTTGCCGGAAGCGGCGACGCTGGCGGTTGGCGAGCGGATTTATGGGGTGATCAAGTCACTGCATTTCGCCGACTTTGGCGGCTGGAGCATGAAGTGGCTGTACTTCATCAGCGGCCTGCTGGGCATGCTGATGATGGCCGCCGGCACCCTGCTGTTTACGATCAAGCGGCGGATCAAGAGCCAGCGAGAGTTCGGTGCCGCGACTGCCGGGGTGTACCGGGTGGTCAATGCCCTCAACGTCGCCTGTGTGGCGGGCATGGGCGTGGCCTGTATCGCTTATTTTTACGCCAACCGGCTGCTACCGATTGAAATGCCGGGGCGGGCGCTCTGGGAAATCCATAGCTTTCTGTTGGTTTGGCTGGCAACGCTGGTTCATGCCCTGGTCAGGCCTTCCCACAAGGCCTGGAGCGAACAGCTGTCGTGCGCCGCGTTGCTGTGCTTTGGCCTGCCGCTGCTCAACCTGTTGACCACGGGGCAGCATATCGGCCGCTACATCGCCGCCGACGACTGGCAACGGGCAAGTGTCGAGGGCGTCGCGTTGACCTTCGGTGTGCTGCTGGTGGTTGCCCTGCGCAAGCTGCATCGTAAGCCCGACAGCGCCACTGAGCGCGGGCGTCGTTCCGTCAAACCGACCCAGGTGAATTGAGATGGCCGCCACCCATAAACGCGAATCACCGAAGGGTTACCGCTGGCGGGTCTTGAGTCGGGTGCTGGCCGCCGGCCTGGGCGGTTATGGGGTGTCCTCGTCAGCCCTGTCGTTATTGGCAGTGCTGTTGTCCCGCACACCGGGCGTCAATCCGGCCGATGGGGTGTTGATCACCACGCTGCTGAGCTTCGGGCTGTACAGCGCCATCGTCATTGGGGTCTTCAGCCTTCGCAGTGTGCTCCGTGCCTGGCTCGTCCTTGGCGGTGCCATGCTGGTGTTGGGCGCCGCTCACCTGGCGCTGTAAACCCATTTCCCCGCACGTCGACGTTGTCGGTCTGGATGTGTTGGAGCGGGCTTGCCAGCAATCAGGGGCTTCAGGGCAGGGGGGCCATCGCCGGCAAGCCGGCTCCTACAGGTGCACCGCTGAGCTTGATGTGTGTTGTAGGCCGGTGCACAGCGCGGGTTGTTCAGGCGAAGGGCATTGGCCCTGGGAAGGTGCCGATGGGGACCCAGTGGGTGATAAGGCCGGTGTCGGGTTTCCAGTGATGCAGCAGCAGGGCGGGGGGCTCCAGGTAGGAGGCCTCCTGGGCGTTTTCGTCCAGGGCCAGGGCGATGGCCGTGGTGGTGCTGGGCGCGGTGCACAGCAAGGAACCACCGAAGCGCAACTGCATGGAGCGGTGAATGTGCCCGCAGACGATGCGCTCGACCGCTGGGTAGCGCGCGACGACCTGGGCCAGACGATGCCCGTTGAGGCAGGCGTAGGTGTCGATGTAAGGAATACCGCTGAGGAAGGGCGGCTGGTGCAGCATGATCAGGGTCGGTCGATCCGGCTCTTGGGCCAGGGCCTGTTCGAGCCACGCCTGCGCCGCCTCGTCGACGTCGCCGTGATGCTCCCCGGGCACGGTGATGTCCAGGCCAATGAGGCGAACCGGCCCCAGATCCGCCGCCACGAAGTGCACGGGGCCTTGGCTGGCGCCTGACACGGCCTGAGGGAACGCCGCCCTGAATCGCTCGCGGTCATCGTGATTGCCCGGAATCATCAACAGCGGCTGTTGAATACCGGCGAGCAACTGTTTTGCCATTTCGTATTCGGCCGGCAAGCCTTCATCCACCAAGTCGCCGGTGATGATGACCACGTCCGGGCGCGGACGCAGCCCATTCAAATGTTCGATGGCTTGCTGGCAGTGGCGGTTCGAATCCACCAGCCCCTGGTACAGCACGCCTGGGGGCCTAATGTGCAGGTCGGATAGATGGGCAATCAGCATGTCGCATCCTTTGTCGGTCGTTACTGGTGGAACTTGCGACCCAGGGTGTCCAGGCGAACCGCGATAGGGGGTAGGCGCTGGCTGCTCAGGGCGAGGGTTTCGACATCGTCGGCGGTGTTTTGCGCAATGCTTTGCACCGATTGCAGACGACCGACAATCTCGACGCTCGCCGTGGATTGTTCGCGGGTGGTGGTGACGATACGCCCATTGAGTTGATCGATCTGCGAGATATCACTGCCCACGGCCTGCAACATCGCCACTGCCAGTTGGCTGTCCTCGACGCAACGCTCTACGCCTTCGTGGCTGTCGTGCATGGCCTCGACGGCTTTGCGGCTGCCTTGTTGCAGGGCTTCGATGATGGTTCTGATTTCATGGGTGGAAACGGCGGTGCGCTGCGCCAGGCTTCGCACCTCATCGGCCACCACCGCAAAGCCTCGGCCTTGCTCGCCGGCGCGGGCGGCCTCGATGGCGGCGTTGAGGGCCAGCAGGTTGGTTTGTTCGGCAATGCTGCTGATGACCTCCAGCACACTGCCGATTTGCTCGGCCTGTACCGCCAGGACCTGCACCGTTTCATGGGTACCTTTCAGGCGCGAGGCCAGTTGGGTGATTTCATGCTGGGCCCGGCTCACGCTTTCCTGCCCGCGGGTGATTTGCAGGCTGGCTTGGCCGGTGTGTTCAACGGCGTGCTCGACGTGAACCACAATGTGCCCCATGGCGTCCCCCATGCGCTGCATCGAGCCGGTCATCTGGGCGATTTCCGCCAGTTGGTGCTTGGCGCCTTTCTCCAGGGTATCGCTGGCCTTGGCCAACTCCTGACCCAGCTCACCCAGGCCCTGGGAGTCGTGGACCACCCCGTCGACCAAGGCCGTGACCTGCATCAGGAATCGGTCGAAGCGATCAGCCAGCGAAACGTGCACCCGCTCGTTGTCGCCCTTGCCCGGGTCGGCGGTGAGCTGGGTGGTGACGGTGAGCATTTTCTCCAGCATGTCCTGGCTCTCGACCGCTTCCGCCTGGCTGTGCACCGCCAGATAGAGCAGGGCGACGGTCTCCATGACCACGTAGAACGCGTGGACGAAAATCATCGTCCAGCCGCCGTGATGCTCCATGACGAACACTGGAAAACCTTGATGTTGCAGGACGTGGAACACCACGTGATGCACCGCGATGGTCAACGCCGCCACCAGGATCGGCAGCCAGTCGCGATAAAAGGTCAGCACCGCCAGTAAGGCGAAAATGCCGAAGTGGGATTCGATGACCCCCTGGGCCTGGTTGATGTGCAAGGCCGCCATGACCATCAAGCCAACGCCCAGGCCGCAACGCATCCAGCGTGTGCCGCCGATGGCGCGATACAGCACGGTCAGCAGCACACAGGTGCCACCCCCCACCACCAGCGCCTGGATCAAGGTGTCGTGCCAGAACGCCAAACCCAGTGAAAACACAAACATCAGCCAGACCAGCGCCAGCATGATGCGGTCGGCTTTGCGGTAATGCTCAAGAAAACGCGGGTGGTCAGGCATTCACTCTTACTCCATGTCTTTGAGCCAGGAACAAAGCGGCCATGCGTCGTGACGGGACGTTACGCAGGCGGGGAGTGCAGCAGCGGTTCAGGAGGTTGTGGAGCCAATGATTCAAAGCAGATATCGGCACCCTGGGTAGGGACTTTAGAGCATGCGAAGGCAGTTGATCGGCGCAATGTCTGGGCTTTTTGGCTGCCTATGGCGTTCGCAGAGCCTGTTCCACCCACCGTCAGGTTGCTGAACGCAGCGTTTGCCTTGTGGGTGGGTGGTTGATCGATGTCATCAGGATACGAACGGCCATGACCACACCGACGAGCACCGCCGCCAGGCCTGATGCTTCCAACAGTGTTGGCAGGCGGCCATGAAACACCAAGCCGAGCAGGGTGGCGAACAGCGATTCAAGGGCGATCAGTTGCCCGGAAAGCACCATGGGCAGGCGGCGGGACGCGGCGTTCCACGCCCAGGCCCCGACCAAGGAGGACATCAGCGCAATCAGTAAACCCCAGCCGTACAGCTGTCCTGCCTGGGATAGGCCGAAACCCAGGCTCGGCAGGTTGAGCAGGCCGAGGGCCTGTACCAGCGGTAACAGACACAGGGTGCCGATGCCGGCGCCCATCATCATTAGGCCGGTCCAGAGGGCTGATGCATGGGCCGGGAGCCTGCCCAGGGCGCTCTGATTCAGCACGCTGAAGACCAGCCACAGGGCAACGGCGCCGATGGAAAAACCCAACCCCATCAGCCACGAATGTCCGTCTGCGGCAGGTTGATGGGCGCTGCTGATGTTTGACAGCAGCAGCCCAGCCGTCAAAAACGCCAGCGGCATCGCCAGCCGGCGCCAGGGAAGGGTTTTATTCCGGGCGTTGCCAAGCAGGGCCAGCAACACCGGCACCAGGCCGATAAACGCAGGCGTCAGCACCGGCCCGCCGAAAATCACACCGGCAGCAATACAGCTGCTGTAGGCGAGGTAACCGATGACGCCCAGGCCTGCGGCGAGACATTGTTGATGGCGACGCAAGAGCCTTAGCTGGGCGCGACAGAACAGCACGACCGCCGCACCCAGCCCACCGGCGATCAGAAAGCGGATGGCCATCAAATCGTAGAGGCTGTAAGCGCCGGTGACATAGGGCGCCACGAAGTTCAGGGCCCAGCTTAGGGTCGCGACCACGGCCAGGGCCACGCCAATCAGGATGTTTGAGGGAGCAGTGGGCATCAGAAAGGTCCGTGAGGGATTCAGCGCATGTTGCACAGCCATGCAGCTGTGCTACAAACGAGTTCTCGGCCCTGGATGCATAACTTCTGATTATGAATAGCCTTGGAAAATCATTGCCGCCGCTGGCCAGTTTGCTGCCCTTTGAGGCCGCTGCTCGACTGGAAAGCTTTTCAAAAGCCGCCGAAGAGTTGCACATCACCCAAGCGGCGGTCAGCCGCCAGATCCGTGGGCTGGAAGACAACCTGGGGCTGAAGCTGTTCTGCCGTCGCAACCGTGCGGTCTTCCTGACCCAAGAAGGGCGTGAACTCGGGCGCGTGGTCAGCAGCGCGCTGCAAAGCATCAGCAACAGTGCCGTGGCCCTGCGTGAAGCCCCGCGTAAAAACCGCGCGGTGTTGCTCTGCCAGTTGTGCGAAGCCTTCTATTGGCTGATGCCGCGCCTGTCGACGTTCCACCAGCAGCACCCGGAAATCGAGATTCAACTCGCGACCACCACCCGGCCGTTGGCCGAATTCAATGACCCTTTCGATGTGGCCCTGCAAAGCAGCGGCCGCCCCAGCGGCCTGCATGGTTTGGCATTCACCGCCGCGGATGAAGTGTTTCCCGTGTGCAGTCCCCATTACCTGACGGCCCGGCAGCCACTCGCCCTTGCCGACCTTCGCCGCCACACCCTTTTGCACCACAGCGCCACGCCCCCGCACTTGATGGAGTGGGACACCTGGCTGCAAGTCTTTGGGCAGACATTGGAGGATTGCCCTCAGCGCTCGGTGTTTGACAGTTACCCCTTGATGCTCCAGGCCGCCGTCGAAGGCCATGGCATCGCAATGGGCTGGCGCCGAACCGCCGGCCGGCTGATTGAAAGCGGTGCGCTAGTACGACCTTGCGTAGAAAGCGTGCCGTTACCGCAGGCGATATCGGTTTTTACACACTACGGCGCAGAGACTCGGATTGAAGTGCGCGCGCTGGTTGAGTGGCTGGCGGAGGCGTTAAGGGAGGGCTGAGGTTCAGGCGGCAGTACGGAATCCTGAAGGCGCCGAGCGCAAGGATGAGTGAATCGCATACCCGGTTCTACCGGACGATCTTCGACGACGGTGCCGTCGGCCAGCACGATGACGCGCTGGCAAAAGTGTTGCACCAGGCTCAAGTCGTGGGTGATGAGGACAAATGCGGTGCCGAGTCGGTTGCGTAGGGTCGCGAGCAACTCAAGCATCTGCACTTGCAGCACACGATCAAGGTTGGAAAGCGCTTCATCCAGGATGATGAGCTTTGGCTCTACTGCGAGGGCCCTGGCAATGCCCGCGCGCTGCAGTTGACCTCCGCTTAGCTGCGAAGGCAGTTTTCCGGCGTTACTGGGCGCCAGTTGCACCTGTTGCAGCAATGCGGCAACACGCGCTTGGCAGTCGCTGGTGTTCAGGCCTCGAAGGTGGCGCAGAG
Source organism: Pseudomonas morbosilactucae (assembly GCF_023241665.1). Classification (NCBI taxonomy): domain Bacteria; kingdom Pseudomonadati; phylum Pseudomonadota; class Gammaproteobacteria; order Pseudomonadales; family Pseudomonadaceae; genus Pseudomonas; species Pseudomonas morbosilactucae. The sequence goes on along the minus strand of NZ_JALQCX010000050.1, from coordinate 92,653 downwards.
GTTCGGCAATGCTCCAGCCGATGGTGCGCTGCGGGTTGAACGCACTGGGAGCATCTTGAAAAACCATCTGCACGGATTGCAAGAAGTGTGGGTTGCCCGGCTCTAACGGATCACCGTTGAAGGCAATGCTGCCTTGCTCCGGCTTTTCGATGCCCATCAGTAACCGAGCTAGCGTGCTTTTACCGCTGCCACTGCCACCCAGCAGCCCCAGGCTTTGGCCCTCATGAAGCTCGAGGCTCAGTCCGCGAAGCACTTGTATGCGGTGCTTGCGGGTCAGAAAGCCGCCGCTGGTATAGCCATGGCTCAGATTTTTTGCGTGCAATAGGCTCATGGGTACGGATGCTCCCGGGTCAATGTGCGGTGGGCATGCAGGAGTGCCCGAGCAGCGGCACTTTGTGGCGATGCGAACAGGCTATGCACGTCGCCTGTTCAACGATGCGGCCGTTCTCCATCACGGCGACCCGGTGGCAACAGCGCGCCACGACCCCCATGTCATGGGTGACCAGCAGGACGCCAAGATTGCGCTGCGCTGCCAGTCGTTCAAGCAGGCCAAGAAACCGTGCCTGGGCAACCACATCCAGGTCGCTGGTGGGTTCGTCGGCCAACAAAAAGCGACTTTGGGCCATAAGTGCCAGGGCAATCATCATGCGTTGCAGCATGCCGCCGCTCAGTTGAAAGGCGAACGAATCGAGCACTCGATCAACGTCGTCCAGGCCTACTTCGTTGATGGCCTCGCGCATCTGCGTCTGGGCTGATGCCCCCTTGACGCCACGCACGCGAAGGGTTTCAAGCGCGTGTTGACGCAGGTTGCGTACCGGGTTGAAGGCACTGCGTGGGTTCTGCAATACCAGCGCGATTTCCCGCCCGCGCAGTTCATTGGCGAACACGCTGCGATCATCAATCAACAGGTCACCGGAGACCCGCTGCAAGCCATCCGGCAATAGATCGAGGATGCCCAGGCAGGTCAGGGATTTTCCCGAGCCGCTGGCCCCCACCAGGGCGCAGATCTGCCCGGTGTCGAGGGTGAGGTCGATGCCGTCGACCAGGGTGTGGCGACGATGCTCGATGCGCAAGTTTCGGAGCTGGAGTTGCCCGTGCATCATTTAACCTCCGTGCGCAGGGCCGGATCGAGGCGGTCTCGCAGTGCATCGCCCAGCAGGTTGAAGGCCATCACCGAAAAGAAAATCATCAGCCCCGGCCACAGCAGCAGTTGGGGCTGGGTCCATATGAACTCTTTGGCGTCATTGATCATCACCCCCCATTCCGGTGTCGGTGGGCTGACACCCAGCCCGAGAAATGACAGCCCGGACACGTGCAGCATCATATGGCCGATGTCCATCGAGGCGAGGACCAGCAACTGACCCGCCACATTGGGCAGGATGTGCTGGCGAACTCGGGTAATGCGCGAAGCCCCGGCAAGGCGCGAGGCAATGACGTAATCACGCCCGCGCTGGGCGATGACCATGCCGCGCACCATGCGTGCGTACCAGGCCCAATGGGAGAGAGCGATGGCGATGATTACGTTGGTCAAGCCGGTGCCGAGCAAAGCAATCAGGAAAAACGCCAATACCAGCGTAGGGAAGGTCAGGAACATATCGCACAGACGCATCAGCAACATGTCGATTCGGCCGCCGACAAACCCAGCCAAGCCACCTATTCCGATGCCCAGCGCCAACACCAGTGTGAGCGTCATCAGGACGCTGCCCAACGATAGCTGGGCGCCGACAATCAGTCGGGACAGTACATCCCGTCCAAGATGGTCAGTACCGAGCCAGTGGTGACTGCTGGAAGGCAGCAAGCGTTCGCTGAGATCGACCAGCGTCGGGTCATAAGGCGCGAGCCAAGGTCCCAGGACTGCCAACAGGACCAGGACACCGACCATCAGGCAACCCAGGCGCAGTCCCCAATTCGCTGTGGACGTTGACGATGCAAGAGTTTTCATGCCGATACCCCGGCCAGTCGTGTGCGCGGATCAAGCCAGGCATAGCAGATGTCCACGATCAGATTGCACACCACCAACAGCGCGGTCAGCAGCAGGGTAAAACACTGCATGACTGGGAAGTCGCGATTGAGCACGGCACCGACGGCGAAACGCCCCACACCTGGCCAGGCAAAAATGGTTTCAATCACCAATGCGCCGCCGAGCAGTTCGCCGATGTGCATGCCGGTGGCTGTCACCAGTGGCATCCAGGCATTACGCAGGATATGACTGCGCCAGACGCGCCGCTCGTCCAGGCCCCGTGCTCGCGCATAAAGCACATGGCGCTGTTGGCTGACGTCCAGCAGGCTGGCCCGCAACAACCGGGCATTGATCGACATGGACATCAAGGCGATCGCCAGGACAGGCATCACCAGGTGCGCGGCGTCGCCCCGGCCCAAGGGCGGTAACCAGCCGAGCCACAGGGAGAACAGCGCGATCAGCAGGAAGGCCAGCCAGAAATTGGGCATCGACACACCGATGAAGGTGACCAGACGTACCAACTGATCAGGCCAGCGTCCGCGCCAGCGTGCCGCCGCCAGGCCTAGCGGGATACTCATCAGCAGGGTCGATGCCAGAGCCAGTCCGCCCAGTTGCAGGGTGGCAGGCAGGTAGTACAACAGATCATCCAGCACCGGTCGTCCCGTGATGTAGGACGTACCGAAATCCAAGTGCAGCGCATTCCACAGCCAGGTCAGATATTGCTCGGGCAACGGTCGGTCCAGGCCGAGTGCATGTCGTGCTTCCTGCAACGCTGCATCGGTGGGCGGGATCTGCGAAAGCCGCAGATAATCCAGTGCTGGGTCGCCATTGCCCAGGTGCAACAGTGTGAAAACGATCAGCGAAACCCCAAGCAGCACGGGAATCAGTAGGACCAGACGCAGGAGTACATAACGCAACATGGCTTAAGGCTTCCCGCTGACGGGACGCATACGTTCGAAAGGTACATCGAATAGCGTACTGCCGAATTCGACGCCTTCGACAACTGGGCGACTGACGCTGATGGCTGTGAGGTGGGAAATTGGCAGGTACACAGCCTGCTCTTGCAGGGTGGTTAGAATTTCCCGGTAACCTTCGGCGCGCGCCTGCTCTTGGGTGCTGGCCAATACGTCGGCAATCTTGCGGTCGATGGCGTCTTTCATCGGCAAGCCGCGCTGGGCCATGTAATCAGCGTGTCCGGCGTAGCGCATGGAACTGATGAATGAATGGGGATCGTAGGGAGCACCCCAGGTGTCGGCGAAGATCATGCCGAAGCGGCCTTCACGCTGACGTTGTACCAACGCGCCTTCTTCTTCGGCACGCAGTTGCACCTCAATACCGATTTTCGCCAACTCGCCCTGGATGACCTCAGCCAGGCTTTTTTGCAACGCGCTGGTGCCCAGGAAACACAGTTCGATGCTCAGTGGCTGGCCGTCCTTCCGCAAAGGCCCTTTGGCCGAAGACGGCTTCCAGCCGGCCTCCTCAAGGGTCCTGCGCGCGGCAGCCGGGTCGAAGGGCAGGGCTTTGAGACCAATGTCGGTGTACGGCATGTTGTTGGAGAACAACGCATCAGCGCGCGGTTCCAGGCCATGCAGCACCTTGGCGATGATCGTGTCTTTGTCTACGGCCTGGTTGATGGCCCGACGTACCGCCAGGTCATTGGTGGGTGCCCGGCCAGTGTTCATTGCCAGCGTGCGCGTCGCCAAGGGTGCTGAGAGGGCGGCGCGGAAACCGGCTTCACGAAGCCGTACGAAGGTGCCCGGCGATATTTCGCCTTCCGCGCCTTGGATCAGGTCCAGCTCCCCGGTCTGCAGGGCGATGGCGCGGCTGTCCGGGTCGGAGATCACTTTGACCAGCACTGCTTCGTACGCAGGTTTTGCCCCCCAGTAATGCTCGTTTCGCTGGAAGCGGTCGTACTCGCCACGGCGGGTCTCGACAAGTTTCCATGGCCCTGTACCGATAGGGCTTCCCTGTTTCGCATGGGGGGTCGCAAAGCGCAGGGGGCGGACTTGGGCCAGTTCAAGCAGGGTGGGGTAATAGGGGTGTTTGAGGACCAGTACCAAGGTCTGGGGATCGGGTGCTTCCACGCGCTCAAGGGTTGTGACCAGCTCCATCCATTGGTGTCTTTTGCTGTTGGCCAGCACGGCGTCCAGGTTGGCCTTGGCGGCAGCCGAGTCGAACGGGGTTCCGTCGCTGAACGTCACACCCTCACGAAGTTCGAAGGTGTAGGTTTTACCGTCCGGTGAAATGCTCCAACTTTTGGCTAACCACGGCTCCAGCGAGCCTGCGGCGGTGTAGCGCACCAAGGGTTCATAGACCATGGCCTGGGCGTACATTTGGTTGGGCGAATAGCCTCTGGGGTCTAGCGGGCCAGCGTTGGTGGGCCAGCTGTAAGTGAGCGTTGCGCGTGACGATTCGGCATGGGCACTGGCAATGTTCAAGAGACCTGCTGCAAGACACGCCGCCTGGATCCATCGACCGATCTTTTGTTTCGTCCTTCTCTGCTTCACACTCATGTCCCCCCAAATGATGGCGGGCATAGAGTATTCATCGATAAGTATGATGTCTATTGGTAAAGCTCATACTGGCGGAAGGTATTAATGCAACGAGTAACCATCACATTGGACGAGGACCTCTTGGCCGCCATTGACCGGCGTGTGGACACCCACGGGTATCAGGGCCGCTCTGAAGCTGTTCGCGATTTGCTGCGAGCCGGGTTAGCGGACACCGAGGCTGGAGACCCCGAGGCTGGCTGTGTGGCCACCTTGAGTTATGTCTACGACCACCACACCCGTGAGCTTTCCAAACGCTTGAATACTACGTTCCATGCACACCATGACCTGACGATGTCCACCCTGCACGTGCACCTTGACCACGGCAATTGTCTCGAGGTGTCTGTATTGAAAGGGCCTACCGGGCAGGTCACGGAGTTAGCGCAACATGTCATGGCTGAGCGCGGCGTCCGGCATGGCAATGTGCAGATCATTCCGGTCGATAACATCGGGCACGAACACGATTAGATCCTGCCGTAGGCCCCGCCGAGGCCATGGCCTCGGTCGCGTAGATTTGCCGTCGCCCAACACCCTGGCTGTCGGTTTGATGCGCCCTATCGGGCGCACCAAATTCACTGACCCCAAGACCCACCCCTGACGAGCACCTGCGCTTTTTACCCCACAGCCAACGAAGGCACCTGTTGCTCTAGACGAGCGAGTGGGCGAGTGGTGGGCGGTGTTTTACCCAGCACCAGGTCCGCGGCTTTTTCGCCGATCATGATGGCTGCGGCGTTGGTGTTGCCGGTGGTCAGGCTGGGCATGATCGAGGCGTCGGCCACGCGCAGGCCTTGCAGGCCGTGGACCCGCAGTTGGTCGTCGACCACCGCCAGCGCGTCGTGGCCCATTTTGCAGGTGCCGACGGGGTGGAACACGGTGCCGAGGTTGTCGCGGACCCATTGTTCGATCTGCGCCTGGCTCTCGACCTGGGGGCCGGGTATCAATTCGCCCTTGAGGCGCTGGGCGAATGCCTTGCTCGTCGTCAGCTTGCGCACCAGGCGCACGCCTTCTACCAGTTTGCGCAGGTCCTCCGGGTGGCTGAGGAAGTGACTGTCGATGACGGGCTTGTCACGGGGATCGGCGGAGTGCAGCCGGACCTGGCCGCGACTTTGCGGGTGCATCACGGCGATGTGCAGGCTGACGCCATGGCCGAATGGCACCAGACGCTGTGGCTGGTTCTTCAGCGCCGGGGCGACGATCAGGCCCAGTTCCGGCGCGGCATCCTCGGGTTGCAGGCGCAGAAAAGCGCCGGATTCCACGGTGTTGGAGGTCATGGGGCCGCGGCGTCGGCTCAGGTATTGCCAGGGCGAGCGGGCCAGGGGGAGCAGGCCTTTGGCCGACACACCGTAGGTCAGCTCGCTGTCGCAGCGGTACATCAGCACTACGTCTTGATGGTCTTGCAGGTTGTGGCCGACCCCCGGCAGTTCGTGGCGCTGGGCGATGCCATGGCGCTGCAGTTCGGCGGCGGCACCGATGCCGGAGAGCAGCAGTATTTGCGGTGAGTTGATGGCGCCAGCGCTGAGGATCACTTCGCGTCGGGCCTGTAACTGGAACACGGTGCCCTCCTGGCTGACCTCGACGCCGCAGGCACGATCGCCGTCCAGCAGCACGCGGTGGGTCAGGGTCGAGCTCAAGACGCAGAGGTTGGGACGCGACAGCACCGGGTGCAGGAAGGCCCGCGCGGCGCTGCAGCGTTCACCGTTGATCTGGGTGACGTGAAAGGGGCCGTAGCCTTCCTGTTCCTCGCCGTTGAAGTCCGGGTTGTAGTGCCAGCCCAGTTCCTTGGCGGCCTGATAGAACACCGGGTTGATCGGGCTGGGGCTGCGCTGCGCGGCGACGTTGAGTTCGCCGCCTTGCCCATGCCAGGGTGAGGCGCCGGGCTCGAAGTGTTCCGAGCGCAGGAAGTACGGCAGCAGTTCGTCGTAGCTCCAGCCCGGGTTGCCGGCCGCCGCCCAGCGGTCGTAGTCGTTGCGGTGGCCGCGGATGTAAATCATCCCGTTGATGGCGCTGGAGCCGCCCCAGAGCCGGCCGCGGGGGCAGGGGATCGGGCGGTTGCCGCTCTCCGCCTGGGCACTGAACTGATGCATCCAGTTCCACTTCGGGTTGGCGATCAGGCGGATGATGCCCGCCGGGGTGCGCACATAGGCGCCAGGAAACAGGCTGCGGTCGCTGGGGCCGGCCTCGATCAGGCAGACGCTGGTCTGCGGATCGGCCGACAGACGATTGGCCAGCACGCAACCGGCCGAGCCGGCACCGACCACGATGTAGTCGAATGAACGTGGCGCAGAATCAGTCATGGTAGATACCTCGTTGGCAGTAGGAAGCAGGTTTACAGGCCCAGGGCCGCGCCGACGTCGAACATGACTTGCAGGCCGACGACAAAGCCGTTGCCGCTCAGCTCGCGAGCTTCTGGGTTGTAGAAGTTGTCCGGGTTGATCAGGTACTGGACGCTGGGCTCCAGCGCCAGGTGCCGAGTCAGGGCGAAGTGGCCGTTGGCCTCGATGGCGTAGACATTGCGCTCGCCCAGGCGGGTGTCGCCGCCGTTGGCGATCCGTGCCTGTTGCTGGAAGCGCAACTGGTGGTCGTTGATGCGCAGGTAACTGGCCTTGAGGTTGAGCTTGTCCTGGGGGCGGTCGAAGGGCGCGAGGTAGGTCAGGCCGGCCTCGGCGAAATGGCTGAAGGGCTGTTTGTCATCGGCGGCCACCGACAGCGAACCAAATGCCAACAGCGCCTGGGGGGCGGTGCCCCGGCCGCCGTCGGCCCGCCAGAAGCCTTGCTGGAACTTGAAGAAGGCACCGTGGGTGCCGTGCTCGCTGGCGCCGGTCAGCGGGTCTTGCTGGTTGGCGGTGTTGTAGTAGCCGTTGAGTTCGTAGTGGGCGCTGTAGGCCCCGTCATTCTTGCTGCCGATGCCCAGCAGCAGGCTGGTGCCGCTGGCGTCGTCGGTGCTGAAGTCCAGGCCCTTGCGCTTTTTCAGGTAGTCCGCCGGGTTCGACTCGAAGGCACCGGCGTGCACATAGAAACCGGGTGTCGGCTGGTACTTCAGGTAGCCGCCCCAACTGCCATAGGGCGGCGGCAGGATGCCGGTGGACGAATCAATGATCGGGTCGTTGCAGGTGACCACCGTTTCGCAGTTGTAGATATAGAAATAGCGCCGGGCATTGGTGCGCCCCAGGCTCATGTCGAGCTGGCCGTCGAGCCAGGTCTGCTGGTAGGTCAGCAGGCTCAGTTGGTTGCTGGTGATGTCGTTGTGGATCGGCGCCCCGGCAAAATAACTGCCGGCGGCGCCTTGCCAGTTACGTGAAGTCGGCTGACCGGTGGCGGTGTCGAGGATGAACAGGGTTTCCTCGAAATGAACACTCGCGCCTTCGAGGCCAGCGAGGGTGTTCAGGTCGACATCGGCGCCGACGAACAGGTCGCCGCTGTTGCCGACGCTGTGCTCCCGCGGCCCGGTGTCGAAATTCTTCATCGACAGGTTCCAGAACTGCACATGGGGTTGAATGCCGTAAGCGGCCAATTGCTCACCGAGCCCGGCTAACGGGCCTTCACGGCTCGGTACATCGGCCTGGCACAGCGGAGTGAACACAAGCGCTGCAAGCAGCGGGCACAGCAGGGGAAGGGTGTTCATGGGCGTTACTCGTTTTTATTGTTGTTGGGTCGGTGGTAGTTGCGAGCTTCAAGCCTCAAGTGGCGAGCTTGAGGCTTGAAGCTCAACGCTTGAGGCTCAGCGCTCCCCACCCACAATCACCTTGATCTGGCTTTTGTCCTGCAACAGCGCTTCGAAGCCCTGCGCTACGGCTTGGTCAAGGGTGACGCAGCGGGTGATGACGCGCGTCAGGTCGAGTTGGCCGCTGGCCAGCAGTTCGATCAGGGGCGGATAGGCATGGCGATAGCCCACGCTGCCGAGCAGGCGCAGTTCGTTGTTGACCAGGTGGAAAGCGTCGATGCTGACCTGGCCCATCAACCCCACCAGCACCACCTCGCCGCCCTTGCGCAGTGCCTGCAGGGCGAGGCTCAGGGTCGACTGGCTGCCAGCGGCTTCGAAGGCGGTGTCGAAGCCGCCGCCGCTGAGGTGATGCAGGCGTTGCGGCAGGTCTTCGGCATGGCCATCGAGCACCTCCAGGGCGCCGAAGTCGCGGGCCAGTTGCCGCCGTTCCGGGCTGATGTCCACGGCGTAGATCCGTTCCACGCCGCGCAGGCGTGCCAACAGGATCAACAGCAGGCCGATAGGGCCGAGGCCGAACACCACGCAACTGTCACCGGCCTTGAGGCTGCTTTGGTTCAGCGCGTGAAAGGCCACTGCCGCCGGTTCCAGCACCGCGGCCTGCTTGAAGCTCACCGAGTCCGGCAGCAGGTGCAGCATGTAGGCCGGCACCAGCACCTGCTCGGCGAAACCGCCATCGCCCATCAGGCCGATAAAACCCATGGACTGGCAGAGGTTGTACTGGCCGGCTCGGCAGTACTGGCAATCGCCGCAGCGATACTCGGGCTCTACCGCCACCCGGCTGCCCACCTGCACCTGGTCGACGCCTGGGCCCAGGGCCAGGACCTGGCCACAGAATTCATGGCCGAGGGTCAGGGGCGCACGGCAACCGGACAGCGGGTGCGCCACCTGTTGCGGAATCGAGTGCGGGCCGTCGGCGTATTCGTGCAGGTCGCTGCCACAGATGCCGCAATAGGCAACCTGAAGCAACACCTCGCCCGGGCCGGGCTCCGGCAGTTGCAGATCGGTCAGGCGCAGGTCGCGGGCGGCATGCCAACGCAGTGCTTTCATGGCTGGTTTCCTTGCAGGGCGCAAGACGCGGAGGGTTCGGCACGGCGGCCACGAGCGAGTACTGCCGGGGCGGTTTCCTTGAGGAACAGGGCCAGCAGCGCGGCCAGCAAGGCGCCGCCGCAGGCGATCCACATGACGATGGACAGGCCGAAGCGGTCGGCGGCAAACCCGGCGATGGTCGGCGAGACAAAGCCGCCCACCAGTTCGCCGATGCCCATGATCATGCCCAGGGCGGTGGCCATGACTTCCCGGGGCACGGTCTCCGCGGGAATGGTCGCCATAAACAGGGTGAAGCAGCCCAGGCCCGTATAGGTCAGCAGCATCAGCGCGCCCATCAGCATCGGGCTGTCGGCGTAGAGCAGGGCGATCGGGCAGCAGGCGGCAATCAGCGAAAACAGCACCAGGGTCGGACGCCGGCCGAAGCGGTCGGAGATCGTCGCCACGCCGAAGCCCCACAGCACCCAGGCGCCGCCCAGGCAACTCATCACCGTGCCCATGCTCGCCGGGCTGTAACCGCGGACCTTGACCAGAAAGGTCGGGGTGAAAGAGATCAGGATCACGAACCAGGTGAGGAACACGCAGCTGATTAGGGTGCAGAGCACGATGTTGCGGCTCTTTAGCAGCGCCAGGCGATTCACTGGGGGTTGGCTGCGGTCAGTGGTGGCGGGGGCCAGCGGTGCATCGTTACGCACATAGCGCCAGATCAGCAGGGCAATCAGCAGCCCGGGGATCAGCGAGACGATAAAGGCGTGGCGCCAACCATAGGCTTCGGCCAGGGCGATCAACACCGGCGGCCCGATCACCGCCCCCAGCAGCCCGGCCGCCGACCCTTGCAGCAAGCCCATGTTCAGGCCTCGGCGATGGGGCGATGAGGCTTCCACCATCAAGGATTGGGAGAGCGGCAGGATCGGCCCTTCGGCCAGGCCCATGATGCCGCGGAACAGCAGCAGGCTGAGAAACCCGGTGACCAGCCCCGACAGCGCCGAGCACAGGGAAAACAGGATCACCGCGATGATCAGCAGCGGCTTGCGTTTGCCGCGCCGGTCCGACCAGGCCCCGACCAGCGCACCGGACACTGCCCAGGCCAGGGCCAGGACCGACGACAGCATGCCCAGGTGGCTGTTGCTCAGTTGCAGCTCGTCAGCCATGAACGGAAACAGGAAGGACAGGGCCAGGCGATCGAAAAAGACGAAGCCGAACGTCAGGAACAGCACGCCCAGCAGGATGTTCTCGTAACCGGCTTTATTGTTGTTGTAAGCCATGGTCGTTCTCCGCGAGAGGGGCAGGTGAAAGTCGCAAACTCAGCGAAACAGGGTGTCGATGTAGGCCGCACCGAGGCCGACCTTTTCGTAGTGCGCGCGGCACAGGGCGATGTAGGAATGCACGTCGAAATAACCCTCCGGCTCGCCTTGCTCGTCGAGCCAGATCAGCGGGCCCTTGACGATGAAAAACGCGCGCATCGGTTGCTCGTGCTCGTAGGCCACCAGGGTGTGGCCTTCGCCCGGGGTCTCGTAGACGAAGTCGCCGGCGGTGGCGGTCCAGTCATGCTCCAGGTAGCCCCACTTGCCGGACAGGGTGTAGGCGAACACTTCGTGGGGGTGGTAATGCCGGTTCACCAGTCCGGCGCTGCTGGCCATCAAGATGTCGCACCAGCGGTTCTCGCTGGGCGAGATCCACAGCGGCCGCGAGGACACGGTGTCGGTGAAGGGCACGTACAGCTTCAGGTCGTCGCTGGCGGCATTGGGCAGGTAGACCTCGGGCTTGGCGTCCGGCTTGAAGCAGTTGGCGATAGGTTGCAGGTCTTTCCAGAATTCACGGCGGGGGGCTTCGGGCATGGTCGGCCTCTTTGTTGTGGGGGGAGTCGAGGCGACTTTAGGCGTGGCGAGGGGGCGGGGTTTTATCGAATCGGACGGGATTGTTGACTGGATCGGACGAGGTTTTTTCTACAGGCGTCTGGCACGATTCTTACCCAGACGAGCGGCCCGGAGCGGCAACGTTTCAAGTTGACAGGGCCTAATATTCATATGTTAATGAATCGCTCCGGCCGCCCTGTGGCGCGGCCTCGGTACCCGGTCAGGGCCTTGCTGACCGGGAACTTCCAGCCCATGAGAAGAATAAAAATGTCTCCATGCGCCTTGCTTGAAACCCGGCATGCCTGCACCCAAAGCATCGCCCCGGATCAACGGCTGGCCTTCTGGGAGGACTACAACGCCTCCACGCTGGTCGGCCTCAAATGCAGCTCATTTTGTGAAAGCGGTTTTGCTGCCAGCCAGGACAACCTGCAACTGGAGGGCATGCGCCTGGCGCATATCCAGGGTAACGAGCACGTGGTCGAGCGGGACAGCTCGATGATCCGCACGGTGCCCAAGGAGTCGGTGTTCGTGTCCTTTGTCACCGGCAGCGCTTCGTTTTTCTATCAGGATGGCGGCTGCCAGTTGCTCGAGCCCGGCGAGGTGATTGTCTACCGCACCGACAAGCCTTACCTGTTCGGTTTCTCCGGGCCGATGCGCCAGTTCATTTTCGACATTCCCCAGGCGTTGTTCGCCGAGCGCTGCCTCAAGCGTTTCGATCGTCCGTTGAAGATTGGTGGGCAAAGCGGTGTGCAGCGTTTGTTGCTGCGCACACTGGGCGAGCGCACCCGTGGGTTTTTCCAGCAGCCGTTGAGCCAGGACGCGGAGTGTTATCAAAACCAGTCGTTCGAGCTGTTGGGCAGCCTGATCGCTGGGCAGGTGGGCGAGCGACGGATCAATGCCTTGAGCGCCTCTTACCTGTTGGCGGCCAAGCAGTGCATCAACGAGCAGTTGGCCGACCCGGACCTGAGCTGCGAGCGGGTGGCCGCGCAAACCGGGATTTCACCTCGGCACCTGAGCCGTCTGTTCGCCCTGGAAGATACCCAGCCCAGCCGCTTTATCCTGGAAAAACGCCTGCAACAGGCCCATGACCTGCTGAGCAGCCCACGGGGCCTGGGCCTGGATATCGGCGAAATCGCCTACCGCCATGGCTTCACCAGCCAGGCTCACTTTGCCAGGGCGTTCAAGGCCCATTACCGCCAGACACCCAGCGAAGTAAGGGCGCTGTTGCCGTTGTCGGGTCAGTGATGTCAGGGGAGGGCGGTGCTCGATCCGCTCAGGAATGCTCGATCACCATCACCGCCGTGGTGTCTGCCTCAAGGGCCTCGAACACGTGGGGCACGTTCGCCAGGTAGCTGATGTAGTCGCCCGCGTGCAGCAGCACAGGCCCGCTGGCCGGGCCGATATGGGCGCTGCCGGTGCACAGCACCACGTGCTCCACCGTGCCGGGTGGGTGGGGCTGAGACAGGCGTACTTCGCCGGGCTGCACCTTGAGTCGGTAAATATCGCGCTGGATCCCAACCGGGCAGTCCGCAAGCAGCGTCGCGGCATAACGGGCGGTTTCGGAATAGCGGGTCAGGCCTTCGTTGGCGCGGATCACCCGCAGGGGCTGCTGGGGTTGCTCGAAGAACCGAGTGACCTGCAAGCCCATGGCGGTGGCCAGCGACCACAAGGTTTCGATACTGGGATTACCGATCCCCGACTCCAACTGGGACAAGGTTGATTTCGCCACCCCGGCGCGTTTCGCCAATTCAGTCAACGAAAGCCCGGCTGACAGGCGCTCGTGCTTGATCGACAGGGCCAGCAGGTCAATTCGGCTGGGGTTGTTGCTTGCCTGGTTGTTCGTTATATCGGTCATTTGTTTGTTAAGTCATCCGATTCTGGGTTGACGCTCTGATACGGCGTGTTCAGTATAGTGACTAATTGTTCATTATAAAATTCGTGTTGCCCGGTGCCAGCCAACGAAAGAGGGCGGCGGTCAGGGCAATGCCAGCCGCAAGGAAGCCGTACCTGATGCAGCCGCAAACCCGTGGGACAGTGGAAATGATTTCGGCCATGGTGATCTCTGGCACGGTGGGCTGGTTCGTCGTTATGTCGGGCCAGAGCCCGGAGGCGGTGGTGTTCTGGCGCTGCGTGTTTGGCGCCATGGCGATGCTGGTGGCATGCCTGGCACTCGGCGTGCTGCGTCGCTCGTTGATCAGCCCCCGGCAACTCCTGTTGGCCTGCCTGGGCGGGGTCGCGTTGATCCTCAACTGGGTGCTGCTGTTCAGTGCCTACCGCCATTCCACGATTGCCATCGCCACTGTGGTCTACCACGTCCAGCCCTTTATGCTGGTCGGCCTGGGCGTACTGTTTTTCGCCGAGCGCTTGAGCGCGGTCAAGGTGGGTTGGTTGCTGCTGGCTTTCTCCGGCCTGCTGTTGATCGTGTCGGCCAAGGGCAGTGGGCAGGCTAACGGTTCCGATTACTTGTTGGGGGTCGGCCTGGCCTTGGCGTCGGCCTTTTTCTATGCGCTGGCGGCAGCGATAACCAAGCGTCTCAAGGAGCTGCCTGCGCACCTGATCGTGCTGATCCAAATGCTGGTGGGGGTTCTGGTCCTGGCGCCTTTTGTGGACTTCTCGGCGGTCGGGTCCCGCACAGAGGCCTGGACTTACCTGATCATTATCGGCGTGGTGCACACCGGGCTGATGTCGACCCTGCTGTACAGCGCCATCCAGAAAATCCCCACGGCACTGGTAGGGGCGCTGTCGTTCATCTATCCGATCGTTGCCATCCTGGTGGATTGGCTGGCGTTCGCCCACCCACTCGGCGTTCTGCAAATGGTGGGCGCGAGCGCCATCCTGTTGGCGGCGGCCGGCATGAACTTCGGTTGGTCGCTGGGCAGTGCCAAGCGTGTGGAGGTGAATGAGTGAGCTTTCAGAGGGGAGACTTTTAGTGGGCTTAGCGGGCCAGTCGTGGTTACCGCATTCAATAGGCGCCGTAGTGAGCCGCAGCGACCAGCCGACGCCGTAAGCCCCTGGCGATGCTCTGGAACCCCATGCAAACGGTGCATGGGGCTCTGGCAGATAGCACGTACGAACAGGGCCGTATTGTTGCTCAAGGTGATGGCTGGAGGGGCCGGCAATCCTTACTCGGACATGGACAGCAAGCCGTCATCCAATCGCCCACCCTGAATGTTGATTTTCGACAGTTGTTCGTCGATTTCCCGCAGGTCAACCTGGGTCAGGTGGAGTTGCACAGACTTAATGTTGTCATCGAGGTATTCGACTTTATCCATGCCGGGAATGGGCACGATCCAGGGTTTTTGCGCCAGCAGCCAGGCCAGGGCAATCTGCACCGGCGTGGCGTTTTTCTTCGCGGCCATGGCGCGCAGCATGTCGACCACGGGCATGTTTGCCTGCATCGCCGCTTGCGTGAACCGAGGGAAATTGGCCCGCAGGTCGGTCGTGCTGTCGAAGGTGGTGTTGGCATCGATGGTGCCCGTGAGGAATCCGGTTCCCAGAGGGCCCCAGGGCACAAGCCCGATACCGAGTGCCTCGCAGACAGGGATGACGTCTTTTTCGGGCTCTCGTGTCCAGATGGAGTATTGGTTTTGCACGGCCGCGACGGGATGCACCGCATGGGCTCGGCGGATCGTCGAGGCCCCGGCTTCGGACAGCCCGTAATGCCGAACCTTGCCTTCAGCGATCAGGTCTTTCAGCGTCCCGGCGACGTCTTCAATCGGTACATTGGGGTCAACCCGGTGCTGATAGAACAAGTCGATGTAGTCCGTTTTAAGGCTCTTTAGCGAGGCTTCGGCCACGGTGCGGATGGTCTCTGGCCGACTGTCGGTGCCTACGGTTACACCGTTTTCCAGCTTGAAGCCGAACTTGGTGGCAACCACCACGTCCTGGCGCCGCTGGACCAGGGCCTCGCCCAACAGGATTTCATTGGTGTAGGGCCCATAGGCCTGGGCGGTGTCAAAGAAGTTGATGCCTCGTTCGATGGCCGCGTGGATGACTTTGATGCCCTGACTCTGTTCCACAGCGTTCCCGGTGCCGAAGCTCAGGTTCATCACGCCCATGCCCAGAGCAGACACTTCAAGGCCGCTGTTGCCCAACTTGCGCTTGATCATTCTTTCCACCTTTTTAGGTTGCGGTAATATCTGACGGCGCTGATTTTGTGCGGGCAAGGCCTGCTGCTCTACCTCAGGTTTGCGGGGCCTGTTGCGATTTTGCTTTTATCTTGGGTGCCAGGATCTGCACGGCGCGCGCCCAGCACTGCGACGGTATCAACGGCGTGGTCCACCAGGAGAGTTCCCTTGAAGGTCACGTCTGTTCCCGAGATGACGTCGGTAGAGAGCCTCGACTCTTACCCGGCAGGCCAAAAAACCAGAACCACCAGCGGCCCGGCCTGGAGACAGGTGCGGCTGTCCGTTTTTTCCCTTGCCGATGCCGCGGCGACCTTCGAGATGCCGACCGTGGCAGAGCCGCTCATCGTCTGGGTAACCGCCGGTGAAGCGCAAACCCAAAAACGCGATGATGATGGCCCATGGCTGACCAGCCGGATAAAACCGGGCTCGCTGTTTGTGACTGCCGCCGGCGCGCCTTATGAGTTTGGCTGGAGGCGCTTAAGCGAGGTGCCGCTGGAAGTGGTGATGGTGCTACTGGATCTGGCGTTGTTTGAACAGGCGCTTCGGGACATCCATGGTGCCAACGCCGCCTTTGCCATACTTCAGGATGTGTCTGCCGCTGAAGACTTGGCGCTGGTCCACCTGCTCCAGTGCTTGCGCAGTGAGGCAGAACGCGACGACGCCAGCGCTCTGTTCACCCAGGGCCTGGCCCAGGCCGTTTGCGTGCACCTGGCCCGTCACTATGTCGAACTCGATCCGGGCTCATGCAAAACGGCGCCGTCGCTTCCGGCCTTCAAACTACGCCGTATCACCCGCTGGATGGCCGAGAACCTGGCGCAGGAGTTCAGCCTGGGAGCCCTGGCAGAGCAAGCGGGCATGAGCGAGTACCACTTCAACAGGCTGTTCAAACGCGCCGTCGGCCTTCCACCCTCGCAGTTTCAAATCAAGCTGAGAATGAGCGAGGCGCGTCGCTTGCTAAGGGAAACCGAAATGACGGTGGTGACCTTGGCGAACGAGGTTGGTTACACCAACCCCAGCCACTTCTCGCGTATTTTCCGCAAAGACACCGGCTTTTCCCCCAGTGACTATCGGCGACAACGTTAAAGGCTATAGCGCCCCGACCAAGCGGGGTCGGGGCAGGGGGGCTGTCCCTTATAAGGCGTGCCGATCTGCCTGGGGGCGCCGTTGGCAATGATTTCAAATTGTATCGTTCCTTCGGACGCTCGGCGCCCATGCCACTGGCTACGTGGCTTTGCGCCTATTCATGAGCAGCGCTCATATGCGTATGTTGACTGAGTGCCGTAGTCGCCTTGTCGGGCCATCGCTAGATTCGCGCTAAGCCAATTTCAGCAGGATCCGCCGATGGCGATCGAATGCGTCAACACCATTGAAATACGTCTCTTCGAGGCCCTTGATTCGACGTTTACGGAGAGCATCGAGGCATGCACCGGAAGGCTTCAAGAGGCGCCTGGATGCCTCGATTACACCCTGAGCCGAAGCACGCGAGAGGCCGGTCTTTGGTGGCTGACCGGCTACTGGGACAGCGAAGCTCGAATGACCGAATCCTTTGAGAGCGTGCCGATGGCGCAGTTGCTCAACTGCCTGATCGAAGCGGGCGCAAGCCTGAGTTTTGGCAGCTTTGTTGCCCTGACGGCCACCGCTCAAGGCAATTGACCCCCTCACCCCCGCCTTCATGCACATCGACGTTGCCTTGGGGCACGCCCAGTCGAAGCGCTGAAGCGAATTCAACTTTTGTCGATCAAGTGACCGGAGCCATCAGTGCTGATACGGACCGTGATGCTGGCCTTGCGCCGCCCCTATACTTTTGTCGTGATGGCATTGCTCGTCTTGATCGTCGGCCCCTTAACGGCCTCGCGCACACCGACTGACATTTTTCCGGACATTCGAATCCCGGTGATTGCCGTGGCCTGGCAGTACACCGGGCTGCCACCGGACCAGATGGCGGGGCGCATCTCCACGGTTTTCCAGCGCTTGCTCACCGCGTCGGTCAATGACATCGAGCACATCGAGTCCAACACTTATCCGGGCGTGGGGGTGGTCAAGATCTTCTTCCAGCCCGGTGTCGACATTGCGGTGGCCAACGCGCAGATCACCGCGGCCTCGCAAGTCGCGTTGCGGCAGATGCCGGCGGGTATCCAGCCGCCGGTGATCCTCAATTACAACGCCGCCACGGTGCCGATCCTGCAACTGGCGCTGTCGGGGGAGGGTTTGTCGGAACAGCAGCTCTTCGACCTGGGCATGAACACCGTGCGCACGCCCCTGATTACCGTGCCCGGCGTGGTGATGCCCCTGCCTTACGGTGGCAAGCAGCGCCAGGTGCAGATCGACGTCAACCCGGAGGCGCTGCAGGCCCGGGGGCTCTCGGCCCAGGATGTTTCCGCAGCCCTGGCGGCGCACAATATCCTGGTGCCGATTGGCACCCAAAAGATCGGCGAGCTGGAGTACACCTTGCAGCTCAATGGGGCGCCTTCAGCGATTGACGAGCTGGGACTGATCCCGGTCAAAGTGGTGAACGGCAGCACGGTCTATCTCCGTGACGTCGCCGATGTGCATGACGGCAATGCGCCGCAAACCAACATTGTCCACGTTGACGGCAGCCGTTCGGTTTTGATGTCGGTGCTCAAGAACGGGTCCGCCTCGACGCTGGCCATTGTCGATGGCATTCGGGCGCAGATCGAAGCCCTCAAGCCGGGTTGGCCCGAAGCGCTGAAGGTGCAGCCGATCAACGACCAATCACTGTTCGTCCGGGCGGCGATCAAGGGTGTGGTGCTGGAGGGCGCGATTGCGGCTGCGCTGACCAGCGTGATGATCCTGCTGTTCCTCGGCAGTTGGCGGTCGACCGTGATCATTGCGGTGTCGATTCCGCTGGCGATCCTGGGCTCGTTGATCATCCTCGCGGCCTTGGGTGAAACCCTCAACCTCATGACCCTGGGGGGCCTGGCATTGGCCATCGGCATCCTGGTGGACGATGCCACGGTGACCATCGAGAACGTCAATTGGCACCTGGAGCAGGGCAAGGACGTCGAGACTGCGATCGTGGATGGCGCCCGCCAGATCGTCACCCCGGCGTTCGTGTCGTTGCTGTGCATCTGTATTGCGTTCGTTCCGATGTTCTTTCTCGAAGGTGTTTCGCGCTATCTGTTCGTGCCCATGGCCGAAGCGGTGATCTTTGCCATGATCTGTTCCTTCATCTTGTCGAGGACGCTGGTACCGACCCTGGCCAAGTACCTGCTGCAGCCGCACTCCCTGCACAGCGCGCCGCAAGCGACCTCACGCAACCCGTTGGTGCGCCTGCAGAAGGGCTTCGAGCTCCGTTTCGAGCGCTTGCGCCAGCGCTATCAGCAGGTGCTCGAAGGCGCATTGCGCCGGCGCAAAGTCTTCCTTGCGGGTTTTATGGCGGTGGTGATGCTGTCGTTCGGGCTGGTGCCCTTTATTGGCAGTAACTTTTTCCCCTCGGTGGATTCCGGACAGGTGCTGATGCATGTGCGGGTGCCGGTGGGCACTCGCGTGGAAGAGACCGCCTCGCGCTTTGCGCAGATAGAGGAGGCAATACGCAGCATCATTCCTGCCGAGGAGATCACCACCCTGGTCGACAACATCGGCCTGCCACCCAGCAACATCAACCTGACCTACAACAACACTGGGGTTATGGGGTCCCAGGATGGCGACTTTCAAATCGCCCTGCGCGCCGGCCACCAGCCCACCGCCGACTACGTAAAGAAGCTGCGTGAGTTGTTGCCTGAGCGCTTCCCGGACAGCACCTTTTCCTTTCCTCCGGCGGACATCGTCAGCCAGATTCTCAACTTCGGTGCCCCGGCGCCCATTGATATCCAGGTGCGCGGCAACAACGTCGAAGCCAACTTCGCCTACGCACAGCAGTTGCTCAAGCGCCTGCGCACGGTGCCGGGCCTGGCCGATGCACGGATCCTGCAATCGAACAGGGCGCCGGTGTTCAATGTCGACCTCGACCGCACCCAGGCCCAGTTGCTCAATTTAACCACCCGCGATGTCACCAATAGCCTGGTCGTCAACCTTGCGGGCAGCAGCCAGGTGGCCCCCACTTACTGGCTCAACCCCGCCAATGGCGTGAGCTATCCGATCGTGCTGCAGACGCCGCAGTCAAAGCTGGACTCCTTGTCGGCGCTGGCCAACCTGCCGGTCGGCAACGGCAGCAGCGTGAACGTGACGACGCTCGGCGCGGTGGCGGACTTTGAGCGCACCACCGGCAGCGGCATGGTCAGCCAATACAACGTCCAGCCGATGGTGCAGGTCCATGCGGCCACCCAAGACCGTGACCTGGGCGCCGTGGCTAAAGATATCCGCCAGATCATCGGGCAAATGGCCGATGAGTTGCCGCGTGGCAGCACGGTCCACCTGATGGGCCAGGTGCAAACCATGGAGCGGGCGTTTTCCGGCCTGCTGTACGGCCTGCTCGGCGCCGTGGTGCTGATCTACCTGTTGATCGTGGTCAACTTTCAATCCTGGGTCGACCCGGCGGTGATCGTTTCCGGCCTGTCCGCTGCCCTTGCGGGAATCGTCTGGATGCTCTTCGCCACCGGCACCACGTTATCGGTGCCAGCGTTGACCGGGGCGATCATGTGCATGGGCGTGGCCACTGCCAACAGTGTGCTGGTGATCAGTTTTGCCCGTGAGCGCCTGCAGGCACTGGGTGATGCCAGCGCCGCCGCGCTCGAGGCCGGCATCGCGCGCCTGCGGCCAGTGCTGATGACCGCATTGGCAATGATCCTCGGCATGCTGCCCATGGCCTTGGGCATGGGCGAGGGGGGCGAGCAGAACGCCCCTCTGGGCCGCGCCGTGATCGGCGGCCTGCTGTTCGCCACTGTCGCGACCCTGTTGTTTGTCCCGGTGCTTTTCAGCCTGGCGCACCGCAATGATTTCCGTACTGAACCCAAGCAGCACCTTGTTCCTGGAGCCCTCTGATATGCCTGTGAAAGCCTTCAGCGCGAATGGTCGCGTCCTGTTTATTCTCGGGGCCCTGGCGACGGCGGGTGTGATCATCGTCGCCGGCACCCTGAGCCGACACTCGCAAGCGGACCAGTTGGAGCAGATCGCCCAGCGCAAACGCGTCGCTACGGTCGCGCTGGTCCAGCCCAGCCTGGTGACGCCTGCGTCCCTGCAACTGCCCGGGCGTATCGAAGCCTGGTCGCGGGCGCCGCTGTACGCACGGGTCAGCGGTTACCTGAAACGCTGGGACCAGGACATCGGGGCGCCGGTCAAGGCGGGACAGCTGTTGGCCGAGATCGATGCCCCGGACCTGGACCAGCAACTGCGCCAGGCCCGTGCAGAGTTGGCCACCTCCCGCAGTGAAACGGCGCTGGCCGGCACCACGGCCAAACGCTGGGAGCAGTTGCGTGAAAGTGAAGCCGTGTCGCTCCAGGAAGTCGAGGAGCGGCGCGGTGATCTCGCCACCAAGCGCTCTCGGGTGAACGAGGCTCAAGCCAATGTGGATCGGCTGCAGGCGCTGCAGGGCTACACCCGCATCGTGGCGCCGTTTGACGGCGTAGTGACGGCCCGTAATACCGACGTCGGCGCCTTGATCAATGTCGGCATGACCGCCGGAAGCGAGTTGTTCGTGGTCTCTGATGTGAGTCGCTTGCGGGTGTATGTCAGCGTTCCCCAGCGCCAACTGGCCTGGGTAAAAACCGGCAGTCGCGCCAGGCTCAGCGTGCCCGAGCACCCGGGAAAAACCTTCGATGCCACCGTGCAATCCTTGTCTCAAGCGGTGGATGTGGGTTCGGGCGCCATGCGTGTGCAACTCAGCGTGGAAAACCATGGTGGAGAGCTGTTGCCCGGTTCCTTTGCCACCGTGCAGTTCGAGGGCACGCTGGCCCCCAGCACTCTGAGCCTTCCCCCCAGCGCGCTGATCGTTGGCAAGCAGGGGGTGCAGGTGGCGACGGTCGATGGTGATGGGAGGGTGCAGCTCAAGCAGGTCACGGTGACCCGCGACCACGGCACCTACCTCGAACTCGCCGATGGCGTCGGCCCGTCCGATCAGGTCATTGCCAATCCGCCGGATGGATTGCGTTCGGGGGATCAGGTGCGCGTCGCCCAGGCCGAGACTGCTGCGGCGCAGTAGACCTTGCCTTAGCCTCGGTAACGTAACGCTTCCAGCAACAGGGCGAAGGCAGGGGAGGCCTGGCGCCTGTTGGGGTAATAAAGGTGGAAGCCGGGGAAGCAAGGGCTCCAGTCTTCCAGCACTTGGATCAGGCGCCCGTCTGCAAGGTGCGGCGCGACGATGTCGGAAGGCAGGTAACTCAGGCCAAAACCGTCCAGGGCCGCGTCCAGCAAATGATAAATACCGTTGTAGATGATTTGCCCCGAGACACGGACGTTCAGGCTCTCGTTGTCTTTTTTGAACTCCCAGGCGTACAGGCCCCCGTTGGTGGGCAGACGCAGGTTGTTGCATTGGTGCTGGACCAGATCACGGGGTGTTTGTGGCGGCGTACGGTCAGCGAAGTAAGCGGGCGAACCGACCACCGACATGCTGATGTCCGGACCGATTCGCGTGGCAATCATGCCTTCGGCGACGTCCTCGCCAAGTCGCACCCCGGCATCGAAGCCTTGTGCTGCGATATCGACAAAGCTGTAGTCGCAGCACACCTCCACTGAGATGTCCGGGTATTCCGGGAGGAATTTTTTCAGCACCGGGCGCAGTACCAGGTCCAGCGAGAAGTCCATGGCATTGATGCGGATCTTGCCGGTGGGGGTGTCTCGCAGGTCACTGAGCAGTGTCAATTCGTGTTCGATTTCCTCGAACCGCGGGCCGACCTTTTGCAGCAGCCGTTCGCCGGCTTCGGTGGGCGAGACGCTGCGTGTGGTGCGGGTCAGCAGGCGCAGCCCCAAGCGTGCCTCCAACCCGCGCACGGTGTGGCTCAGGGCCGATTGCGATACGCCCAGCTTGGCCGCCGCCTTGGTGAAACTGCGCTCTCGGGCGACGGCGAGAAAGGCAAGCAGGTCGTTGGCGTTTTCCCTAAGCATTGATGAGCCCGGTTCATGAGGTTATTGGGATTCTACCGACTAATCACAGGTACCCGTAAAGGCTACATTCAACCGCTGGGTCCCCCGTTAGCGTCCCCCCCCACTCGAGGACATCCCATGCCGGCTGTTGACGTACCCGCGCTCAGCGCACACCGCCGCCAATACTCACGCGTGCTGCAAGTGCTCGGCGCGACGCTGATGCTGGTGGTGTTCAGTGCTCGTGGCGAAGTGCACCCACGGGTGACGGTTTCTCCGGCTGGCTCCCAGCCGTCCACCCCAGGCCCGGCGCAATACTTCACCGGCAAGGTGCGCGTTGACGGTCGCTTCCAGGGCAGCCATGGCGCTCGCGTCAGCGGCGGTACAGTCACTTTCGAACCGGGTGCGCGCAGCGCCTGGCACACCCATCCCCTGGGTCAGACGCTGATAGTGACGGCTGGTGTCGGCCTGGTGCAGCAGGACGGCCAGGCCGCCCATCTGATTCGTCCGGGCGACACGGTGTGGATACCGCCCGGGGTCAAACACTGGCATGGCGCAACCCCCAGCGATGGCATGAGCCATGTCGCAATCGCCGAGTTGCTTGAAGGCAACGCGGTTCAATGGCTAGAGCAGGTGTCCGACGCAGACTATGCCAAGGCCTTTTGCTGCTCAGCACGCTCCGGCACCGTAGCGGCGCCCGTTAAAGGTGAAACCTGATGACTTGAGGGGCGATGCCGGGCCGCCCCTCAAGCGTTGTGATGACGCCGGAGCACCTCTTTCAAGGCCGGGCAGACCTCAGCGCACGCTCTTTACAGTCAAGGTTTGCTGGGCGCTTCAATGCCGGAGTAGGCCAGCACCGTATCCGGCAAGCGGGCGCCCTGGACCTTGATTCCTGCGACGGCGCTATTCAGTTCGCTGAGTTCTTGCGGTGTCAGTTGAACCGACGCGGCCCCAATGTTCTCCAGCAGGTGAGGCATCTGCGTGGTGCCGGGAATGGGCACGATCCAGGGTTTTTGCGCCATCAGCCAGGCCAGGGCAATCTGGGCCGGCGTCGCTTGTTTGCGGCTGGTCCAGGCCTTCAGCAAGGCAACGAGTTGCAAATTGGCGGGCAGGTTTTCCTCGGCGAAGCGGCTTTCCAGCTTCCTGATATCGCCGTCTGCAAAGCGCGTTTTAGCGTCGATGGCTCCCGTGAGGAACCCGACGCCCAAAGGGCTCCAAGGTACGAAGCCGATGCCCAGTTCTTCGCAGGTGGACAGCACGCCATCTTCCGGCCCCCGCCAGAGCATCGAGTATTCGCTTTGTACGGCCGTCACCGGGCTGGCCGCATGGGCGCGACGAAGGGTGCCCAGCCCCATTTCACTGAGGCCCCAATGCAGCACCTTGCCCTGGGCGATCAATTCGTCGATGGCCCCGGCCACGTCTTCAATGGGCACCTGGGGATCGACGCGATGCTGGTAGAGCAGATCGATACGGTCCGTGCGCAGACGTTTCAGCATGGCCTCCACCACTTGCTGGATGTGCTCCGGGCGGCTATTGAGGCCGGGGCTGCGCACTCCTGTTTCGGGATCAATGTTCCACCCGAACTTGGTGGCGATCACCACCTTGTCACGAAACGGCGCGACGCCCTCGCCAAGGATTCGCTCGACCTCAAGCGGGCCATAGGCTTCAGCGGCGTCGAAAAAGGTGACGCCCTGGTCGAATGCCCGATGGATGATCGCGAGCATCTCGGGGCGGCTGGGAAGGGTGGTCTGGTAGGTGCGGCTCATGTTCTGCACGCCAAGGCCCAGGGATGAAACCTCCAGTGCGCCCAAGCGGCGGCGACCCACAACCTGGGCTGCGTGCGGGGCTGCGTTGGGTGCTGGAATACTGGGTGCTGCGCTCGCCCCAAAGGTTGCTGCACTGGCCAACAAGGGAACCGCCGCCACGCTGGCGGCGGCAGCGAGCAAGCCGCGACGGCTGATGTCATACGGGGTGTGTTGTGTCATGGCTGATCGTCCATTGGTTGAGCCGAAGGGCCAGGCTTACTGCCCGACCATTTTCATCGCTGCTGCTGGCAATCGATCGCCCTGGACCTGGATGTTCGAGACCTCGGAGTCGATTTCAACCAGGTCGGCTTGAGTCAATTCAAGCTCGACGGCCGCCAGGTTTTCTTCCAGGCGATGCTGTTTGGTGGTGCCCGGAATCGGAACAATCCAGGGCTTCTGGGCCAGCAACCAGGCAAGGGCGATTTGCGCCAGCGTTGCGCCCTTGCGGTCGGCGATGCGTTTGATCGCCACCACCAAGGCAGCATTGGCCTTGCGGGCTTCGGAGCTGAAACGGGGGACAGCGTTGCGGAAATCCGTTGAGTCGAAGGTGGTGTTCTCGTCGATCTTCCCGGTCAGGAAGCCTGCGCCTAGTGGGCTGAAAGGCATAAAGCCAATCTTCAGTTCTTCGAGCACCGGCAACAGTTCCTGCTCCGGGGTTCGCCAGAACAGTGAATATTCGCTCTGAACGGCGGCGACGGGTTGCACGGCGTGGGCGCGGCGGATAGTTTGGATACCGGCTTCAGACAGCCCAAAGTGCCCGACTTTGCCTTCGGCAATCAGTTGTTGCACGGTGCCGGCAACGTCCTCGATCGGTACGGCGGGGTCGACACGGTGCTGATAAAGGAGGTCAATGCGCTCGGTGCGCAGGCGTTTCAAGGAGGCCTCCACTACCGCCTTGATATGTAGCGGACGGCTGTTGGTACCACCACGCCGTTCGCCGCTTTCCAGGTCGATGTCAAAGCCGAATTTGGTGGCGATGATCACCTTGTCCCTGATGGGCGCCAAGGCGCGGCCCAGCAAGGTTTCATTGACGAATGGGCCATAGGCTTCTGCCGTATCGAACAGCGTAACGCCTTGCTCATGCGCGGTACGGATCAGCTTGATCATCTCTTCGACGTCGGCCGCCGGGCCGTAGGCCGCGCTCATGCCCATGCAACCCAGGCCCAGGGCGGAAACCTCGAGTCCATTGCTTAGTGTTCGGGTCTGCATCTGTTCGCTCCAATCCAGTGGGAAAAGTCGACAAGGCTGGGTGGCTGAGCCCTCTGCCTGGGTCGTTCAATGTGATTGGCAAGCAATTTATCCAGTCGCAACCGTTCCAACTAGCCGAGTAAATCGGGACGGGCTTATGAGGCACATTCATCAGTGAGCGGCTGACAGTCAGGGTGCGCTCTCGCGGGGCAAGAGCCCGGTGAACTGCTGAGCCTTAGCCGCGTGACGCGAAGACTTCCTTGAGCACGGGTACGGCGGACATCGCCTTTGGCCAGCCCACATAGAAGGCCAGATGGGTGACCACTTCGGCCGCCTGGGCCTGGCTGAGGCCGTTATCCATGGCTCGGTTGAGGTGGAAGGGCAGTTGTGCCGCCTGGCCCTGGGCGATCAGGGACGCGACGGTGACCAGGCTGCGGTCGCGGGCGCTGAGGTCGCTGTGACGCCACAGTTCACCGAACAACACTTCATTGGTGTAGCGCGCCAGCACCGGTGCAACCCCGCCGACCCCGACCTCGACGGCGGCTCGGCGTTTGCCTTCACTCTCTGGGTCGAGGGCCAAGGGCTCGCCGACGGGTGGTGCTATCTCGTCGGCAGGGATGTTTCGCTCATTGAAGACTTGCTTGGCGACCCCCGCCGCCGACATTGCGTTCGGCCACCCGGAGTAAAACGCCAGGTGGGTGATCAGCGCGCTGATTTCACTGGGTTTGAGGCCATTGTCGAGCCCCAGCTTGATGTGCCCAGTGAGTTGCGGGGCCTGGCCGCTGGCGACCAGGGCCGACAAGGTGATCAGGCTGCGATCCCGTGGTAGCAGCTCTGCGCGCTTCCATACTTCGCCGAACAGCAGGTCGGTGGTGTATCGGTAAAGCTGTGGGGTGACTTCCAGCACGTCGGGTGACGGTTTGGGATCCGGGCGCGGCTGAGCCTGGTCGGCGTCCACGGCCGCGGAGAAGAGCAGGGTGGCGAAGGTTGTAGCGGTGAGCAGTTTCATCGAGCGTTCCTGATGGCCAAGTCGAAGTGCTCGCAGGCCTGGCGCTCGACCCGCGAACCTGGTGCGGTGGTGAGTGGTCAGGCTGGTTCCGGGGCGGGCAACGAGCCCATGTCGATGACAAAGCGATAGCGCACGTCGGCGCGCTCCATCCGCTCAAAGGCTTCATTGATCTGGTCCATGCGGATCATTTCGCACTCCGGCAGGATGTTCTTCTCGGCGCACAGGTCGAGCATCTCCTGGGTTTCCCGAATGCCGCCGATGGGCGAGCCTGCAATGCGCCGTCGACCGAGAATCATCGGCACGGTGTTCTGTTCTTCCATGGGCCCGACCTGGCCAACCATCACCAGCGTGGCGTCGACATCGAGCAGCGACACATAGCCATCGAGTTGGTGCTTGACCGGCACCGTATCGATAATCAGGTCGAAACTTGAGGCCGCAGCAGCCATGGCCGCGTTGTCACTGGACGGCAGCAGGCGTGTTGCACCCAAGGCCAGCGCGTCGCCTTCCTTGTCCCGCGTGCGGCTGATCACCGTCACCTCGGCCCCCATGCCCACTGCCAGCTTGACCGCCATATGGCCCAGGCCGCCGAGGCCGATCACACCGACGCGGCTGCCGGGAACGACGTTCCAGGTGCGCAATGGGGAATAGGTGGTGATGCCCGCACACAGCAGCGGGGCGACTTTGGCCAGGTCCAGGCTTGCGGGGACGCGCAGGATAAATTCTTCACGGACCACCAGGTGCTTGGAGTAACCGCCGAAGGTGTTTTCGCCCGTTACACGGTCCTTGCCGTTGTAGGTATTGGTATTGCCTTCGCGGCACAGTTGCTCTTCGCCTTTGCGGCACTGGTCGCAGGTCATGCAGGCATCCACCATGCAGCCGACGGCCACCGCGTCACCGACCCGGTAGTGGCTGACGTCGCTGCCGATGGCCGTCACGCGGCCGACAATCTCGTGTCCGGGCATGGCAGGGTAGACCGTCCAGCCCCAGTCGTTGCGCGCCGTATGCAGATCGGAGTGGCACACACCGCAGTAGAGCACTTCCATGGCGACGTCATTGGGGCGCAGCTCGCGGCGATTGAAGCGCAGGGGCGCGAGAGGGCTTTGCGGGGTTTGCGCGGCGTAACCGATGGTCTTCATTGCATATCTCGAACAATTGAAACGAATGAACAGACCTCTCCATGGTAGGCAACGCTGATCCATTGATTAAGAGGCATAACCTGCATGGCGTCATGAGCCTGGCTCATCAATCCCGCCCCTGGCTCTGTCCCTCGACATTGGCTATTTATGAGCCTGGCTCATGTCCGTATCCCTCTTTTGCACCTTAATCATCAATCCCCGCTGGTCTAGGATCAGCTCACCTGTTCAACGCCTTTGAGGGTGAATGATGAATTACCGTTATCTGGGCCGCAGCGCCTTGAAAGTCTCGCCTTTGTGCCTGGGCGCCATGATGTTCGGCGGCGAGACCGACGAAGCCACGGCCAAGCGCATCATCGACAAGGCGGGGGCCGCTGGCATCAACTTCATCGACACCGCCGATGCCTACCACGCAGGACGCTCCGAAGCCGTGGTGGGCCGCGCCATCGCGGCTCAGCGGGACCATTGGGTCGTGGCGACCAAGTTCGGTTATCCGTCGTCGGCCGATGCGGCCCGAATCAACAGGGGCAGTCGCGCAAATGGATCATGCAGAATGTCGAAGCCAGCCTGAAACGCCTGGGCACCGACTACATCGACATCCTGTATTTCCACCGCCTCTTGAGCGATGCGCCGATGGAAGAGGGCTTGCGCGCCATCGACGACCTGATTCGTCAGGGGAAGATCCGCTATTACGGGGTGTCGAATTTCCACGGCTGGAAAATCGCCGAGATGGTGCGTATCGCCGATTCGTTGGCCATCCAGCGGCCGACCGTCAGCCAGCCGCTGTACAACATCGTCAACCGCATTGCCGAAGTCGAACAACTGCCAGTGGCCGGCCATTACGGCATCGGGGTGGTTCCTTACAGCCCACTGGCCCGCGGTGTTCTCAGCGGTAAATACGCCGTGGACGCGCCACCCCCGGCGGACACCCGGGCAGGCCGCGGCGACAAGCGCATCCAGCAGACGGAGTGGCGCCCCGAGTCGTTGAAGATCGCGCAGACCATCGCCCAACATGCGACCGATCGCGGCACCACGTCCGTGGCCTTTGCCATCGCCTGGGTATTGAAGAATCAGTTGGTCAGCGCGGCGATCGCAGGCCCGCGCACCGAGGCCCATTGGGACAGCTACCTGCAGGCCCTGGGCCTGGAGTTGGGGCCGGATGACGAAGCACTGGTGGACAGCCTGGTGGTGCCGGGCCATGCATCCACCCACGGGTTCACCGATCCGGGCTACCCGGTGGAAGGGCGCAACGTGATCTGAGACGTTTGAGCCAGGGGCTGTCGTCGCCAGTCGACTGCCCCCTCCTAGGGCTCTGCAGGCTGGGGTTTGCTGGCCTCTGCCGGGCTCGATTTAACCAGCCAGAACGCGCACAGCAGGCTTGCCACTCCAAACACGGCAATGACCATTGCCATGGGTTTTGGACTGCCGTCTGCGAGCACCCCCACCAGGCCTGAACCCAGGATTCCGGTGCCATATTGCAAGGCGCCCACCAATGCCGATACTGCACCGGCGACATGTGGAAAGCTGTTCAGCGCCCCGACGATCGAGTTGGCTACGATCAAGCCCGCCGCCGAGACGAACACGAACAAGGGCAGGACCAATCCCGCAAGCCCTCCAAACTCGCTCCAAGCATCCATGGCCAGGCAGATACCGGACAGTGCCGCCAATAGTGCGCCCAGGCGCATGAGCCGATCGCTGCCGACCCGGCGAACCAGCCTGGCGTTGATCTGGTTGGCCAACATGATGCCGACGATGCCCACGCCGAATAACACACCGTAGGTTTGCGGGGAGACGTGGTAATAGTCGATATAGGCAAAGGGGGTTCCGGCGATGTAGGCATACATGCCGCCGTAGAGAAAACCACCGGCAGAGGCGTAGCCCAGCACTCGGCGATCTTTGAGCAATTGCCCGTAGCGGCGAAAGGCGCCGCTGAGTGGGGCGTAATTGCGGCGCTCGGCAGGCAGTGTCTCGGGGAGGCTGTAGAGGGCGATAACCGTCGCCATGCCAAACGCCGCCAGGGCCCAGAAAATCAATGGCCAGGAACCGAACTTGAGCATGAGCCCACCCAGGCTTGGGCCGAGCAACGGAGCAATCGCCATCACGGTCATCAGGGTAGACAGCATCTGCGCCGCCCGGTGGCCTTCATACACATCCCGGATCATCGCCCGAGCCAGTACCACGCTGGCGCAGGCCCCAGCAGCCTGCACCGCACGCCAACCGATCATCATCGGCGCGGTGCTCGACAGTGCGCAGCCGGCGGACCCGGCGATAAAGAGCAGTAACCCCAGGGCGATCGGTAGGCGCCTGCCGTATCGATCACTGATGGGGCCCCATACCAACTGCCCAAGGCTGAAGCCGATCAGGTAGCTGGAAATCGTCAGCTCCAGCTGGCCCGCGTCGGCATGCAGCGACGTCGCCATGGCGGGCATGGCAGGGAGATAGAGGTCGGTTGAAATGGACGCAAAGGCCATCAAGGCACTGAGGATCGACAGAAACCAGAGGCTCTGCTTTTCCGATGGTGGTGCTCCGTCTAGGGGGCGATCTGTGGGGGGCATGGTCAGTGAGGCTCTCTCAATCAGGGGCATGAAACACGAGGGCCGGCGCCCATGAACGGGGCCGGCGAGTAGCGAAGGGTTGCAGCGAGCGGTTAACGTTCCGAGGCGTTGACGCCGGTTTTGAGGGGCTGCGGCCGGTTGTCCAGGCTGTCCCCCGACCGCTCAATAGCGCGGTTGTCCCGATGAGGTTTCCGCATGTTTCCGTTCCTTCGCAAGGATAGGGTTGATAGGTAAACTTTAAATTCCTGTGCCAAATTCAACAATTAGCCCATCACTTCATGGGGACTTGAGGAGGATTCACTAATGATCCGTGCCGGGCTTCCGGAATTAACCGCTTTTGTCGCCATCGCTGAACAACGCAGCTTTAGCGGCGCGGCAAGGATGCTGGGTGTTTCGGCCTCGGCGCTGAGCCATTCCATGCGCGGGCTTGAGTCTCGCCTTGAACTGCGCCTGTTCAATCGAACCACCCGGTCGGTCGCCTTGACCGAAGCCGGTGAGCAACTGTTCTTGCGCGTGCAGCCGTTGCTGGGTGAACTCGAATGTGCGGTCAACGACGTCACCTCAGAGCGCAACACCCCCTCGGGGCTGATACGCCTGAGTGCGTCCGAATCCTCTTTCAAACTGTTGATCCGCCATGTCATGCCGCAGTTTCTCAAGGACAATCCGCAGATCCATATCGAGTGTGTGGCGGATAGCCGCTTGGTCGACATTGTTGGCGATGGGTTCGATGCGGGCATTCGGCTGTTTGACGATGTGCCGCGGGACATGATCGCGGTGCGCTTCGGCCCGGATGTTCGGTTCGCCGCCGTGGCTTCGCCCGAGTACCTCAGCCGGCACCCCGCGCCTGTGGCACCCCATGACCTCAAGGCCCATCGATGCATCCGCTTTCGCTTTGCCAGCGGCACGCTGTTTCGCTGGGACCTCGATCACCAGGGCCGGTCCGCCAGCATCGACGTCGACGGGCCCATGACCATGGACAACATCAACCTGATGACCGAGGCCGCGTTGGCGGGCATTGGCATCGCCTGGGTGCCCGAGCTTCAGGTCGAGGAACATCTGCGTGCCGGGCGCCTGGTCCATCTGCTGCCTGAGTGGGGCCCTTACTATGCCGGCGCCTGCCTCTACTACCCAGCCAACCGCCACCCGCCGATGGCTTTGCGCATGTTCGCGGAGGCGGTGCGGGAGTGGGCGCGCCAGCAAGCGTGAAAGCGCCTCTGCCAGCGTTTGAGGCTATTGGTCGCTGCCGTACCAGTATTGCGCGGTTACACCGCCGTCCATCAGGAAGTCGCTGCCGGTAATGAAGGTCCCTTCAGGGCCCATCAGCAGCGCAGCAACCGCGGCCACTTCATCGGGCGTACCGCCGCGCTGGGCGGCGGACGATTCAATCATGCGGCGGTAGCCATCCCCACGCGGGCCATTGAGTTCATCCCGAGCCAGGGGGGTGAAGATGATGCCGGGGCTGATGGTGTTGACCCGGGCACCGCGCTTGCCCCAGCGAACGGCTTGCGCTGCAACCCGCAGTGAGTTGCCACGTTTGGATATCTGATAGGCATTCAAAGGGTCGCTGACCACTTCCGGTTGCAGCATCGGCAAAGCCAGCAGCGCTTCCACCGGCGTCAGCGCCAAGGCCTGGTTCTGCTCAGCGCTGAGTGCCGGCAAGCGATGACCCGACTGCGAGGCGATGACAATGGCTGAACCCCCTTTGGCGATCACCTCGCCAAACAGTTCCAGCACCAGGGCGGTGCCATACAGGTCGACCCGAAGAATGGTGGCAGGTGCTGCCTGAGAGGGAGAGACCCCGGCGGCATGGATCACCCCGCTGATGTCGCCAAGGCTGGCCGCCTTGGCCACCAATGCCTGGACTGACGCACGGGACGAGACATCCACCGTGGACGTCGTGACAGCAAAACCCGCATCGCTCATCACCTTCGCGGCGGCGTCTGCCGTTTCCTGGTGCAGATCGGCGAGCAAGACATGTTTGCCAGCGCTGACGCGTCGAGCGATGGCTTGGCCAATCGAGCCAGCACCGATAACTACAGTGACATCAGTCATCTTCATTTTCCTGGAGGGTGGGGACTCCACTTTAGGGTCAGAAGAACCTGATGATTAGTCTTTCAAGCATGCGTGGCCTTTTGAGTGCAATTCAGTAGTTGAGCGGGTCAAACCGGTGAATTGCTGAATCACCCTCATGAGGTCATACAGCCTTGCCCTGATTGTTGCCGCATGCACCAGCGTCTAGCCTGGCCAGACGCTAATTGACGCCTAGGTGGCCGTCATTCATGAGGAAACACGATGCCTTCACACGACCCCCACCGTCGCAAAGTGGTCGCAGCGATCGCCAGCCTGCCGCTTATTGCCTCTGGCGCGAACCCCGATGGGAACACCTCCGCCCCGTCGAGTGCCAAGGTCCTGGTCGCTTACTTTTCCAGGTCGGGTAATACCAGGGTCGTCGCCGTCCTGATCCAACGCTCACAGCACGCCGACCTGTTTGAGATCCGCCCCGCAAACGCCTATCCCGAGGACTACCTTGAAACGGTCGAGCAGGCACGGCGTGAAACCGCCACGGGCTTCAAACCTGAACTGGAGACAATCGTCCCGAATATGGGGCAGTACGACGTGCTGTTCCTGGGTTTTCCCATCTGGGGGCAAACGACACCTCCCGTGATCAAGGCATTCCTTTCGGCCCATGAGCTGTCCGGAAAGACTGTCGTGCCCTTAATCACTCATGGGGGATATTGACTGGGTGACAGCCTGGACGTCCTCGCCCGCCACGCGCCCGGCGCTCGGTGGGTAGAAGGGTTTGTGATGGAAGGGGAGCAGGAACGGAGAACCATGGAGAAGGTGAAGGACTGGTTAGCCAATCCTGAGCGATTCACCCTTGGGTAAAGGGGCGACGCTCTGCGAGGGGGGGGCCATTGCTTTGCCAATGGCTCGCTATGAAGTGCCAACGGTTTTATTAACCAGCATTGCCTTCGGACACAGTCCCGTCCGGTTCGTCCCCTGAAGGCATCAACGATGGGAGGAGGGTGTCGCGGCAGGCCGCGAGAATCTCATCAGCAAGCCGCGAGTCGTCAGGGCAGGCGCGTGACAGGACGATGGCGCCGACTACCTGCGCCATCAAGGCGAGGCGTTTGGCCCGTGCCTGGGCCGAGTCCGCACTGTTGTGCTTGTCTTGCAAAACCGCGAGTTGGGCCTCGATGCCGGCAGCAAAGGTGGCTCGGACATCGTCCTCTTTGCGGGCGGCATCCCCGCACAGTGCGGCCATCGTGCAGCCTGAGGCGCGATTGTCGCGATGCTCGCGAGAGAGATAGACCTTTACGAATTCAGACGCTGAAGACCCCACGGTCAGCTCGGCGGATTGCAGCAGGCCGCAGCTTGCCGACTCCGCCATCAGGTCGGCTTTGGAGCGGAAGTGTTTGTAGAAGCCGCCTTGAGTGAAGCCAGCCGCCGCCATCAGGTCGGCGATGCCCACCCCGTCATAGCCACGCTCGCGAAAAAGCGCGGACGCAGTTTCCACGATATGCGCCCGATTGGCCTGCGCCTGTTTTTTAGTGACTTTCATCGCTCACCCAACAACGTTTATCCAGCTGTGATCGCGCCACTATACATTGATGTTGATCGACATCAAACCGTTGACATTTTAGAGTTCGATCGTAATCATTGGCGTCATCCCACTCGCTGAAGTTAACCAAAATGACCGAGAAAACCCTGTTCCAGCCCTACGTCCTGGGCGATCTGACGCTCGCCAATCGCATCGTGATGGCGCCGCTGACCCGCAATCGCGCCGGCGCCGGGTTAGTCCCCGGCGAACTGACCGCGACCTACTACGCCCAGCGTGCTTCGGCCGGCTTGATCATCACCGAGGCGACCCAAGTCTCCGCCCAGGCCCAGGGTTATCAGGATACGCCCGGCCTCTACACGCCCGAGCAGATAGCCGGCTGGCGCAAGGTCACGGATGCCGTGCATGCCGAGGGGGGACGCATCTTTGTTCAGCTTTGGCATGTCGGTCGCGTTTCTCACGTTGACGTGCAACCGGGCGGCGCTGCGCCGGTCGCGCCTTCGGCGATCCGGGCGCAGACCAAGACCTTCGTCAATAACGCATTTGTCGACGTTTCCGAGCCACGCGCCCTGGCGCTGGGCGAGCTGCCAGGCATCGTCAACGACTTTCGCCAAGCGGCGGCCAACGCCATTGCGGCAGGCTTCGACGGTGTGGAGATTCACGGCGCAAACGGCTATCTGCTGGAGCAGTTCATCAAGGATGGGGCCAACCAGCGCACGGATGCCTACGGTGGCTCGATAGAGAACCGCGCACGCTTGCTGCTGGAGGTGGTCAGCGCCGTGGTGAAAGAAATCGGTGCCGGTCGCACCGGGGTGCGCATCTCGCCAGTGTCTCCGGCCAACGGAATTTCCTGCAGCGCTCCGCAACCCCAATACGCCTACATCGCCGAGCAACTCGACGCGCTGTCCGTCGCCTATCTGCATGTCGTGGAAGGGGCGACCGGAGGCCCGCGGGATGCGGCCGAGTTCGATTACGACGCACTGCGCCAGCGCTTCAAACAGGCCTACCTGGCCAACAACGGCTACGACCTGGAACTCGCCACGACCGCCCTCCACGCCGGCAAGGCAGACCTCTTTGCCTTCGGTCGCCCGTTCATCAGCAACCCCGATCTGGTTGACCGCTTGAAAACCGCAGCGCCCCTGGCGCCGCTCAACCCGGCCACGCTCTACGGCGGCGGCGCTGTCGGCTATACCGACTACCCGACGATCGCCGGCTGAAGCTCCATCTGTGTGACTCACATCAAAACCCCTTGCGAAGGAATAACCCCATGACAAAGCCTGCGACCGTTCTCATCACTGGTGCCTCCAGCGGTATCGGCGCCATCTACGCCCAACGCTTCGCCCGCCGTGGCCATGACCTGGTGCTGGTTGCACGAGACAAGGCACGCCTCGATGCCCTGGCCACACGCCTGCGAGCAGACAGCGGTGTGGCTGTCGAAGTGCTGCAGGCCGATCTGACCCAGCCGGCTGATCTTGCCGCGGTCGAAACGCGCCTGCGCGACGACGCTCAGATCGGCATCTTGATTAACAACGCCGGGATTGCTCAGTCCGGCGGTATCGTCCAGCAGAACGCGGAGTCCATCGATCGCCTGATCGCGCTCAACATCACGGCGTTGACCCGGCTCGCGGCAGCCGTCGCTCCGCGTTTTGCGCAGTCGGGTGCGGGTTCCATTGTCAATCTGGGATCTGTGGTGGGTTTTGCGCCCGAGTTCGGCATGACGGTCTATGGCGCCACCAAGGCCTTCGTGCTGTTCCTGTCCCAGGGATTGAACCTGGAATTGTCGCCGAGCGGGGTCTACGTCCAGGCCGTACTGCCGGCAGCAACCCGCACTGAAATCTGGGAGCGCGCCGGGATCGACCTCAACACCATTTCCGAAGTCATGGATGTTGAAGAGTTGGTCGATGCTGCCCTGGTCGGGTTCGACCGCCGCGAGCTCGTGACCATCCCGCCGCTGCACGCAGAGGGCCGTTGGGAGGCGTTGGACCAGGCTCGTCAGGGCTTGCTGTCCGACATTCGACAAGCCCGGGCCGCCGAGCGTTATCGAGATCAGGCCTGACCTTTAGCACGCGCTTGCCCAAATCCGAGGAATCACTGATGAGCCGTTCGATGCCGGTTGCCCAACTGACACCTTCTTACGTCCAGGCACCCAACAACCTGGTTGTGGTGGGGGGGACCGCTTTTGCATACCGCGAGTTGGGTGCGCGTACCGGCATCCCTGTTTTTCTGCTGAATCATTGGGGGGCCGTGCTGGATAACGTCGACCCGCGCATCGCCGAGGGGCTTGCCCGTCATCACCGAGTCATTGCCATTGATTACCGAGGCATCGGCTTATCCGGCGGCGTTGCCCCGGTGACGGTGGACGAGATGGCCCGCGACACCCTCGCATTGATTCGTACCCTGGGCTTTGAGCAAGTCGATGTGCTGGGCTTTTCGCTGGGTGGTTTCGTGGCGCAGGATCTGGCGCTGAAGGCGCCAGGCCTGGTGCGCAAACTCATTCTGGCTGGCACTGGCCCTGCGGGCGGGCAAGGCATCGACCGTGTCGGTGCGTTGTCCTGGCCGCTGATGCTCAAGGGTTTGTTGACGCTGCGCGATCCCAAGACTTATCTGTTCTTCACCGCCACGAACAAGGGTCGGCAAGCAGCCCGCGCCTTTCTGACGCGGCTGAAGGAGCGCACATCCGCGCGCGACAAAGGGCCGACGCCTCGGGCGTTTCTTCGCCAGCTCAGGGCTATCAAAGCCTGGGGCCGGCAGGCGGCGCAGGATCTTGGCCGCTTAAGCATGCCTGTCCTGATCGTCAACGGAGACCACGACATCATGGTGCCGACGGCGCTGAGTCACGACATGGCCCGGCGCATCCCCCAGGCGCAGCTCGTGATCTATCAGGACGCTGGGCACGGCGGCGTTTTCCAGTACCACGCAGAGTTCGTTTCCAAGGCTCTGGACTTTCTGGCGTAGACGTTCGCTTGGGCGCCAGGCAAACAACCAGTTCCATAGCCCGGCAGAGCAGGGGCCTGGAGCGGATCGTGTCAAACCCAAGCCTCACCGACACCTCACACAACTCCATCGGAATCACCGCACGATGAAAGCGCTTACGTTCAAACGCTACGGAAAATCGCCTGGAATCGGCTTTGCCGACGTTCCTCGCCCACAACTGCAGCCCAACGACATTTTGGTCGAGGTGCATGCCGCTGGCATAAACCCCATCGACAACATGATCCCCACGGGAATCTTCAAGGCCGTGTTGACGTTTCAATTGCCAGCCATCATCGGCAGCGACCTGGCGGGCGTCGTGAGCGAGGTTGGAAGCGGCGTCACCCGCTTCAAGAAGGGCGATGCGGTTTTTGCCAATGTGTTCGACCTTGGCAATGGGGCAATTGCCGAATATGCGGTTGTCCCTGAACACCTGGCCGCGCCGAAGCCGGCCAATCTGGACTTTGTGCAAGCGGCCTCCATTCCGATGGTGGGCCTGACCTCCTGGCAAGCATTAAAGGAGCGCGCTGACCTCCGGCCTGGCCAGAAAGTATTCATTCCGGCGGGGTCCGGGGGCATCGGGACCTTTGCAATCCAGTTGGCTAAATACCTGGGGGCCAAGGTGGCAACCAACACCAGTACCGCCAATGTCCAGTGGGTGAGCAGCCTGGGTGCGGATGAGGTGATTGACTACAAGAAGTACGGGTTCGAGAAACTGCTGCGCGGCTACGATCTGGTGCTCGGCACAATCAGAGGGGACGCGATCGAGAAGTCCGTCGACATCCTCAAGCCTGGCGGCAAGATCGTCTCCCTGGTCGGGCCGCTGGATAAAGCGTTTGCCCGCGCTCGTGGGCTGAACGTTTTTCTCGGTTTTGTCTTCGGGCTGATGAGCCGAAAAATCGTGCGGCTGGCGCGGAAAAAAGACGTGGAGTATTCATTCCTCTTTGCTCGCCCCGATGGCGACCAACTCAATGAAATTGGCCAACTGCTCGAGTCCGAGCGCATTCGGCCGGTGATCGACAAGGTCTTTGCGTTCGAACAAGCCAAGGATGCACTCGACTACCTGGCCCAAGGCCGCGCCAAAGGCAAAGTGGTGATCAGGATCAAATAGACAACGCTGGGGTCATGGACATGACCCTGTTTCAACGACCCTCAGGGTCGCCAAAGAATATGTCGCCAGGGCCCTGGATCAATGGGGTGAACCGCCCTCAATCCAGCCTCCGGCAGGTATCGATCAACAGCGTGCGTAGCCACTGCTGGCCTGGGTCGTGATGGGTTCGTTCATGCCAGGCCAGGGTCTTGCTGAACCCCGGAACCTTCACCGGCGGTTCAAGCATCACCAGGCCATCGGCATGCAACGCCAGGCGACGCGGCACCACGGCGATCAGATCGCTGGTACGCAGGATCTCTGGGAGCACCAAAAAGCTGGTCACCGAGAGGGTCACACGACGTGATCGGCCGATGCGTGCCAGCGCCTGGTCGGTCACGCCCTGAAATGAGCCGCCGGAAGGTGAGACCAGCACATGATCAAGGCTGCAGAAGCGCTCCAGCGACCATGTTTTTGCAGCCGCGTCAGGATGCCCGGCGCGCATCACGCACACGTAGCGCTCATCGAACAACTCCGCCGCGTGCAAGCCCGGCGCAGTGCTGTCTGGCGTGACCAGCGCCAGGTCAATATCGCCACGGTCCAGTTGGCCCGCCAGGTGTTGAACATCGACCGGCTGCACGACCACCCGGATATTCGGCGCCTGCAGGCGTAAGGCGCTGAGGAATGGCACCACCACGGCCCGTAACGCGTAATCGGTGGACGCCAGCGAGACGGTCATCTGCGCAGTGGCTGGATCGAAGGCTTGGGGTTGCAGCATCTGTTCGATGTCACTGAGCAGTTGCTTGACTGGCACCGCCAACTGCTCGGCGCGCAGGGTGGGCACCATGCCGCGTTGCGCGCGTACGAACAGCGGGTCGCCAAAGCTTTCACGCAGGCGGGTGAGCATGCCGCTGACGGCGGGCTGGGTGAGCGATAAACGTTCAGCAGCGCGGGTGACGCTGCGTTCATCGAGCAGCGCGTCGAGGGTTTTAAGCAGGTTGAAGTCGAGGTGTCTGATATCAGAATTCATGATGTTCAGGATAAAAGATGGCGATTGGCGTTATTTCAGGCTAGCACCCAGCATGACGTCAGTCCAACAACTGTGAGTGCTGATCATGAATGAAATCCTCTGGCCGGAAGGCTATCTGCCTGGCTTCACCGAAAACTTTGTCTCCAATGAACTCATCGTCGCGGGCCTCGGCACGGCTGATATCTGGCCGTTACTGAGCCATGCGCCGCAGTGGCCGAGCTACTACGCCAATTCGGCGAACGTAAGGTTTCATGACGGCACGGGTCCTGAATTGAAGAAGGGTGTGCGCTTCTATTTCGAAACCTTCGGCTTTCCGGTTGAGGCGCAGTGCAACGAATTCGTAGCCCCCGCCGATGGCCAGCCAGCACGGATTGCCTGGCACGGTTGGGCGGGCGAGGGCGATAGTCGCCTTGATGTGCACCATGCCTGGCTGATCGAGGATTTGCCGGGCAGTCGTGTGCGCATCCTCACCCAGGAAACCCAGAAGGGTAAGCCTGCCGCAGAACTGGCGCTGGCCCGGCCCAATCCGATGATCAACGGGCATCAGGATTGGCTGGAGGGGTTGGTCAAGGCTGCGCGTGAGGCAAGCCAGTCCTGAGGCCTTCGAAAGTGCCTCGCTTTGAGGCTGGAAAATGTCTATGGGGGCGGGGGCAGTCCAGTTCGCCGTGCAAAAGCGCCCGGTATCGTTCTAAAGTGCGCACCGTCGCGGTCGATAATTCAGAGTACGCATGGGCTCTATCTCCTCATAACAACACATGCGACGTTCAGCGCTAGCGTTTCCCCTTGCCAAAACTATAAATACCCGCAGGTGAAGTCATGAATATCAAGCAGAAGCTGACCTGGGCGTTCGCGGCTATCGCGTGCGTCCCGGTCATCCTGGTCGCCGTTTTGGTGGTGCTGAATCTGCGAGAGGGGGCCCAGGCCAATTTCCTCGACAGCAGCGGTCGCGAGATCCGCCAGATCGACAATGGCATGAAGCAGTTTTTCGATGGCATCAGCCAAAACGTCGACTACGTAGCCAAGGACCCGCGGGTGGTCGCGGCCAAAGACCTCAAGAGCTACGCTGGCGCCGAAGCCGCGCAAATCCCCCTCACTCAGACCAACAAAGAACTGCTGGCGATATTCGACCAGTTCGCCAAAAGCCATCCGAGCACTGCTTACCTGTCCCTGGGCCTAAGCGACGGCGGTTACGCCAGTTGGCCGGACGACACCAAACTGAACAACTACGACCCACGCGTACGTCCCTGGTACAAAGCGGCTATCGCCGCGCCAGGCGCCACCGTGCGCACCGGGGCCTACTATTGGGCGCCGGACGATGTGACGCTGATCGGCACCGTGCACACTGTTGCCGACGCCGCCGGGAATATCCTGGGAGTGGTTGGCCTGGATGTGTCGCTCAAACAGCTCACCGAACTGGTGCGCAACATCAAGCTGGGCGACAGCGGCTACCTGATGCTGGTGGAAGCCAACGGCAACGTGCTGGTAGACCCCAGCGACGCCAAGCACAACTTCAAACCCCTGGCCGAGCTGGGTCCCAACTACGCCGAACTCGCCAAGCGAGGCGACGGCGTGACCCAGATCGAGATTGATGGCGTGCCCTACATGGCCAACGTGGTCAGTTCCAAAGACCTGGGCTGGCGCTTTATCGGCCTGATCAAGCGTGATGAAGTGATGGCCGACGCCACCCGCCTGACCTGGTTGATCGCCGCCATTGCAGCGGCATTGGCGTTGGTGTTCGCGATTGTAGGCGCCAGCTTTGCCAGCGTCATCGTGCGTCCGATTCGCGGCGTGGCCGACGGCCTGCAAGAAATCGCCGAAGGAGAGGGCGACCTGACGCGCCAGCTCAAGGTCCAGGGCAAGGACGAAACCGCCAGCCTGGCGGGCTGGTTCAACCAGTTCCTGGGCATGATCGCCCAATTGGTGCAGCGCATCGGCAACGCCTCATCTGACCTGCAGACCGCCGCCGCCGACTCCAGCGAAGTGGCCAACAACATGAACCAGGCCGCAGGTCGCCAGCGTGAAGCCGTGGAGCTGGTGAGCACGGCGTTCAACGAAATGGTCGCTACTGCCAACGAAGTCGCGCGTTCATGCAGTGCCGCCGCGTCGAGTGCCGACGAAGGCTACCGCGACGTACATGACGGCCAGCAGCACATCGGCGAAGCCACCGGCAGCGTGCTCAAGCTCAGCGAAGACCTGCAAAAGTCGACCCAGACCATGCAGTTGCTGGAGCAGGACAGCCAGAACATCAACACCATTCTCGACACCATCCGCTCGATTGCCGAGCAGACCAACCTGCTGGCGCTCAACGCAGCGATTGAAGCGGCGCGCGCCGGTGACCAAGGCCGAGGTTTCGCCGTGGTCGCCGACGAAGTCCGCGCCCTGGCTCGTCGGACAGCCGATTCCACCGGCGAGATCGACAGCTTGCTGGGCAATCTCGCCCGCCGCACCCAGGAAGTCACGCAGCAGATGCAAGGCAGCCTGCAGGTGTCCCACGCCAGTGTGGAACGCATTCAGCAGGCCCGTGACAGCTTTGACAAGATCCGTGGCTCGGTGGACTCGATCCGCGACCAGAACACCCAGATCGCCACAGCCGCCGAGGAGCAGCACCAGGTGGCCGAAGAGATCAATCGGCACATCGCGCAGATCCATGCCGATGCCCAACTGGTCGAAGGCTTTGCCCAGTCCTCACAGATTGGCTCGGGTCGACTGATAGAAATTTCTGGTCAGCTCAAAGGCCTGGTGGGTCGTTTCAACTATTAGCATCCCTGCCCGAATGAAAACGGTGAGCCCTCACCGCTTTCACTCGGCCGACCTACGCCGCTTTTATCGCTTCCACCGTTCCACTGAACGCTTCAGGCCGGTCTATCGAATCGCAGAGAGTCCGGTCTGAGCTGTCCTCATCAATAGCCCACTGGCCTTAGGCTGGGGGCATCCTTTTCAAGCCATGCAAAGCATGAACTCGGATATGACTCGCGTGTGGCGATCCACTAGACGTGGATGGGGCTCCATGGTCTGTGAAAAGGCACAAATGAGCTTGCAGATGTTTAAAGAATGCGGGGCGATTCAGTCAGTGCGCGCGGCGCGTTGCTTGAAACTATCACCTTGGCGGTTGCGACGAGTTGCAGGCTGGCGTTCGGAGCGGTATGGCGGATGATTTCGGATCGGTTGTATTGCTCAGTCCAGTCTTTCATCCCGAGCATTGAGATTTTTTCGGTCGGAACCATATTGGGCTGGCCGTGACGCATCGGGATTATTGTCTTGTTCACGGTTTGTTTTCGTCCTTGTTTTTCTTAAACCAGCCATGTTGCCGATACCACGCCACCGTGTCAGAAATTGTCTGCTCCAGTACTCGAAAACTCAGGCCAAGCTCTTGTTCACTCTTGCGGTGGTTAAAGCTGGTACGGTGCTCCTCCCGTATCAATAGGCGCAATGTCGCCATGCTCAGCAAAATGGGCTTGCCGGTAACGCGCGCGTAGACCTCCTGCACCGCCGCCAAAAGGTATAGCGCGGGCAGTGGCAGTTGCCTGGCCGGAGTTTTGACGCCCGCTATACGTCCCAGGACCGGTACCAACTGGCGCATGGTTAAGTTTCGACCTGCCGCGAGATAGCGCTCCCCTCGTCGTCCATGTTTGGCTGCGGCAATCTCAGCCCATGCCACATCACGGGCATCGACCACGGAGAAGGTGCCGGGGATCAGCCCGGGCAACTTGCCGTTGACGACATCCTTGACCAATTGTCCCGAGGAGGTCGGGCCCATATCGCCCGGTCCCCACATCCAGCCGGGCAGAACCATGCAGGCATGCATCTGGGGATGAGTTTCAAGAAACGTCAAGACGACACGGTCGGCGAGGATCTTGCTGCGGTAATAGTCATCCGCATCGGCTTCGGCCCGCAGGCATGTCTCATCGATAGAGGTGCCTGGGTCGCCGTCGAGCACGGCAATCGAAGAGGTATGGACAAACCGACGTATCCCCGCACGGTAGGCCTGGTGAAGCAGGTCTCGCGTACCGGCGACATTGATCTTTTCGAGCTCTTCCCAATGGCTGCCACCTTTGTAGTTGTCGCGAAAGAACGCCGCTGTATGAAACACCGTATCGCTGCCTTGCAGTGAGGTTGCGAACGCGTCGATGTCGGCCAGGTCGCCAACGACCAGTTCCACACTTGGGAGGTCGTTGAACTGCTGTTCACCTTTGTCTCTTGAGCGGACGAGAGCTTTGACGGCGTAACCACGTGCGACCAGTTCCCGCACCAAGTTATTTCCCAGCAAGCCGGTTGCGCCAGTAACGAATGCGTTGCGCATGGCTTAACCCTCTTGCTGTTCGGCTGACGGCATCAACATCGCGCTATCGAAAAAGACCTCTTCCCGGCTGACCAAACCGTCTCTGAAGGTGAAGTGTGCACTGTAGTGCACGGTAATTGGCTGCCCATGAGGCAGGATCACCCGGCCAGGGAGTACCAATGGGGCGGCGAAGGTGCCGGTTAACATGGCCGTCAGCGCCAAGCGGTCGTCAGCGACGATGAAGGGAGTGAAGGTCACTTGGGCATCAGGGAACGCTTCGAAAAGCGCGGTCTCCCGCTTGCGCATGGATTCGCGACCGCGTTGCATTCCCATGCCATCGAGGTAGATGAGGTCTTCGCAAACCAGCGAAAGCATCGACTCCATATCACGGCGATTGAAGGCACGAGCGGCGCGTTCTGCGTAGTCGTTGGGGCCTGTAGTCATACATTCCATTCCAGTCGTTTCGAGGGGCTGTAGATATACCGTTGAGACCTCGGCTGAAAAACAGCGACTACTGCATAATAGGTTTGCATATATGCACACCCTGGAGGATGGGAGGTATGGCGTTGCAGGCAAACTGGGATGATCTTCGTCTGCTGTTGGCGGTCTCGCGGCGCGGCAGTTTTCTTCAAGCTGGGCAACTGCTAGGTATCGCGGCGTCTACTGTGTCCCGTCGCTTGACCCAACTGGAAGCTGCCCTGGGTGAGCTGCTCGTTGAGCGAGGCGTTGAGGGCTGCTGGTTGACCTCGCGGGGTCAATCTCTGGTGGAAGTTGCTCTCGCTGCGGAATCGGGCTTGAGACGTCAAACGGCGGCGGACCTGTCCGAGGCGCAAACAGAGTTATATGGCAGTGTCCTGGTCAGTGCCGGAGAGGGCTTCTCTTCTTGTGTGTTGGAGGCCGCGAGTCGTTTTACTTCGCTGCATCCGCGCTGCTCCGTGGAGTTACTGGTCACCGCCGACTTTCACAAGATCGTTCGCGGTGTGGCGGATATCGCGATACGCACAGCGCATCTGGGCGAGCCATCGCTCATTTATCGACCCATAGGCAAGATTGCTTACGGCGTCTTCGCAGAGGCAGGGTATTTGAAGCGGTCTCCAGGGGTGACCCCGGCTACAGCGCTCAACATCGCCTTACTTCCGCCGCTGGATATGTTGCCTCAGATGCGTGCCGCAAAAGCTGCAGGTCTGGACCGTGCTCAAATCAGCGTGAACTCGTTCGCTGTACAACTGGAGTCGGTGAGGAAGGGGATGGGCGTGGCGGTGCTGCCGCGTATTCTGGCGAAGGACCTGACCGAATTGTTCCAGGAGCTTGAACTTCCTGATATGGAGGTCTATCTGGTAACCCGGCCTCAGGCGTTGAAGCAGGCGCATATCAGGTGTTTCTTTGACGTCTTGGAGCAGGTAATGCTCGACGTCCTCTGCGTTGAAAAGGTCGCTTCAGGGATTGGTACTGAGACTGAGATTCGAGCCTGTTAGCCGGAACTCTTGAAAGGAAAAAAGTAGTGACTATGCATAACGTCATCTGGATGAAGCGTTACCGCATAAGGTTGATTTCCGTCGTCTGTCTCATCGTGGTTATCGCTTTGGTCGTTCTCGCGCGGCTTGACAGTTATGGTCTGGATCGCAGAACCAGTGAGCCTTTTGCATTCGACGCAAATGGGCTGCACCTGGCCGGCACGCTCTGGCTTCCTGACCAACGTGCAACAGCGGCAGTCGTTCTTGTTCACGGAGATGGCCCCCAGGATCGCACGTCGCAGCAAGGTTACGATCCCCTCATCAATGCGCTTCTCGATGCAGGTATTGCGGTGGTTTCGTGGGATAAACCAGGCGTTGGGGACTCGCCGGGGAATTGGCTCAGCCAGTCCATGGCTGATCGCTATGTGAACGCGCGCAGCGCGTTGTCCACTCTGCGCAGTAAGCTGCAAGGAATTCCTGTCGGTGCGCTTGGGTTTTCACAAGCAGGCTGGGTACTGCCCCGCTTTGCGTCGGGTGAAGCGGACTTTCTTGTGCTTGTCGGAGGTGCTGTGTCCTGGCAACGGCAAGGTGACTATTACACTCGGACGCGGTTGCAACGCACAGGGATGTCCGAGCGTGACATTGACACAACGATGGCTGAGA
The DNA here is from genome assembly GCF_023241665.1 of Pseudomonas morbosilactucae. NCBI lineage: Bacteria > Pseudomonadati > Pseudomonadota > Gammaproteobacteria > Pseudomonadales > Pseudomonadaceae > Pseudomonas > Pseudomonas morbosilactucae. Next base: position 47,689 of record NZ_JALQCX010000050.1, on the reverse strand, counting down.
TGGCCGCCGCCGATGAGCGCTTGTTTGCCTCTTCGCAGGTGCCGCCGGTTACCCTTCTGGACGGTATAAGCCCGGAACGATGGGCTTTTGTGCGGCGCAACCTTCACGAAGATGCGACCAGCGCCCTAAAAAAGCTCGATATTCCGCTACTCGCGTTGTGGGGGGCGGACGATCTGAATGTGGATCCCGAAGTCAACTCAACCCTCTACCGAAAGACAGTTGGGGGCAACCATCCCGCCAACCGGATTGAAGTCATACCGGATGCAACTCATGGGCTACTGAGGGCCGCATCTTACAACACGCAACTCACCAGCGAATGGTCCTGGTTCACCACGATAAGGTTCCTGATGGAAAGTCGTCATGCCTACGCACCAGGCGCCCTTGAAACGATAAACAAGTGGGTTCATGCAAGAGCCGTCCAGTAGAACAGGCTCTGGTTGAAGCGTTGAAAAGCACGACAGGCTTGCCTGGGATCACGAGCCAATCGAGCATGTTTTTGAATGCGCCGCGCCGTTGATTCGAGGGCTATTCGCCTGGGATCTTCACCATGACCAGGGACTCAGCAAAGCGCAGGCCTGCCGAGTTACGGCGGAAAAACGACCTGGAATGGGCACTACCCCACGCAGCGTCAACAATGCGCTTATCTCGGTGGGAGAAAAGATCAACGGCTACCAACCCGAGTAATTGCCTTGGATTTTTCAACGCTTTGGCGATTGAGGGTTCCGTCGCCGGAACCCAGTCGCGTTGAGCTAGGCAGCGCCGTATTGGGCGATACGCCGTTGTGCCAGCGCCTCGCCCTCGGCCTGCGTCGCCGCGGTTTCATAACGAATGCCAAAGGCTTGTTCGCCCATCTTGCCCATGGCATCGAAATGCGCACGACGCGCCTCATCGGCAAGCACGCTGATCAAGCTGATACACAAATGGCCAAAGGCCTCCTTGTGCGTCTTCAACCACAGGCTGCGTAGCTTGCGGTCGGCGTGGGCTTCGTCGTCCCCAGGTTCCAGGTAGATCAACACAAAGGGTTCGCCATGGGCCATGACGGCCTCGATTTCGGCTTGCCACTGTGCACCGTAGCCCGGTACGACCACGTCGTTGCGCACGATGCAGAGTGGAAAGCGGCTGATGTCGTGAACGGTAAAAGGGTGAATATCCAACGGCATGGCTAATCTCGATCCAGGTAATTAAAGGCTTATTCAGCGCGGCGGGTGTTGCAGGGCTTCAGACAGCCAGCCCAGTAACTGCGTGCGTTGCTGACGCAGGAAAAAGTGCCCGCCGTCCACCAGGCGCCAGTCGAAACCGGCTGCTGCGTGCCGTTTCCAGCGGCGCGCGGCTTCCACCGTGACCAGGTGATCATCGCTGGCGGCAATCATCACCATCGGCACCGCCAGGGTCGTATCGGCTGCTATGCAGTAGCCTTCCGACAAGGCACTGTCGTTACGCAGGATGGGGGTGAGGGTACGCATCATCTGTTCATCAGCGAGGATCTGTTCCGGCGTGCCGCCCAGGTGTCGGACTTCGGCGGCGAAATCCTCCTCGCTGTAGTCCGACACTTTGCGCTGGATCGGCAAACTCGGCGCCGGGCATGCCATCAGGAACAGCAACTGCGCGTGGCGCCCCTCGCTGGCCAAGGCCCGCGCCACTTCGAAGGCGACTTTACATCCCAGGCTGCAACCCAGCAATGCCCAGGGTTTGTCGGTGTAGGGCCGGATCGCGTCGACGAGCTGGCGCACCAGTTGCGTCATGTCCTGAATGCTAGGCTCGGCGATGCGGCTTTCGCGCCCTGGCAATTGCACCGGGCACAGCTTCCAAGGCCCAGGCAGTTGCCATTGGCGATACACCGAAGCGCCGCCACCAGCGTAGGGCAGGGCGAACACCTGATAGCCGCATGCGGCGTCTGGCTGCTCCAGCGGGAACCAACGTTCGCGGTCGGGCGCTTGGCCGGCAAATGCCGCATCCAGGCGCTTGGAGCGCTCGACCAGACCGCGCGCCACCGTCGGCTCGACCAAGCCCTGTACCGGGCCTTTGCGCCACTGATAAATGCGGTAGTCAGCGGCACCGTTTTCCAAGGCATCGAACAGCGAAGAGTCCGGAGTCGCCAGGTACCGTTCCAACTCTTCGCGCAGTTCAGGTTTGCCCAGTGTCTTCAAGGCCGCATCCAGCCGTTGCCACACGCTGGCAGGTGCCGCCCGCCGTGCCGCCCGCACCTGGCGGCTGATCGAACGCTCGCGCTCCAGCACAAAGCCCGATTGCAGCAGGGCCTGCTTGACCAGGCTGACACTCTGGCCATCGAACACATCGGCATAGCAGAAATAACCACCGGGCTTGAGCAGTCGCCACACATGGGCGAAGAACGCCGGCAAGTCCCAGTAGGCGCCGGAGGATTCCAGGTTGAACACCAGGTCGGCACTCTGGCTGGCCTGGGGTAAACGGCAGGCGTCGGCGATTTGAAAACGCAGGCGCGGGTGCACATGGCGTTGGCGGCAGTAGCCGATATTCGCTGCGCTCAGGTCCACGCCCAGCAAACCGGTTGGGTTGAAATACCGCCCCATCAACGCCAGCGCACCGCCGCGACCACAGCCGATATCCACCAGCTGTTTGCCGTCGAGGGCTAACCCGGCGAGGGTTTCAAGGATCAGCCGCGCGTGCGCGCCGCCGGGTTCAGCGCTATCGAGGGCGTCGGCGCTCCAATCGGCTTCGCCCGCCACTGGTACATAGCCCCAATTGAGGTACAGCGCATGTTCAGCCAGCCCGGCAGCTTCCAGCACATCGGCCAGGCCCGCATAGGCACTGCGGTTGCGTTCGAGTAAGGGCGCGTCTGCCTGGGAAAAAGCTGCGTTCATGGCATCTGCTCCTGCATAAAGGTCAAGGGGTCGGGAAACGGCGCCGACGGTGCTGGGCGGCTGACCAGCAATGGCTGGCCGACCGCGCGCATGATGCCCAGCCAGGCCTGGCCATGGGCTTCCCACCATGTTGGCTGGTGGGCGGCGGCCTGCGGGTCCATCAGTTCGTCGAGGGCGGCGTGGATCGCCTGGGAAAAGTCCTGGGTCACGGCCTGGGCGAGGCTCGGCGCGTTCGCAGGGCCAAAGGTCAGTGCGGTGGGCTGGCGGTTGAAGCGGCTGGCCCGATGGGCTTCGGGGTTTAGCAGGTACGAGGCTTCAATGCCGTCCTTGGCGTAATCCGGCGCGTAGATCGGATGGCTCCACACCACCGGGCCATAGCTGTTGACCAGCGTGACCTGGCCTTCGGCGCCACCCATCGACAGGCGATGCATGACCAGGCTGTGATGGTCCGGGTCGGCCGGGTCCAGGTAGGTTTGCAGATGCAGCACAAACGGCACACCGGCAATACGTCCTTGCAGCGAACGAAACGGCCACGGCTCTTGCCCCTCAGGCTCAGGCAGCGGCAAGGGTGCAGAACAACTAAACGCCCCGTGAGTACCCGGCCCACCGAGCGCACGCAGCACGATGTCCAGGCTCGAATACAGCAATTGCAGGCTGGTGGTGATTTCCACAAACGCCGGCCGACGTTGCGCCGCGCTTTGTCGGGCGTAATCAATAAAGCGCTGACCCGCTGGCAAGTGCGGGTAGAAGCTGTTGACGTGATAACGCCGGCCGTGCAGCGCGGCGATGCCTTGCAAACGCGCAATGTCGGTGGGGTGCGCGGGGTGTTCCTGCAACACATGCATGCCACGTTCCAGCAGGGCCTTGGCCAGGTTCGAACCGTCGCCACCGACAATCGCGCTGCGCACCACCACGCAGGCGATATCGATGCTGTCCGGCAATTGGTCGACGCTGTGGTAAAGCGGCACGTGCAGTCGTTCGGCCAAGCCACGGGAGCGCGCACTGCCCCTGGCCAATATCCCGGCCAGGCGGTAGCGGCTACCCGCGCCTTGCGTCAGCGCTGCGAGGTAATGTTCGCCAAAGCGCGTGCCGCAGACGATGACGTTCACCGGCTTATGCATGGAGGGTGTCTCCCTGGAGCAGTTCGGCCAACGCTAAGTCCCACGCCTGGGGCGAGGCAGCCAAACGCTCCAGCAACCGTTGGAAACGCCGGATCACTTGCAGGCCTTGGGCTTCCTCCAGCCGGTCCACCCGCAGATCAAGGTTGTAGAGCAACGCGCTTTCTTCTTCTAGCACCTGCAAGTGCAGGTCGGTCGAGGGTTGCGAGGCCAGTTCATAGGACGGCATGCCCAACAGCGGGTCAGAGGTCTCCGGGATTGCGTAGGTGGTGCGCACCCCCAGCAGGCTGGTCATGGCAATGCGCGGCAGGTCGTCGTAACCGTGGGCCGACAGTAAGCTCGCGCCGTCCAGCAGTTCGGCCTCCAGGCGCCGTGCCAGTGCGGCGGCTGCATCGCGGGCCAGGGCCATGAAACTTGCGCTGTGGCGCTGGAAGGGCAGCAAGGCCGTATCGCTGGCGTCGAGCACCACATTCATGACCTGGGCATGCAGGGGTTTGCGCTCCGGGTAGTCCAGGCGCAGGCTGAACGCCTCGCGCTCGGTGCACGGCATCAGCGCCACGGCGTACACCGCCGCCAATACGGCCGTGGCACTCAGCCCGGCGCCCAGGCCATGTTCCTTGAGCCCCAGCCACTGCGCCCGTGGCAAGGCTTCACGCCACACCCGGTAGCGGGCGGGTGCTGTATCTGCCTTGACCGGCAGCGCCAACGCCGTCGGCCACTGCGCGCTAGCGGCGGTATAGGCTTGGTACTGCGCAGCTTGGGCCTGGGTGTCGGCGATGGCCGACTCGACGGTGTAGTAGTCCTGTGCGCTGAATTGCAGCGTGGTAAAGCGCCGTTGCGGGTCGCTCATCCACAGGTTGATCTCACGCAGGACGATGCGCACGCTTTCGATGTCGATCAGCGTGGTGTCCAGGCGCAGGTGCAGGCGCAGGGTGTGTTCGTCAAGGCGGCTCGCGTGCCATTCGAACGGCAGCGCGGCGGGTTGAGCGGGGTAGGACAGGCGCTCGCGCAACTTGGCCAAGGCCGCGTCGCGGGTGCTGATCGGCTGATTGCGCCAGTCGTACACAGGGATGTGGGTACGCGTGCCCTGCGCCAGCAATTGCAGCCCGGCGTGCTCGTCGAGGCTGGCACGTGCCATCGGGTGGCGGGCAATCAAGAGGTTCCAGGCGTGTTCGAACGCGGCCACATCAAAGCCTGCCGGTTTGTCGTATTCGACATACAGCTGATGGCCCAGATCATTGACGGCCAGGCGCCGACGGCGTGCACGCAGGCCGCTGACCTGGGTTTCACCGCTACGGGGCAGCGCATCGCCATTGGCGGCCAGCCACTGGCCGTCGCGTTGCTGCAATTCATTCAACGCATCCCGCAAGCCGGACCAACTGGATTTCACCGCAGGTTGTTCAACTGGGTGCAGCGTTTGCACCAGGGTGTCGACAAAACGCCCGAAGGTGTCCATCTCAAACGCCGCTTGCGCAGACAACTGCACCTGCAATTCCTGCTTGAGGGTTTCGCACAGGTCCAGCAGCAACAGTGAGTCCAGGCCCAGGTGTACCAGGTTGGCGGCATCGTCAAGGCTGGCGTCGTCACAGTGCAGCAACGTCACCAGGCGCGAACGCAGGTACGCCTGGGCCAAGGGCCGTGCTTGGTTGGCGCTGGCGGCGAGCAGGGCGGCGGTCACCTCCAGTGCGGGTGGCGTGGTCGGTGTGCCCAGTTGTGCCTGCACCGCCGCACACAGCGCGTCAGCGGTGTCGGCCTGGAACAGGTCCTGGGCCGACAGGTTGACGGCAAAGGTTTTGTTCAGGCGTTCGACCAAATCCAGCATCAACAGCGAATCGAGCCCCAGGTGCACCAGGCGTGTGTCGCCCTGGATGTGCGTCAGCGCACAACCGAGTACCTGGGCGATCTGTTCGCGCACGTTCAGCGCCAGCGGCGGCGCGGCTTCGACGCTCACCGCTGCGGGTGGCTGATAGTCGGCTGGCAAGCACGCGGCAAACCGCCCGGTGCCGGAGGGCACCACGCGCGTCCAATCGACCTGGCACGGCATGTACATCGCGCCGTTGCCGCCCAAGGTTGCGCCCAGCAATGCCAACCCTTGTTCGGTGCCCAACCCGAGCATGCCGCGTTGGGCGAGCTGGGCCTTGAGACCCTGGCGCCGTTCGCGGTCGATCTGACCCCAGAAGCCCCAGGCCAGGGCCACGGTTTTATGCCCTTGCTGGCTGCGATGCTGCGCCAGCCCTTCCAGTTGGCCATTGGCGAAGGCGTGGGCGCCCTGGCCGGCCGGGGCGAACAAACTGGCGGCAGACGAGAAATACACCGTCATTGCCGGGCTCAGGCGGTTTTCAAAACGCTGCAAGGCCAGGGCAGGGGTGAGCTTGGTCGCCAACGTACGGGTCCAGCTAATCGCCGAATAGCGCACCAACGGTGCGTCGTCAACGACCCCGGCCAAGTGCATGACCACACCCAATGCCGGGCCAGCGGCCAGGCGCTCCAGGGCGGCGTCGAACGCCGCCGGATCAGCGGCATCGGCGTCGGCATCCACGCTGATATTGACCCCTTGCGCACGCAACGCATCCAGTATTTGCGCTTCGGCCTGCGAGGCCGGACGGCGGGTCAATAGGACCAAATCCCGTGCGCCTTGCTGTGCCAGCCAGCGCGCGACGTTCAAGCCCAGGTCACACAAGCCGCCGATCAGCACATGGCGGCCGGTCGGCAATGGCTTGGCGGCGGGAATGGCGGTCGGCACCAGGGTCTGTTCGAACAGACCGTTCGCGCGTACGGCGCACACCCGCAAGCCGTCTTGCTCACCCGACCACAGCTGCAACAGCCGTTCGGTGAGGTGCTGCGGCGATACATCGCCACGGTCCAGCAGCAACAGCGACAGCGCCGGGTATTCCTGGCGGGCAACGCCCAGCAGCGCCGCGATGCCAGGCGCTTGCCAGTGCGGGGTCGCCTCGTTGCCGCTCACATTGAAGCCCTGTGCGGTCAGCACCGTCAGGCGGGGCGCAGTGGCGGTGCCCACCACGGCCTGTAGCAGGTTGAGCAACGCGGGGACGGGGACGTCAGCAGTGGCCGTCAGCTGCAAGCACACGGCATCGACGTTGCCCCGTTGTGCCAGCCAGGCTTGGAACGCTTCAGGGCCTGCACTGAGCTCCTCGATACTGCGGAATACGCAGCGGATATCGTGGTGATCAAACCCATCCGACAGTGCATGCAGGTCATCGGCCTGGCCGTCACTGATCCAGACCACTCTGCGCAGGTTCGCCGCACGGGTGGATGCGGCCAGCGGTTTCCAGTGCCATTGGTAGAGGCCGGTATCCTGCGCGAGGGGTTCGGCATGCTCGATGTGAAGGCCCTGTGGGTTACGGTGCAAGGTCAGGGTGTCGCGGCCGTTGCCGATGGCGTTGAACAGCTGCTCGATCAGGTTATCCACCGAGGCTGCAACGGCCACCTCTGGCCGTTGCGCCAGGATAATCTGCTCACCCAGCGCATGGGTCGGCAATTGCGCGCCAGGGAACCCTTCGCAGCGCACAAACCCGGCGGCCCGTGCAGCCGCTTGCCAAACGCCTAGGCTTGCGAACAATTCGCCGTTGCGTCCATCGCTGTCCAGTAGCGGCGGGACCATGGGGCCGAAGACGAAATCAAACAGCTTTTTCGGCTCGGTGATTTCGCGCATCAGCAGCACGCCACCCGGTGCGAGCAAGGTAGCCAGGTTGCCCAATACCTGGGCCAGGTCCGGCGCGTTATGCAGCACGTTGGCCGCGATGATCAGGTCATAGCCGGCCGCTTCCAGGTCTTGGCCAGCGACCGGCGCGTTCATGTCGAGCGGGCGGTATTCCATAAACGGGTAAGCGCTGAACTTGGCCTTTGCACGCTTGAGGAACAACGGCCCGATATCGGTAAAGGTGTAGCGTGCGCAGGCCTGCGGCGGCAACTGCGCAAGGACATCGCGGGTGGTGCCGCCGGTGCCGCCGCCGACTTCCAGGATGCGCAGCGGCTGCCGTTGGCGCGCCAGGCCCGCGACCGCGGCCGCCGCGACCTGGTTGAGGTACACCGAGTACGGCTGGTCCTGGTACATATGCTCGACGTCATCGGTGGCTGCGCCGGGGAACACCACGCTGACCGGGTCGGCCCGCCCGCACAGCATGTCGCCCAGGCGCGGCCCGGCGCGCTCGACCAGATCGGCCAATTGCCCGTAGCCCATGTCACGCATGGTCACCAGCCACGGCGCCGGGTCGGCGAAGGCCTGGCGCTGCAGGTTGCCATAGCGTTGACCGCGCACCGACAGCACGCCGCTGGACACCAGGTCACGCAGCAGCCGCGCAAACAAACCACGCAAGGCACGCGGTGCATTGGCCCGCTGTAAGCAGGCGTCCACATCCAACCAGTCCTGCTCATCACGGAACAGCCCCAGGGCATCGAAGGCGTTGCCCACGTAGGTGGCATGCAACGCGTCCACGCCTTGGGCTTCGCGTGGCAATGCCGACAGGTCCAGGCGTACCGACAGGCGCGCGGCGGTGTCGGCAGCGGCAGCGGTCATGGCCTGCCAAGGTGAATCCTGTGTGGTCGGCAGCGGCGTGCGCTGTGGCGGTTCATACCAGCAGCGCTCGCCTTCAAACGGGCAGGTGGGCAGCAACACGCGGCGCTGCGGTTCGCGGCGACCCAGCGGGTGTGCGTGCCAGTCCGGTTGCACGGTGCTCGCCAGCTGTTGCAGGGGCTGCTCGGCATCCAGGCTGGCCCAAAGATGCACAGTCTCGGCTGATTGCGGCGTAAAGCCTTGGTCCTGGCCTTCGGCAAACCCATGCAGCAAGCCCATCAGCTCACCGCGCTGGTTGCCAACCCAGATCAGGCGGTGCGGGTAGAGGCTGCGGTGATGCACGCTGGTGGCGCAGTAATCCCCCAGGCTCTGCTGCGACTCCCCGAGGCACCAGGCATGGCGGCGCGCCAACTCACGCAAGGCGCTTTCACTGCGGGCGCTGAGCACCAGCAGGCACGGTTCGTCACCATCTGCCTGCGCCTCGGTCTCGGGCGCTTGTTCCAGCACGGCGTGGCAGTTGGTGCCGCCGATGGCAAAGGCGCTCACCGCTGCACGGCGCGGCCCGCTGACATCCGGCCAGGGCAGCAGCATCTGCGGTACGTAGAACGGGCTGCTGTCGAAGTCGATGGCCGGGTTGGGTTGTGTGTAGTGCAGGCTCGGTGGAATCTGCCCGTGGTGCAGGGCGAGGGCGGTCTTGAGGAAACTCGCAACCCCGGCCGCCGTGTCGAGGTGACCCAGGTTGCTCTTGACCGACCCCAGCGCGCAGTAATGATTGGCGTGGGTATGCCGACGCCAGGCGCGGGTCAGCGCCTGCACTTCAATCGGGTCGCCAAGGGCGGTGGCGGTGCCGTGGGCTTCCACCAGATGAATACTGGCGGGATCGACTTCGGCCAGCGACAGCGCCTCGGCAATCACCCGTGCCTGGCCTTCCGGTGACGGTGCGGTGTAGCCGGCCTTGCCGCTGCCGTCGTTGTTCACCGCCGAGCCGCGCACAATCGCCAATACCGAGTCGCCATCGGCCAGGGCCTGGTCCAGGCGCTTGAGCAAGACCACGCCAACCCCATTGCCAATCGCGGTGCCGCCGGCCTGGGCGTCGAACGGTCGGCAATGGCCGTCGGCTGAAAAGATCATGCCCTCACGGTGGAAATACCCCGATTCCTGGGCAAAACCAATGCCCGCGCCGCCCGCCAGTACCATATCGGATTCGCCGCTGGCCAGTTGTTCGCAGGCCAGGTGAATGCCCACCAGCGAACTGGAACACGCGGTCTGCACGGTAAAGCTGGAACCGGTCAGGCCGAGTTTGTAGGAGACGCGGGTGGCCAGGTAATCCTTGTCATTGCCCACTAGCCGCGTGAAGGTTAGCGGCGAGGCGATGTCCTGCACCTTGTCAAAATGCGCGGCGCTGTAGGTGCTGAGTTTGCACGAGCCGATCACCCCGACTTTCAACGGTGCGCTCAGTTGCTCCAGCACCGCCGGGGGGTAGCCGGCCATTTCCAGTGCTTCCCAGGCGCACATCAGGAACAGCCGCTGTTGCGGGTCGATCAATTGCGCCTCTTGCTTGGAATAGCCGAAAAACGACCAGTCAAAGCGGTCGGCATCTTCCACCACTGCGGCGGCTGCGACATAGTCGGGGCGTTGCAGTAACGCCGGGTCCACGCCAACGCTGGCCAGGCGCTCGGCGTCGAAGCGTTCGATCAGTTCTTCGCCGTCGGCGAGCAGGCGCCAATAGTCAAAGATGTCGTTGGCCCGTGGCATACGGCAGCTGGCAGCGATCACTGCGATGGGCAGGGTGTCGCCGTAGTGGTCTTGCAGGTTGAAGCGGTTTGAAAGCGTCATGGCATCGCCTGTGGTCAAGTCGAGTCAAAATGCGCGGGGCAGGGCGCGGCGTGGTCGCCGCGCCGGGCCATCGGTCAAAGTTCGGATTTCTGGTCGCGTTTGCGGCGGCGGTCGTTGTCCAGGCGGGTGCGGCGACGCTGTTCAACGTCCAGTGGCTCGACTGTTGCCGGCCCGTTGGCCGATTGCAGTGAACCCAAGTGCGCCGCCAAGGCCGCGAGGCTGGTGTGGTCGAACACGTCAGTGACCGACACCGCCAACTGCAACTGGTCCATCAACTGCCGACGCAGGCGGATCAGGTCCATGGACGAAGCGCCCAGTTCGAAGAAGTTGGTGTGCACCGGCAATTCATCGCGGCCCAGCAGTGCGCCGAGCATCTGGCTCAGGCGTTGCAGCAAGGCATCGTCCGCCGCCAGTTCCACCGTTGCCGTTGCTGCCGTGCTGGCCCGTTGCGGCGGCGCCTGGTGCGCCCAGCGATTGGCCGGCAAGCTGCCTTGTACCGGTTGGCGCCAGACGTTTTCATCACTCGCCAGGCGTAGCAGCAGGTCGTGGTAGCTGGCGAACATCGCGTCCAGCAAGCCGTCGGGGAACAGCGCATCCACGCTGTCCCAGTTGAACACCAACTCGCCATCGCGCTCGACCACTTGCTGGTCGATCCACACCTGTGGGGTCTGGCTGATGCCGTAGACAAACTGCCCGAGCCAACTTTCTCCATCGTCACCCCGACTCGCCACGCCCAGGCCGCTGGTGAACACCACCGGCATCGCCACCGCTTCCAGGCGTCGGTTGCGGCGTGCCGCTTCACGCAGTACGCGCACTGCCGAGACTTGCATGTGCTCAAGGTCGGCCCAGATCTGCCGTTGCAGGGTCAGCGCCTGTTCTTCAAAGGCACGCTCGGTATCGCCGTCAAACGCCAGCAGTACCAGCGAGGTGAAATCGCCGATCAGGTTGTCGATGTCCGCATGCACGGCAGGGCGGTTGAACAGCGTCAGGTTGAGGGTAAAGCGCCGGTCGCGGCACCAGTTGCTCAGTACTTCACCGTAGGCTGTCAGCAACAAGGCGTTGGCGGTAACGTTACGCGCACTCGCCTGGGCTTGCAGGGCTTGCCACTGGGTGGCGTCCAGGCGCGCTTCACGGCGGGTGAAATGCGGCGGCGCGATCACTGCGCCGTTAACCTGCGGCAAGGCCGGGCCAGCGGGCAGGGTTGCCAGCTTGGCTTGCCAGTACTCCAGGGAGCGTTGGTAGGACGTGCGCAATTCAAGCTGTTCGGCCAACAGCACGTAGTCACGGAAGCTCGCGCTCAGCGGCGCCAGGGTTTCAGTGGGGCGACGGGCGAGGGCCGACCATTCGGCCAGTAACGTGCGCATAGAGCGCCCGTCGCAGACCAGGTTATCGAGGCTGATAAACAGGCGCACGCGGGTGTCGCTCATCTGCGCCGCACGCACCGTGAACAGCGGCCAGGTGGCGGTGTCCGGGACTTCGTGGGACAGCTCCAGGCGCAGCACGCCCATCCAGTCGCTGACGCTGCCCGACGAGGCCTGGCGCAAGTCAGTGAAGGCGATGGCGTACGGCGGCACGTCTTCCAGCACTCGTTGCATGCCGTGCTCGTCGATCACCGCGCGCAGCATGTCGTGGCGTGCGACCAGGTGTTGCCAGGCGCTTTCCAGGGCCTGGAACGGCACGTCGTCGACCTCGATTTCGGCGTACAGGTGGGTGGAGACCCCGCCCAGTTCGAAGCTCTCGTCGCGCCCAATCCAATAGGCTTGCTGCACATCGGTGAGGGGGAACGGCGCATACCGGTTCTGCGGGTCCGGCACCAGTGCCGGCAAGGCATCTTCATAGGCCGGTGCCTGGGCCACACGCTCGGCGAAGGCCGCCAATTGCGGATGATCAAACAGGTCGGGCAGCGACACGTGGGCATTGAGTTCATGGCGCACCCGTTCGATCAGGCGCACCGCGATCAGGCTGTCGCCACCCAAGTCGAAGAACTCATCGCTGGCGTCCAGGCCTTCGACGCCCAAAAGCTTTTCCCAGATCGCCACAAGGGCGGCGGGTACTTGGCCGCTTGAGCGTTGTTGCGCATGACGGCGGCTGCCTTGGCGGCGGCTGCCGGCCTCAGCGCGGGGCAGTTGCTGGCGCATGACTTTACCGGTGACCGACAGGGGCAGGCGGTCCAGTTGCATCAGGCTCTGCGGCACCATATAGGCAGGCAGCAAGGTCGCCAGGTGCTCGATCAGGCGGCGCGGAGCAAAGCGCGACACCCGATCGACCTGACGCGCCAACAGCAAGTGCATGCCGGGGTTGGTAGCGTCCACGCTCAGTGCTGCGCTTTGGGCAAAGCCCGCGGCGTCAAAGGCTGCGCACCATTGTTCGGCATCCAGCAACGCCAAGCCGGTTTCACGGCGCTGGTCGGCAAAGCGCGTATAGCCGCCTTCCAATAGGGCCACAGTGGCCAGTTGGAAGTCGCTGTTACGTGTGATTTCCGGTGCGACAAGCAAACCGCCAGGCGCCAACAGGCTGGAGATGCGCCCCAGCAGCGCCGGCACATCGTCGGTGCGGTGCAGGGCGTTGAAGGCGATGACCAGGTCGAACTCATGTTCGGCCATGCCTTGGGTGGCGGCCGATTGTTCGGCATCGAACACCCGGCAGCTGAGGCTGTGGCAGGCCTGCCAATGGGCGTTGTCAAACTCGCTGCGGGCCTGTTCCACCAGCAGCGCGGCGGGGTCAGTCAGGGTGTAGTCCAGCGCAGTCAGGGGCAGTTGGTTGAGCAACTCGCGGGTCGCGACACCACTGCGGGCGCCGATTTCGAGGATGCGCACCGCACGGCCCAAGTGTTCGCCACAGGTGCGGATGACTTCGGCCAGGCCCGCCAGCGTAGCGGCTGACAACGGGTTCATGCGCGTCATCTGCTCCGGCGCCAAGGTCTGGTCGGCGCCGTAGAACAGCTCCAGCGCGCTCGACTCACCGCGCAATACCGACAGGCGCTGCTCGGCACCGCCGCGCAAGCGCAGCAACACGCTGCGTGGCAGGCCGAAGCGCTCACCGGCCGGGGTCAATTCGGCCCAGTCGGCGGGCGTGGCCGGCGCCAGGGTCTGCGCCCACGACTGCACCAGTGCGCCAAACTCGGCGCTGGGCCGCACCGCCTCAAGGCTTGAGCCCGCCGCCTGCAAGGTGTCGCGCATCATCTGTTGGCCCATGCGATCCATCAGGGCCCAGAACGCTTCAAGCGTGTCGGTATCGCCGCTGGCCATGACCCCGTGGGCGGCCTCTGTCAGGTGTGCCCAGCGCTGGCGGTTGTGTTCGCCATCGCTGCAGAGGGTTTCAAACAGCGGGTTGTCACCGGCATGCGGCACCACCCATGCGGCCAAGCGCTTGTTGCCACGCGCCGGGCCGACCGCGTCGACCACCGCATCGCGTACACCTGGGTGGCGCAACATCGCACTTTCGATTTCCCCCAATTCGATACGGTTGCCAGCGATCTTCACCTGGAAGTCACGGCGCCCGAGGAACTCCAGGGTGCCGTCGGCCCAGTAACGCGCCAGGTCACCTGTGCGGTACAGGCGCTCGCCGTCAGGGTGCTCGATAAAGCTGGCGTCGGTCTTGGTCGGGTCGTTTTCATAGCCCAACGCCAGGCCGATGCCGGCGATGTACAGGTCGCCGGTGACGTAGTCCGGGCAGTCGCGTAGGCGGCTGTCGATCACGCGATAACGTTGGTTGGCCAGCGGGTAGCCGTAGGGGATGGAAGACCAGTGTTCAGCCACCGCCTCGACGTTGAACCAATTGGACCAGATCGACGCCTCGGTGGCGCCACCCATGGCCACCAGCCGGGCTTGCGGGGCGGCAGCGTGCAGGCGCGGCGGCAGGTGCAGCGCAATCCAGTCGCCGCTGAGCATCACTTGCTTGAGGTGGCTCAGTGCAGCACCGCTGGCTGCTGCTTCGTCAAGGAACAGTTCCAGTAAGGCCGGCACCGAGTTCCACACACTGACGCCGTGACGCTGGGCCATGTCGAGCCAGTGCGCCGGGTCGCGTACACCGCTTGGTTGTGGCAGCACCAGGGCGCCGCCGACGGCGAACAGGCCAAACATGTCGTACACCGACAGGTCGAAGTACAGCGCCGAGAGGCCCAGCACACGGTCGTTGGCGTCGATGCCGAAGCGGCGATTGATGTCGAGCACGGTGTTGACCGCGCCGCGATGATCGATCAGCACGCCTTTGGGCGTGCCGGTGGAGCCCGAGGTGTAGATCACATAGGCGTGGTCCAGCGGGTCGCGGAACACATACGGCGTCTGGTCGTCCCAAGCCTGGGCGGCTTCGGGGCTGGCGTCGAGTACCGTCACGGAGAGTTGTTCGGTCATCTCCTGCACAATCGGCAGGCAGTCGCTCTGGGTCAGGATCAGCGCGATGCGGCTGCCTTGCACAATCGCCGCCAGGCGCGCTGCCGGCGTGTCGGCATCCACCGGCACATAGGCGCCGCCAGCCGCCTGGATCGCCAGGCAAGCCGCTACCTGTTCGGCGCCTTTGCGCATCACCACCGCCACCCGGTCACCGCGTTGCACGCCATGCTGCAACAGGCCTTGGGCCAAGCGTCGCGACCAACTGGCGAGCGCGGCGTAGGTCCATTGCCGGCTGTGGGTTATCAGGGCGACGGCCTGCGGGCTGCGTTCGGCCTGGGTGAAGAACAGTTGGTCCAGGCACAGCGGCGAGACCTCGGCGTCGGTGGCGTTGATGTGTCGGCGCACGGCGATTTGCGCTGCCGGTAACAAGGCGGCCACGGGCTGTTGCCACAGCTGTTCGTCGTCGGCCAGGCGTTCCAGCAGGTGGTTGTAGGCCTCGAACATTGCGTCCAACACCCCCGGCTGGAACAGCGCTTCCACCGCGTCCCAGTTGTAGATCAATGCGCCTTCCAGCTCGCACGCCTGGTGATCGAGCCACACTTGCGGGGTTTGGCTGATGCCATAGGTGACCGTACCCAACACGCTGGCCTCGGCGGCGCCCTTGGTGGGGTCGCTCATGCCCAGTTGGCTGGTGAACACCACCGGCATGGCGATGCTGTCCTGGCGCTCGCGGCCACGGTTCCATTCGCGCAGCACATCCACAGCGCTGAAGGCGCGATGTTGCAGGTGATCCAGTACCGTGCCGTTGACCTCGGCGGCGCGTTGGGCCATGCCCAGTGGGGCGCTGTAGTCCAGCGGCAGCAGGGTCACGGCGGTGAAGTCACCGAGCAGGCGCGGAACATCGGCGTGCCACGGCAGGCGGTCGAAAATCGTCAGGTTGAGGGTAAAGCGCGACTCGCTGCTCCAGGCCGCCAACACCTCGCCAAACACGCTGATCAACAACGAGGCAGGCGTGCAGCCGGCGTTCGCCGCAAAGTCACGCAGGCGCTGCCACACCGGCGCGCTCAGGCGATGCTGACGACGGCTGAAGGTCGGGCTGGCCTGGTGCAGGGCTTCAGTGCGCAGCGGCAATTGCGGGGCCGGTGGCAGCGCTTCGATGGCCTGCAGCCAGAACGCCTTGGCGGTGTCCCGTGCGGCACGCCGCGACTGACTGGTTTCATACTTGGCCAGCACATAGTCGCGGAACGAGATGTCGAACGGCGCAAGACCTGCGACAGCGCTGTCGTTACCGGCGCGGTAGAGCGCGGCCAACTCTTCCCAGATGATCTGGCCGCTGGTGGCATCGTTGATCAGCATGTCGATGCCGATATGCAGGCGCACGCCGGCATCCGGCAGACGGGTCACGCGTACGTCGAACAGCGGCCAGCACGCGGCGTCCATGACCTGATGGGACATATGTTCGCGCCAGTCGGCGAAATGGGCCTGCACCGTGGTTGCATCAGCCGTGCGCAGGTCAGCGATGCGCAGTCGGTAGTCGGGCACCTGGCTGAGGATGCGCTGGCGGCCGTCCTCACCGATGACGATGCGCAACGCGCCGTGGCGCTTGACCAGGGTATTCCAGCAGCGCTCCAGCAGGTCCAGGTCAAGGCCGCCTTGGGTGTCCGCTTCCAGGTAGGCGTGGCAGGCCACGCCGCCCAGGGCGTAATGGCCCTGGCGCCCGATCCAGTAGGCGTGTTGCAACTCGGTGAGGCGGAATGGCTGCGCGGCGTTGAGCGGGTCGGCGACGATCACTTCATCGGTGGTCGGCGCCGCCTGGGCGTCGTTCGATTGCAACTGTTCCAACAAGTATTCGGTCAGCCCGCCGGGGGTATTGCGTTCAAAAATCGCCTTGAGTTCGCAACGCACGCCCAGGCCGCTTTCGCAGCGGCGTGAGAAGTCCATCACCAGGATCGAGTCCATGCCCAGCTTGAGCAGTTCAATGTGGTCTTCAAGCTGTGCCGGGGCGACCCGAAGGGTGCGCGCCAGTTCGGCAATGACAAACCCATGCACCGCCTCGCGGCGCTCAACCGGGTTCATTTGCGCCAGGGAACTGGCGGTGCTCAGGTCGCTGGTCGACAGCGTTTTAGCCGACTGCGCAAAGCAGCGCTCAAAGGTGCTGCTGGGGTTGTAGAGGGCAAACAGCGGCACAAATTGCTGCCAGTCGACTTCCACCGCAACCCAGGTGCCATCGGTGCTCAGGTGCGGGTGAGCAAGCAACGGACCGAGGGTCGCCAGGTAGCGCGACGGCGCCAGGCGCTTGATACCGGCGGCGCGCAGCAGTTGCAGCAGCGAGTCATCGACTTCCGACATACCGGCACCGCCGCCCCACGGCCCCCAGGCCACCGCCAGGCCGGGCAAGCCCTGGGCGCGACGGTTGCGAATCAGCGCGTCCTGGAAGGCATTGGCGCCGCCATACGGCACTTGCAGGCGCGAGCCCCACACCCCGGAGATCGACGTGAAGCACACAAACCAGTCCAGCGCACGCTGCTGGCTGTGCTGATGCAGGTGCCAGGCGCCGGCTATCTTGGCGTGGGTGACGGTGCTGCAATCCTCCTCGGTCAGGCTGGCCAGGTCATTGAAACGGCTGGTGCCGGCGCAATGGAAGATACCGGCCAGGGTGTCGCCGTTCTGGTCAATGTGGGCAAAGGCACTGGCCACTTGCGCCGCGTCGCCGACGTCGCAATCCAGATGCTCGATACGCACGCCTTGGGCGCGCAGCAGTTGCAGGCGTGCCTGCCAACCGGCGGGTGCCGCACGCCGCGCCAGCAACAGCAGATGGCGGGCGCCGTTGGCCACCAGCCAGTCAGTGGTGTGTCGGCCCAGGGCGCCATAGGCGCCGGCGACCAGGTACACACAGTCACTGCGCACGCTGGCGCTGGTGGTCAGGTCGCTAGCCGGCTGGGGTGTGAGGCGTGGACGCGACCATTGGCCGTCGCGCAGGGCCAGGGTTTCTTCCTTGCCGAACACGCTCAGCAACACCGGCAGGGCCGCAGCGATTTGCGCCACCAGCGCGTTGTCGTCAAGCGCCGCCGCCAGGTCAAGTTGCACCCATTGCGGCCCGGCGTACTCCAGGGACAGCGGCCGCGAAGCGCCGGACAGCGCCGCCTGCAACGGGTCGCAGGGCTGGCCATCGAGGCTTTGCGCGGCCAGGGTCGGCAGCACAATGCGCGGCTTCTTGCCCGCGCGTTGCAGGCTGCGCACACACTCGGTCAGGTGCCAGACGTGCCGCGAAGCCAGTACGGCATTGGCCTCCGTGGCCTGGGCGCGAACCCCGCCCAGGTAAATCAGCAGGTCCTGGTCCTGCACGTGCGCCGCCTCTGCGTGCCATTGTTGCGGCGATAGGTTGTGTACGCTGTGCCCGGCGCTTTCCAGTTGGGCCATCAGCCGATTGCCCAGGCTGGCGTCGTCTGCGACTAGCCAGCAAACCGGTGTGGCTGTTTCGCGTTGGGGTTCAAACGCCTCCCATTGCAGGCGGTACAGGTCCACTGGATGGGCCGCCGCACGTTGCGGCTGCGGTTGCAGGGCCAGGGGTGTACGCGGCGCGTCTTCGTCGTATTCCAGCCAGTAGCTCTGGCGGTCGAATGGGTAGCGCGGCAGTTGGCGTGCCGACGCCTGTGCGCCGGGCCACAGGGCATCGAGGTCCAATACCTGGCCGCTTTGGTACAGGCTCGCGCAGGCTTCCAACACGCTGCGCAGGTCTTCACCCCCACGGCGCAGGCTGGCGACACAAGGGACCGGGTGCGACCATTGCTGGCTTTGCTGATTGCGCTGGGCCATAGCGCCCAGCACTGCGTGGGCGCCGATTTCCAACAGCACGTCGCAATCTGCCGCCGCCCGCTCCAGGGCCTGGGCAAAACGCACCGGCTGGCGCGCATGGGCGACCCAGTAGTCAGCGTCCGGCGCTTGCAACAAGGGCTCGCCGCTGAGGGTGGAAATCACCGCAACCTGCGGCGCCAGCCCTTGCACTGTGCTGCACGCCTCACGCCACGCTTCGAGCATTGGCACCAGCAACGGCGAGTGAAACGCGTGGGACACCGCCAGTTCGCGGCTATGCCGGCCTTGGCTTTCCAAGGTGCTGCGCAGCTGTTCGATGGCGGCGCGACTGCCGGAAAACACCACATCGTGCGGGCCGTTGATGGCGGCAATCGACACCTGTTCGGCCAGGGAAGACGGCAGGTTGGCCAGGCACGCCTCTGCCTCGGCCTGGGGCAACATGGCGGCGAGCATGCTTCCGGATTCTTGCAGCGCTTGCATCAGCGCACCGCGCTGGACGATCAGGCGGGCGGCGTCGGCGAGTGTCAATGAGCCGGCGATGACCATCGCCGCGAACTCGCCAATGGAGTGGCCGACCATCAACGCAGGCGTCACGCCCAAGCCTTGCCACATCGTCGCCAGGGCATAGCCGGTGGCGAACAGCGCGGGCTGGGCCATGGCGGTCTGGCGCAGGCGTTCTTCTGCGCCGACGTCATGCATCAGCGCGATGATCGATTCACCCAAGTGGGGCTGGAGCGCGGCGTCCACCGCATCCAGCGCCTGGCGGAACAGCGGCTGATGCGCATACAGGCCAGCGGTCATCCCGGCGTATTGCGAACCTTGGCCGGTGAACAGGAAGCCGACTCGCGGCGCACGCGCTACCGGCTCGTCCAGTTGCGGCGCGCTGGCCACGCGTTGCAGGGCATCGCGCAGCTCTTCGGCTTGGCTGGCGACCAGTGCGATGCGGTATTCGTGAGCATCGCGGCGGTGGGCCATGGCATTGGCCAACGCCGACAGATTGCACGGTTGCGCCAACGCGCTGTGGTAGGCCGTGGCCAGTTGGCGCAGGGATTTTTCGCTGCGCGCCGACAGCACAAAAAGGGCCGGGGCCTCGCTGTCAGAACCCGTTGGTGCAGCAGAGGCTGCCGGTGCCTGTTCGAGGATGATGTGCGAGATGGTCCCGGCAAACCCGTAGGAGGTCACCCCGGCGCGGCGAATGGCCTGGCGCAGCGGCCACGGCGACAAGCGCGTGGGCACATGCGCCGGGATCGCTGCGAGGTTGACCAGCGGGTTGATCTGCTGCAACGCCACGGCTGCGGGAATCAAGCCGTGTTCCAGGGCCAGTACGGTCTTGACGATCCCGGCGGCACCGGCGGCGGCTTCCAGGTGGCCGATATTGGTTTTGACCGAGCCGAGCCACAGTGGGTCATCCTCGGCACGGCCCTTGAACACATCGGCCACCGATTGGTACTCGATCGGGTCACCCAGGCGCGTGCCGGTGCCGTGCAATTCCACATAGTCGATGTCGCCGGGCACCAGGTTGGCGCTGTTCAGCGCCCGTTGCAGCAGGCGTCGCTGGGCATCGCCATTGGGTGCCGACAGGCTGCTGCCGGCGCCGTCCTGGCGCACCGTGGTGCCACGGATCACCGCACGCACTTCGTCACCGTCGGCCAGGGCATCGCTGAGGCGCTTGAGCACCAGCACCACACAGCCTTCGCCGCGCACATAACCGTCCGCGCTGGCGTCGAGGGTTTTGCAGCGGCCGTCCAGGGCAAGCATGCCAGCCTTGTGCAGCACGTGGTCGACTTCCGGCAGCAGTTGCAGCTTGACGCCAGCCGACAAGGCCATGCCGCACTCGCCGGCACGCAGGCTCTGTACCGCCAGGTGCAAGGCGCTGTGGGAGGCCGAGCACGCCGTGTCCACCGCCATCGACGGGCCTTCCCAGCCGAAGGTGTACGACAATCGCCCGCAGGCTGCGGCAAACGAGGTGCCGGTGCCCCAATAGGCATCGAAGTGGCTGTCCTCGCCGCTGATAAACGGGATATGCCCGTAGTCGCCGGTACCGATGCCCACAAACACCGCGCTGTCGCTGCCGCGCAAACGTGTGGGGCGCAAACCGGCGTCTTCCAGCGCATGCCAGGCCGTTTCCAGCAGCAGGCGCTGCTGCGGGTCGGTGTTCATCGACTCACGCGGCGACATGCCAAAGAACGCCGCATCGAACTGATCGACTGCATTGAGATAGGCGCCGAATCCGGGAATGTCCGTGGGCGTGCGAAAGCGTTCGGAGGGCATCGGGCGAATCGCGCAGCCAGCGGTTTGCAGCAGGTTCCAGAAGGCCTCGTCGGTGTTGGCGTCCTGGCCATTGGCACCGGGCAAACGGAAGGCCATGCCGATAATCGCAATGGGTGCCTGGGGAGCGGCGGGCGGTTGCTCACGCAGTGCCGTGGGTTCGGCTTGAACCTCGGGGCTCAGTTGCTTGAGAAGCCAGGCGGCGAGTTGGTTGAGGGTCGGCTGTTCGAACAACACCTCTTCGGCCACCGCGAGGCCCCACGCCTGTGCCGCCTGTGCACCGAGGCGCACGGCAGACAAGGAGTCCAGGCCATAGTTGAACAGGCTGGCATCCGGTGCGATGGCGCGTGCGGCGACGGTGCCGAGGGTAGCGGCGGTTTGCTCGGCCAGCCAGGCCACCAAATGAGTGTGTTGGGCTTGCGGGTTCAACGCCTGCAACGCCACCAGCCGTGGATTGGACTGGGGCACACTGCCTTGCGCATCGACCCACAGGGATTGCAGCTCACCGGCCAAATAGGCATCACGCACCGCGCGGCGACGTACCTTGCCACTGGTGGTACGCGGCAGGGTGCCTTTGCGAATCAGCACCACCACCTGGGTTGCCAGTTGATGTTCTTGGGCAATTGCGCCGCGCACCTGGGCGGCGATTGTCTGGTAGACCTGCGCATCATCGCCGGCCTGCTTGAGGGTTTCCTGGACGACGACCAGGCCCTCGCACTCGTCATCGCCCTGCAGCGCAATGCTGAAGGCCGCGCCACTTTCGGCGACGTTGGCGGCGTGGGCCGTACCGCTGGTGACTTCAATATCGTTGGGGTAATGGCATTGGCCGCGAAACAGCAGCATGTCCTTGAGGCGTCCGGTCACATACAGGTGGCCGTCGTGCAGGAAGCCCAGGTCGCCGGTGCGCAGGAATTCACGGCCCGGCGCCTCGGGGGTGTGGGCCTTGAACAGTTGCTGATTCAACTCGGCCTTGTCCCAATAGCCGCCGGCAATGCACGGCCCGTTGATCCAGATTTCCCCCACTTGGCGCTCGGCCAGCGTGGCATGGCTGTCAGGGTCAACGATGCGTACGTCCTGCCCGTCGTAGGCGCTGCCATTGCTGACATAGCGCCGCCAGCCCGGGGCTACAGGCTGTAGGGGCGCCGGTTGGACGATGGCGTCACCTTGTGCCAAGGCGTTTGTCTCGACGTCGATCTGGGTCACAGGCCCGTCTTCAACGCTGGCGCTGACCAGCAACGTGGCTTCGGCAAGGCCATACGCCGGCTTGATGGCATGGGCGGCGAGGCCGTAGGCGCCAAACGCAGCCTGGAACGCCTGGATTTGGCTGGGCAACACCGGTTCAGCGGCAGGCATTACGCAGCGCAGGCTGGAAAGGTCCAACTGCGCAAGGCGTTGCGGGGTTGCCAGTGCCGCCTGTTCGGCACACAGGCGCAAGGCGAAGCTCGGGCACGGCAGTGCAGTGGCGCGCTCGGCGCTGGCGACTTCCAGCCAGCGCAACGGGTCGGCCATAAAGGCCATGGGCGACATGTACACCGCCCGATTACCGTAGGCCAGGGGCAACAGGATGCCCATGATCAGGCCCAGGTCGTGGAACAGCGGCAACCAGCTGACCACGGCGGTGTCTTGGGGCGCGCGGTCCTGGGGGCGGGTGAGCTGAGCGAGAAATTGCAGGTTGCGCAGCAGCGCGCCGTGCAGGTTGACCACGCCCTTGGGTTCGCCGGTGGAGCCCGAGGTGTATTGCAGGAATGCAGTGGACTCGCCATTCAGCGGCGGGTGGACCCAGGCACTGGGATCACTTGCCAACTCATCGGTGTGCAGGATCTGCAACTGATGCTGCGCCGCAAAGGCGTGCAGGTCATCGCTGCAGCTCTGCTGAATCCCACGGCTGGTGATCACTGCCGTCGCACGGCAATCGCGGGTGATGTCCGCGACTTTGGGCAACACCCGCCGCACGCGGCTGACACCCGGCAGGTTGACCGGCACGCCGATCACCCCGGCATACAGGCAGCCGAGCAGGGCGATCACGTAGTCGATGCCGGAGGGGAACAGGATCAGTGCGGTCTGGCCGCTTAGGCCCTGCTGCTGCAAATGCGCGGCGCAGGCCCGGACCTGGCGCGACAACTCGCTGTAGCTCAGGCGCAGGTCCGGGCCGCCGGGCTTGCCGACAAAGCACAGTGCCTCGTGATGAGGTTGGTGCTGGGCGTGGTGTTCGATGCAATCAACCAGGGTCGCGTAGTGGGCCAGGGTTTCAACCGTACGGATAGTCATGGTGGTTTCCTTTGAATGCCTGCCTGTTGCGCCGCCCCATTTCGGGGTAGGCGATCGATCCTTTCGTCAACGGCCGGATACGGGGCGGCCGTTCACTCAAACTGAATAAACTCAGGGGTGCAGCGCGGGGGGGGTACGGGGTGCTTAGCCCAGCGGCGGTGCCGCCGCTCGCAAGCGCCATTGGCGAGTGCTGTGTTGCTGGGCCCAGAAGTGCGCGTAGAGCCCAGCGCGGTCGAGCAGTTGTGAGTGGGTGCCGTGTTCCTTCACGCGGGTGTGCTCCAGGACCAGAATCTGGTCAACGTCAGTCAGGGTGTAGAGGCGATGGGCGATAACGATCACGGTCTTGCCGCGCATCAGCGCCGACAGCGCCTGGCGGATTGCGCTTTCATTCTCGGCATCCAGCGAGGCGGTGGCTTCGTCGAGGATCACGATGGGCGTGTCCTTGAGTAATGCGCGGGCGATGGACAGCCGCTGGCGTTCACCACCGGACAGCGCCTGGGCCGTGGTCAGCTGGGTGTCGTAGCCCTCGGGCAGGGCCATGATGAAGTCGTGGCAGCAGGCGGCGCGGGCGGCGGCGATCAACTCGTCGTCGCTGGCCTGGGGCCGGCCGATGCGCAGGTTGTTGGCGATGCTGTCGTTGAACAAATGGGTGTCCTGGAATACGAACGAGATGCAGGCCAGCAGGTCGTCCTGGCGCATGTCGCGCACATCCACGCCACCCACCAGCACTTGGCCGCTGTCGGCGTCATAAAAACGCGCCAGCAGCTGTGCGAGGGTGGTTTTGCCGGAGCCGCTTTCGCCGACCAGCGCGGTGACCGTGCCAGCGGCGGCCTTGAAGGAGATGTCGGTGAGGGTCGCCAGGCCCGGTTCATGGCTGAACGACAGGTTGCGCACTTCAATGTCGTAGCGTTGCGGCACCTGCGGCTGGGCGGGCTCAGGCAGGCACGGCTCATTGAGCAGGGCCTGGATGCGTTCGAAGCTCTTTTCATAGAACGCCAGTTGCGCCAGCAGGGTCGCCGACTCACTCATCATGCTGAAAAAACGGTGGCCCATGATCAACATCATGATCAGCAGCGCCTGGGACAATTCGCCTTGCACC
Organism: Pseudomonas morbosilactucae; assembly: GCF_023241665.1. Taxonomy (NCBI): domain Bacteria; kingdom Pseudomonadati; phylum Pseudomonadota; class Gammaproteobacteria; order Pseudomonadales; family Pseudomonadaceae; genus Pseudomonas; species Pseudomonas morbosilactucae. The sequence continues at coordinate 23,582 of NZ_JALQCX010000050.1, read as the reverse complement.
GCCAGGTACACCGAACACGCCAGCAGCGCGAGGAACCCGAACTCCAGCAATACCGAGAAGCCGATGGCCAGCAGGCCGGCGATGATTTCGATGCGAATCGACACGCTTCGCAAGGTGTGCATGGCGGCCTGGATATCGCCGAAACGTTCGATCGACAGGCCAAACGCGCGGATCACCTTGATGCCCTGCACGAACTCCAGCAAGCGGCTGCCGACCTCGGCTTTTTGTGCAAGCTTGGCGCGGCCCAAGGCCTGGAAGCGTTTTTTCAGCAGGCGAATCAAACCGCCACCGAGGGCGGCGCAGGCCAGGGTCAGCAGGCCCAGGCGCCAATCGATCAGCACCATCAGCGCCGCCGTCAGCGCGGCAATGCCCAGGCGCCCGAACAGTTCGCCGGTCAGGTGGGTGAAGGCTTCTTCGACGTGGGTGGCGTTTTCGGCGAGCACGGCGGTGAGGTCACCGGTCTGGCGCCGGGTGTAGAAGCCCAGCGGTAATTTGCGCAGGTGTTCGGCCACTTGCAGGCGCAGGTCGCAGAGCATGCCGGTGCCGCCGATAAAGCCACCGACGTTCGAGGCCACGTTGCACACCAGTTGCAGGCCCAGGCTCACCAGCAGAATCAGGCTCAGCCACAGCAGCAGGTGCAGGTCAAAGGTGGCGCTGAACATGCGTTGCAGCGCGACATACAGCACGCCATAGGGCACGGTGGCGAACAGGGCTTCGGCCATGCGCCAGGCAATCGCTTGCCAGACCTTGCGGTTATCGACGCTGTGGGTGATGCGGAACACCGCTAGCAACAGGTTCATGGGGTGATGTCCTCCAGCGGTTGGCGGGCCGGGTGAGTGGGCGTGGGGTGGCTGCTGATGCGCCAGTCACTGTGGGTTTGCTGCAACTGCCAGAGTTGCGCGTAGAGCTCGCTGTGTTGCAGCAACTCGGTATGGCGTGCGTTGGCCTGCAAGCGGCCCTGGTCAAACAGCAGGATCTGGTCGGCTTCTACGATGGTGCTCAAACGGTGTGCAATGACGATCACCGTGCGTGTGCGGGTCAGCGTGGCGATGGCTTCGAGGATCTGCGCCTCGTTGAGCGGGTCGGCAAACGCCGTGGCTTCATCGAGCACGATGATCGGCGCGTCCTTGATCAGCGCGCGGGCAATCGACAGGCGCTGTTTTTCCCCACCGGACAGGCGTGCGCCGCGTTCGCCCAGTACGGTGTGATAGCCCTGGGGCAAGCGCTGGATAAATTCGTGGGCCTGGGCGGCCTTGGCGGCTTCGATCACTTGTGCTTCATCCAGGTCGGTGCGGCCCAGGCGGATGTTCTCCAGCACGGTGTGGTTGAACAGGAACACGTCCTGCATCACGTAGGCGATCTGTTGGTGCACGTCGCCCAGGGTCATGGCGCGAACGTCCTGGCCATTGAGGCGGATGGTGCCGCTGCTGGCGTCCCAGAAACGCACCATCAATTGCGCCACGGTGGATTTGCCGGCGCCGCTGGGACCGACGATGGCGGTGAGGCTGCCGCGTGGCAGGCTGAAGCTGACGTTGTGCAGCACCTCGTTCTGGTCGTAGGCAAAGCTGACGTTTTCGAAGCTCAGCGCCGGGCAGGCGTAGGGATCGGCGGGCGGTGCCAGGTGCAATTGCGTCAGTTGCGGGGCCTGCATCAGCGCCTGGATGCGGTTGTTCGCCGCTTCCACCAGGCGCAGCAGGTTGCCGAAGAACGCCAATTGGAACAGCGGCCGCGTAATGCCCAAGCCCAGTAGCAGGCACAGGGCAAACAGTTGCAGCGATAGTGTGCCGTGCAGGTAGAAGTACCCACCGGCCGGCAAAATAAACAGGGTGTTGGCTGCGATCACCACGGTAAACGCCGACCAGCCCGGCACGGTGGTTTGCACCATGCGGCCGATCACCGAGCGGTAGGCGTTGATTGCCTGGGTCAGTCGGTTGGAAACCGTCGCGCCCTGGTGGTAGGTCTTGAGCACGGCAATGCCCTCGACGTAGTCCACGATGGTCGCCGACAGGTTGGCGTTGGTCTCGGCGTATTCGGCCATGATCTGCGGGATGCGCTTCCACAACAGCAGTTGCACGGCCACCGCCAGCGGCACGGTGATCAGCGTCACCAACGCCATGCGCCAGTCGAACCAGAACAGCGCCACGGCACTGGCCAACGGCAGTGCTGCGGCGGCCACGCTGTCGGTGAGGTGGTGGGCGATAAACTGTTCGAGGCGGTCGATGTCTTCGCGCAGCACTTGGTTGGCAATCGCACTGGTGCGTGTGGTGATCCAGCCCAGCGGCAGCAGGCTCAGTTGGTTGGCGAGTGCCAGGCGCAGGTCGAAGAGGATGTCGAACGCCGCCAGGTGGGCGAGCACACCGCCAGCAACCAGCAACACCCAGCGCAACAGCATGGCCGCCGCGCCCCAGGCGAGAATCGGCCACAGTTGTTCGAGGGACGCGCCAGGGCCTTGGGCGAACAGCATCAACACCCAGTAGATCACCAGCAACGGGGTGATCGACAGCACGCTGCTCAGGCCGGCGCACAGGCTGGCAACGGTTAGGCGAGTGCGGTGGCGGCCGGCCAACGCCAGTACGCCGCCGAGGCCTTTGTGGGTGGGGGGGGCCGTGCTGTCTTCAGGGGCGGTGTGTTCGGTCATGGAAACTCCTTGGGCTTGAGGTCAGCGCGTGAGGCGGCGCGCCTGCTGGCGTAGCGAGGCTTGCACGCGGTCACGTTGCTCGCGCAGGAAAAAGTGTTCGGCATCCAGCAGTTCCAGTTCGAAACCGTGCTGGGTGTAGGCTTGCCAGCCGCGCATGAAAGGGGCGGGCACCAACTTGTCGCGCAGGCCGGCAAGGCCATGGATGGGGCAGGGCAGCGGCTCGCAGGTACTGCGCTGGTAGCCGGTGGCGACGCTGAAATCGGCAAGCAACGTGCCTTTGATGGCGTGCAGCAAGGCCTCGGCCTGCATGACTTCGCCGGGGGTGCCACCGAGCAGCGCGAGCACGGCGGGCAAGTCGGCATCGTCGAGGTCGGCAACCCGCAGTACGTGGCTCAAGCGCGCGGTCAGCGGCAGGTCGGGCGGGGTGGTCGCGGTGAGCCACAGGGCTGCCGGTGGGCGTCCCTGCTGGGTGAGGGCCAGGGCCAGTTCATACGCCAGTTGGCCGCCCAGGCAGTGACCGTAGAGCGCATAAGCGCCGTTAATATGCGGGCCCAATTGCGCCAGGCCCCAGTACACCCATTCATCCATGGTGCGCAACGGGCTGTCGCTGCGAAAGCCTTCGCGACCGGGCAATTGCACCGGGCAAAATTGCAGGTCTGTGGCCAGGTCCTGGGACCAGCCGCGAAACACCGAGGCACCACCGCCGCCGAACGGGAAGGCAAACACGGGCAGCGGGCCGCTGGCGCTGGGAACTCCATAGGGGAAGACCGCGTTGGGCGGGTCGATGCTGGCGCAATGGTTCACGCGGGGTACGGCCGGGCGCAGTGGCGGTACGCTCCAGGCGCGGGTTTGGCCGGGGGCGGTGGTGCGTTGCAGGTACAGTGCCAGGTAACGCAGTTCACCGTTGGCCAATGCGCGTTCAATCGCCTGGGTTTCGTCGCGGAACACGGCACGCAGGAAGTGTGCTTCGCCAGCGGGTCGTGAGCGTTCTGCCATCGCAGCGCCGACCCCTGGGCTCAGGTCCACCTGTTGCTGGAGGGTGAAGCCTGCATCGGCGGCGTGCTGAATCAATAATTGAGCCGTGGCGGGGCTCATCAAGTCCGCCATCACCAACAGGCCGCCGGGTTTGAGCACGCGCGCCGCGCCCTTGAGAAAGTCCGACGGCGTATGCAGGCCTTCCAGTACTTCAACACCCAGCAGCACATCCTGGGAGCTGGGCAGCTGTGGCAGGCTGCACATGTCCGCCACTTGCCAGCGCGCCTTGATAGCGGCAAAGCGCCGACGGCAGGCTGCGATCTGTTCATGGCTGACATCCAGCCCGGTGAGCCCGGCCGGGCGCCAGCGTTGTGCGATGGCCGCCAGCGCACCGCCGCGACCACAACCGGCGTCGAGGATGTGCTTGCCGTCCAGCGCGATGCCATCGAGTACCGCCCACAGCAGCGCGGCTTGCGGGTTGCCGCTGTTTGGCAGCAGGCCGTGGCAGAGGAATTCAAGACGCGCGTCCAAGTCTGCGGCGGTGCTCAGCTCATCCAGCCGCGCGTAGACCAGTCGGGTCAATGCCGTACTGCTCATGCGTGCGCCTGCGCATGGCGGTAGAAACGCGGCGCGAGGATCAGCCCGGCCAGGGCCAACACGCTGGTGATCGCAAAGGTCACGCCGTAGCCGACATGGTGCGTCACCACGCCGGCACTCAGGCCGAACACCACCGCGCAGAGCGCGTCAGTGCATTGGAACACGGAGTAATCGGTACCGGCCTGGGCGGGCGACGACCAATCCATCATCAGCGTATAGAGCACCACAAAGCCCATGGACATGCTCAGGCAGAACGCCAGGAACACGCCGATCAGCATGGGCTTGGCGTACCAACCCTGGGTCTCGACGACGAGGTAGGCCAGTTGCAGCAGCAGATAGCAGACCAGACTGGCCTTGAGCATGGTGCCGCGCCCCACGCGATTAAGCAGCCTGCCGCCGAGGAACGCCCCGGCGATTCCGGCCAGGGCCACGCCACTGCTGGACAGCAGGCCTACCTGCATCACATCGAAGCCATGGTCGATCAGGTAAGTGAGCATGATTGCCGTGAACCAGCGCACCGATGCCTGGAACGCCACCACCGTGGCCATGCCCCAACGCACTGTCGGACGGCGCCAGGCTGTGCGAACGCTGGGATGACGGGTGTCGGCCAAAGCCGCGGCAGGGGTCGACGGCAGCGCTCGCTTGCGCAGCCACAAAGCGGGGATCGCACAGAGCAGCAACAGGCTGGCCATGTAGCCCATGCCGGCGATCCAGCCGAACTGATTGACCACCATGACCCACAACCCGCCGCCCAAAATGTAGCCCAGGTAGCTGCCGCCGATTTGCATGGTGTTGCCCAAGCCGCGTTGGTCGCGGCTGAGGGTTTGCACGGCCATGCCGTCGGTGACGATGTCTTGGGTCACCGTTACCAGCATCATTAGCAGGAGCAGGGTGAAGATCGCCACCAAGGCGTCCTGAGGCGGCAGGAGGATCAGTGCAAGCATGCCGGCAAGCAGGCTCAGTTGCAGGCGCCCGGCCCAGAGCAAGCGCGTGGACGGGCCGCTGCCGGTGATGCGGTCAGTGCGTGCGGCCCACAGGAACTTGATAGTGGTAGGCAAGAACAGCAGCGACAGCAAGCCGATCTTGTCCAGGCCAATGCCTTGGGCACGCAGCAACACGGGCAAGCCTTCATGGGCCAGGCCGCTGACCAGGCCCTGGGTGGCATAGAGCCCGCCCAGGGTGGTGAGCACGCCCGCCAGTTGCACCGGGCGCTGTGTGGCAGTGGGGGATGCAGTGGTCATGCTCGCCTCCATCAGTAGCTGAGGTTCATGCGAAGCCCCACCAGGCGACTGTCGCCCAGTTGATAGGCGGTGCCAAACGGCGCGCCGGCGTTGAAGGCGTAAACCGAGTAAGCCTTGTTCGCGAGGTTGTCGGCGTAGAGGTCGGCGGAGAAGTTTTTATTCACCTGCCACGACAGGCCCAGGTCCAGCAGGGAATAACCGCCCTGGCTCAGGCTGTTGCCTTCGTCGAAGTAGGTCTTGCCGACGTAGGTCACGCCCATGTGCGGGATCAACTGGCCGCCGTTGGGCAGGTCGAAGCTGTACTGCGCATTCAGGTTGGCGGTGCGGTTGGGGGCATAGGGCAGGGTGTTGCCACTCAAGTCGGCGCTGGAACCGGTGGGGTCTTTGTAGTGGCGGAATTCGGAGTTGTTGACGGCCACACCGGCTTTGACTTGCAGGTGGTCGGTCGGCATCCACTTGGCATTGAGGCTGGCGCCTTTGGTTCGTGCATCGCCGACGTTTTGCAGGTATTGGCCCTGCACCGGACCGACCGAGAGCTGGTAGTCCTTGATCTTGAGCAAGTAGGCAGAACCGGCCAGTTCCAGGGTGCTGTCGAACAGGGCGGCCTTGAAACCGACCTCAAAGTTCTGCGCCTTTTGCGGCGAATAGTTGAAGTCGATGTTCTGCGGTGTGACAGCGCGGGTGAAACCACCGGCCTTGAAGCCGGTGCTGTACAGGGCGTACGCCGACAGGTCATCGGTAAAGCGGTAGTTGATCCCCAGCTTTGGCGAGGTGGAGCTGTCGCGCTTGTCGTCGCTGCCATCAATGGCGCCGAAGCGCGTATCGACGTCGGTGCGTTGCTGTTCGAAACGCAGGCCGGGGGTGATGTCGAGGCGGTCGGTGGCGTGCCAAGTCACTTCGCCGTAGGCGGCGTAGGAGCGGATGTTTTGGTGCGACATCAGGTCGTACAGCGGGATTTCACGGTGGAACTGCAAATCTTCGGCATACAGGCCGGTGACGAAGTCGAACGCTTTTCCGTCTTCGCGCTTGGAGGCCAGGCGCAGTTCCTGGGTCAGGGTGCGCTGGGTTTCCGGGGTGTAGCTGCCGAATACGGTGCGGTCGTTGTCGCGGTCCTGGTAGCCGGTCAGCGACGTCAGCAGCAGGTTGCCCAAGTCGTAATTGATGTGCAGGCCGTAGCTGTCGGTGGTCAGCTTGTAGTGGGACTCCACCGGCAGCACTTTGCGTTTGCTTTTGTCGGCCTCGACCGAGAAGTATTCGGCGTCGGAGTTTTCATTGTCGTGGGCGGCCGTGACCATCACGTCCAGCGGGCTGTCGCTGGGGGCGTAGCGCAGGCGGATGCGCGCATTGTTGTCTTCGTTGTCGCCCAGGCGCTTGCCCGTGTACATGTCTTCGAAGTCGCCTCGGTTGTTGACGGTGCCGACCGCCACGTCGCCGAACAGTGTGTCGTCCACCAACGGCCCGCTGGCCAACAGTTGCAGGCCACGCCCACGGCTATTGATGTCGGTGCTGGCTTCCAGGTGGGTTTGCTCATCGGGCTTGCGGGTGACCACATTGATCACGCCGCCGATGGTGCCACGGCCGTAAAGCGTGCCTTGGGGGCCGTAGAGAATCTCTACTTGTTGCAAGTCCTGGGGCAGCATCTGCGAGAGCAGCGCTTGGTCCTGGGGCAGGCCATCGACATACAGCTGCGCGGCGGGGTTGTAGAAGTCCGGTGACGACTGGCCACGGATGGTGAAGTTGGAAAAAGCCCGGCTGGAACGCTGGCGAATGTTGACATCAGTGAATACGCGGTCGAGTTGATCGACACGACGCAGGCCGCGAGGTGTGAGGTCTTCGGGGGTGGCGACGTCCACGGCGCCGGCAATCTCGTTGATCGTCTGGTCGCGCTTGGTGGCCGAGACAGTGATGGCCGGCAGGTTGAGTTCCTGCTCCTGTGTGTCTGCCGCGAAGGCCGGGCTTGCCAGGGCAAAGGCCAACACCGAGAGCAACGCGGTATCGCTGACAGGACGCCAAACGCAGGTTGGCAAAGTGTTGCGCAAACGAGGAGAGCAAGAGTGGGTCATGGGAGTAGTCGCCGGACATTTTTAGTAATAAGAATTATTACCATTGCCGGATATGACGACTACCCCAAACGGGAAATTACGACCCTGTGCGGGAATAACTCTGCGTTCAGCGCAGGCTGTCCTTGATCTTGCTGGCTTTGAGGCTAGCGGGCGCCACGCCATGGCTACGGCGAAACGCAGCGGCAAACTGCCCGGGGTTGGAATAGCCGACAAACTGGCAGGCTTGCAGCACGCTGCTGTGGCCGCTTTCGATCAGCGTCCTTGCGCGCTGCATGCGCACTTGGCGCAGGTAGCTGGCGATGGTCTGGCCGGTGACCACCTTGAACGCGGATTTTAAGTAGCACTCATTGAGACCGACCCGGCGCGCCAGGGAGGCAATCGAATGGTTGCTGGAAAACTCCTCTTGCAAGATGTCGCAGGCGTCGGCCACCGCCACGCGATGACGGTTAGGCATCACCTGTGACGTGCGCCACGGCTCGTGACCGACCAGCGAGGCGACCATTTGCAGGGCGGCCGCTTCGATCTGCAAGCGCCCGACAGTGGTGTACACCGGTGCTGTCAGCAGGGCAGCGGCGGTCACCAGGCCCATGGCGTGGCAGGCGTGGTCGGTGTTCAACAGGATCTCGGCTTCGCTGGAATCTTCGATGCGCCGGGACTGGTCCTCGAACAGCTGCTCCAGCAGGCTCTCTGGCACGTCGATGGACACGCCGCTGAAATGCCCGACCATTTCACGCTTGAGCACCTGGGGATCGCGCGCGTGGCGCAGCATTACGCCGTTACCGCGATAGATGGTCGGCTTGCGTTGTTCGGGAATCTGCAGGTGCAACTCGCCAGCGGTCATGATCTTGATGGTCAGGCAGCCGGGTTGCTGGGTGTAGCTGTCTTCGTAGGTCTGGGCGAAATCGTATCGGCCGCGGGCGAGGGTGATGCCATGGCCGATGCGGTAGATATCGGTCCAACCCTGGCCAAAACCAGGGGCGAGTTCAAAGCGCGAATAGTTGGCGATGCTGTCATCGGGCAGGGTGGCAGGCGCGCTCGTGTGATTAAAGGCGGGGGTCGACACAGGTATCTCCCAAGTGCGTATAACCAGATGAATCAGGCCAGGCCTGACGCGTAAGGCCTTTAGAGTAAGCCTTTCCGTCAGTTTTTAAATAGTAACTATTCGCATTAAAAAATATTAGTGCTCGCTTCGTGCATTGGCCATGGCTTGTAACGTCAGGCGATTCTGTTCGATCAGCACCTTGCGCACGGTCTCCATGCGCGCTTGATCAATGCTGTCCCAATTCAACGCACGCAGGATGGGCGTGCGCTTGGCGCGGAACACCATGCTTTGGCTATTGAGGGCCAGCGTGCGGATGATGGTGGTTTCGTGATCGGCTGGCAGCCCGGTCAGGCGCCCAACGAGGGTGCGGGTTACCAGTGCCAGGCGCACGTTGAGGCCCTGGTCCATCAATGGTGCGGCGGCGGGTGGGCCCATGCCGGATTGCTCGATGGCGATGAAGCGGCGCCAGTTGTCGGTGTCGGGCTCATCCAGGATGAATGAAATGAACCGCCCCAGGATCGCCAGATACCGTTCGATCAGGGTCTGGTCGTCGCACTGCAGGTCGGCCAGTGCGGTTTCAGCCGCCGATACCACGTCCCCCAAATGCTCCCAGAGTTTGCCGAGGATGTGGTTGATACACGCCAGGTAAACCCCTTCCTTGTTATCGAAATAGTACTGCAGGGCCGGCGCATTGACCCCCGCTGCGCTGGCGATCTGGCGCGTCGAGGTGCTGCCGTAGCCATGCTGGGCGAACTGCTCCACGGCAGCCTCGATGATCCGCAGGCGCGTCTCTTCACCGCGTTGATAGCCGCCTTCCTTTGCTGGTCGATGCCGTGCCATGGGAACCCTGAAAAATGGAATAGGGTTGGAAAATATATCACTTGACATAAATTGACCATCCCCGCATTTTTACCGATTGGAATATTTTGAAACATTATTGGAGCGCGGCATGTCCGTCGACACCCCTATCGATCAGCACGGGCGCCTTGAACCCGTGACCCAATCCCCGGCAGCTGCCAGGCGCAAACCGCCCCGTGCATTGATTATCCTGGGCCTGGTCGCCGTGCTGGCCGTTATCGCCTGGGGCGTGCATTGGTGGCTGTATGGGCGTTTTATCCAAAGCACTGATGACGCCTATTTGCAGGCCGACAGCATGACCGTCGCCCCCAAGGTTGGCGGCTATGTCGCGCAAGTGCTGGTGGGTGACAACCAGACCGTCACCGTCGGCCAACCGCTGGTGCGCCTCGACAGCCGCAAATACCAGGCGGCGCTGGACGAAGCCTTGGCTACCGTGAACTCGCGCCAGGCCGATGTGGCCCGGGCGGCTGCCGAACTGGTGGAGCAGGGTGCAAGCATCGCCCAGGTGCAGGCGCAACTCGACGGCGCGAATGCCGACCTGCGCCACGCCCAGTTGCAGGTCAAGCGCTATGGCCCGTTGGCGCGTTCCGGGGCGGAAACCGAGGAGCGCCTGGCCGAGTTGAACAACCAATTGGCCCAGGCCAGCACCGGCCTGGCGGCGCACCAAGCGGCGTTGCGCGCGGCGCAAACCAAAGTCGGCACGTTGCAGGCGCAATTGCAGCAAACCCAGGCCCAGCTGGCCGTGGCCCAGGCCAGTGCGCGCCAAGCGCAACTGGACCTGGACGACACCACCGTGATCAGCACCCTGGACGGTCGCGTTGCCGACCGCAGCGTGCGGGTCGGCCAGTTCACCCAGCCCGGCACGCGTCTGCTGACGGTGGTACCGGTGCAGGCCCTGTACTTGATGGCCAACTTCAAGGAAACCCAGATTCGCGACATGCGCGCCGGGCAACCGGTGACCGTGCACGTCGACGCCTTGTCCGGGCAACCTCTGCGTGGCCATATCGACAGTTTGTCGCCCGGCACCGGCGCGCAATTTGCCTTATTGCCCGCGCAGAATGCCACGGGCAACTTCACCAAGATCGTGCAACGGGTGCCGGTGCGCATCGTGCTCGACGACGCCACGGCGGCCGGCACCACCCTGATGCCGGGGCTGTCGGTGACCGTTGACGTAGACACCCACCATGGCTGAGGCACTGGCGACGGCCGATTCAGCACCGCGCGAAGCAAATGCCTCCGTCACCGACTGGATCGCCGTGGCGGCCGGTGCCCTGGGGGCGTTGCTGGCGACCCTGGACATCTCCATCACCAACTCGGCGTTGCCGCAGATCCAAGGCCAGATCGGCGCCTCCGGCACGGAAGGTACGTGGATTTCCACCGGTTACCTGATGTCGGAAATTGTCATGATCCCCCTCGCCGCGTGGTTGACCCGGGTCTTCGGGCTGCGTCGATTCCTGATGGGCGTGGCGATCATGTTCACGCTGTTTTCGTTTGCCTGTGGCATGTCCACCAGCCTGATCGGCATGATCATTAGCCGCATCGGCCAAGGCTTTGCCGGCGGCGCGATGATCCCCACCGCACAAACCATCATCGGCACACGCCTGCCCAAGCATCAGATGGCCATCGGCATGTCGATGTTTGGCCTCACCGTGCTACTCGGTCCATTGCTTGGCCCGGTGCTCGGTGGCTGGTTGACCGAAAACATTAGCTGGCGTTGGTGCTTCTTTATCAACTTGCCCATCAGCCTGGCCCTGGTGACCTTGCTCTGGACCGGTATTCGTCCAGAAAAGCCCGACCTGCACCAATTCATCAAGGCTGATTGGGTGGGCATTCTCGGCCTGGCGCTGGGCCTGAGTGCGCTGACCGTGGTGCTTGAAGAAGGCCAGCGTGAACATTGGTTCGAGTCGAGCATGATCGTCGGCCTCAGCCTGCTCTGCGTGCTGGGGTTTTGCCTGGTGGCCTACGGGCAATTCACTGCGCAACGGCCCATCGTCAAGCTGAGCCTCCTACGCAACTCGCGCTATGCCAGTGTGATCCTCATCGTGTCCACCGTCGGCGCCGCCATTTATGGCGTGTCGTACTTGCTGCCGCAGTTCCTCGGCACGATTTCCGGCTACAACGCCCAGCAGGCAGGTTCCATCATGCTGCTGTCGGGCATCCCGGCATTTTTGTTGATGCCGATCCTGCCGCGCCTGCTGCAGCGTTATGACAGTCGCTGGGTGGTGGGCATCGGCCTGGTGCTGTTTGTGCTCAGTTGCATGCTGAGCCTGAACCTGACCATCGACAGCGTTGGGCATGATTTCGACAACTCGCAGATCGTGCGTGGGTTTGCGCAGATCCTGGCAATGATGCCACTCAACCAGATCACCATGGCCGCCGTGCAGCCCCATGAAAAAGGCGAGGCGGCGGGGTTGTACAATATGGCGCGCAACATTGGCGGGTCCATGGGCCTGGCGTTGACCGGAGTGTTGATTGACCGCCGCAACAGCTACCACGACGCGATGATTCGTGAATCGCTGACCGCCAACAGCCTGCAAGGCCAGGCGCATATGGCGGCGCAAAATGCCTCCTTCATGACCCAGTCCGGCGACCAGGCCCTGGCGCAGTTGCAATCGGTAGCTGAGTTGACCCGAAGCATCGCCCTGCAAGCCCAGGTGATGACCTTCAGTGACTGCTTTTACGTGCTGGGCATCGCCCTGGCGCTGTGTATCCCGTTGGCGCTGCTGCTGAAAAAACCACCTCTACCGCCGAGCCCCGCATGATGATCGATAAAACCTGCCTTTATCTCATGGCCCTGGGCGTACTCACCGGCTGCACCGTTGGCCCGGACTACCACGGCGCACCGCCGGTGGCACAAGCCAGCCTCGCCGCCGGGCGTTTTGCCCATGCTGACCCACGCTTGGCCAGCAGCCCGGCAGTGGCGCAGTGGTGGAAAAGCCTCGGTGATGTGCAGCTCAACCAGTTGGTGGAAAGTGCGTTGCACGACAGCCCGGACCTGCTGGCCGCCCAGGCCCGCTTGCGCCAGGCGCGTGCCGGCCTGCACGGCGAACAGGCCAGCGCGCAGCCCAAACTCACGGCGAATGCAACCGCGATACGCATGCGCTCACCCGACCTCTCACCATTCACCGGCAGTGACAGTGCCGGTGGGAGAGGGCCGTTGTCGTTGTACCTGAGCGACTTTGATGCGAGTTGGGAAGTCGACCTGTTTGGCGGCACCCGGCGCGCCATCGAGGCGGCATCGGCCAGCGCGGATGCCTCGGCCGAAAGCCTGGCCGATGCCCAAGTGCAACTCGCCGCTGAAGTGGTGCAGGCCTATGTCAACCTGCGGGACCAGCAAACACGCCTGGCGTTGGTGGACGCGTCCACCGAGCTGGAGCGGCAAGTGGTCGACCTGACCGAGCAACGTCGCAGCCAGGGTGTGGCCTCGCAGTTGCAGTTGGAGCAGGTCACCACCCAATGGCAAACCACCCGTGCCCAGCGTTTGCCGTTGCAGGCACAGGTGATCGAATCCCTCGACCAACTGGCCGTGCTGTGCGGCCGCGAGCCCGGCGCCTTGGACGCGCAGCTGGGCCAAGCTACGGGGTTGCCGAGTGTGCCAGCGAGCGTGCCGGTGGCCGACCCGGCGTCGCTGATCAAGGCGCGCCCGGACATCCGCATGGCGGAACGGCAGTTGGCCTCGAACAACGCCCTGGTCGGTGAAAAGACTGCTGACTGGTTCCCTAAACTGTCGTTGATCGGCGACCTGAGCTTCAGCGCCGCCGAGCCGTCGCACTGGGTGCGAAAGGACAACGCCACCTGGTTGCTGGTACCACGCCTGACCTGGAACGCCCTCGACTTCGGCCGTGTCGCCGCCGACGTAGACAGTGCCGAAGGCGCCGTCGAAGAGGCACGCGCGCACTACCGCAGCGTGGTCCTCGGTGCGTTGCGCGATGCCGACGTGGCCCTGGTACGTTACGGCCATCAGCGTGAAAACGTGGTGCTACTGCGCGACATCGAAGCCTCCTCGGCCCGCGCCGCCAGCCTGACCCGCGAACGCTACGATGCAGGCACCGCCAGCACCCTGGACTGGCTGACCGCCGAACGCACGCGCTTCGACGCCGAACAGAATCGCGTGAGCGGTGACAGTGAGTTGCTTAAGGACTTTGCTTCGCTGCACAAGGCGTTGGGCCTGGGTTGGCGTGGTTGAGCTGGACGCAGGCGTCTGTAGTTCTATTACTTGCGTCAGAGACTGTCCGAGTCGGCTCGCCCAAGCCTGCGTGCATCAGCCACGACATTGATAGGGGCATCTGTTGCCGCTTGGCTAGGGTTCGTTCGGCCTAAGTCAAGAAGGAATCGTAGATCTCTTTCTGCTGGCGATGAGAAGGGGGTCTCCCCGTACAGATCGATAACCTCAGCAAGGACACGCAGATTCGTTTTCAGCTTTATGAATGGACGAACGTGCGGTTGGACGGCTGTTGGCGCAGCCGACCAACGATTGACTCCATTCGTCAAAACTTAAATGTATACCGGAAAATCAGGCGGTTTTCGTTGGCGCTATCGGCGTATGTCGACCGATTGGTCGAGTTTCGCCATTGCGCTGACACATTTTTGAACGGCCCACTCTGGATGGTGTAAGTGATATCGGTCACACGTTCCCATTCCTTACCGTCCTCTCCTTCAAGTCGTAAGTGGGCGGCCTGAGCCGAGCTCAGTAACGTCGGGTCTACCTTTTGTCCTTTCGCATACTTCAAACCAAGGGTGAGTCCAGGCAATCCTGCGGCGGCAAAATCAAAATCGTAACGTGCAATCCACACCCGTTCCTGAGGCGCCGTAAAGGTGCTGACCAGCGACTCGCCGAACAAATAGGTATCAGCGCCGTTGACCATGGCGAACGGCGTATCGCCCCAGGCCCTCTGAAAGCCAACGCCCAGGGTGTGACCGCTCTGGCGAAAAGACAACATCGTGCTGAGGGTACGGTTATTCACATCACCCACCCCTTGATCGCCTGTATCGCCGGCCGAAAAGTAGCGAACGTCAGACAGCACGGTACCGCTGCCCAGCGCGTGTTCATACTTGAGGCCAAAGAAATTCGAGCGGTAAAGGTCTTCCAACTCAGCCACGTGGTAGCTGAGTGAGAGTTGGGGCATCGGTTTGTAATCAACCGCCAGATAGGAGAAATGATCTGCCTTTACCGGCTTGTACCCGAACGCCGTCAAGGGTTCGAAATCCGTGGAGTTGCGTTGTTTGACCGCGTTGATACGGATTGCACTGAAGGTCAGGGAATCCAGCTCTTTGGATACCAGCATCCCACCCCGGAACACTTGCGGCAGCAGTCGGCTGTTATTGCTCGACAGCAGCGGGAGTACCGGGTTGAGCCCGCCGATGCGCAGCTCACTACGGCTTAGGCGGGCTTTTGCGGTGGGTATGAATTTGCCGTATTGATCTTCTACATTGCGCCGCGAGTCGTAGGCCAATAGGCCTGACCCCGTACGCTCAGGGCTGGAGTCGAGTTTCACCCCGAGCAAACCGAGTGCGTCGACGCCAAAACCCAACGGGCCCTCGGTGAATCCGGACTGTAGATTCAAAATAAAGCCCTGAGCCCACTCATCGCGTTTCGATTGGCTGGCCCCTTCGTTACGAAAGTCCCGATTGTAGTAGAAGTTGCGTAATTCCAGGCTGGTCTGTGTATCACCGACAAAGTCTGCAAAGGCGTTTGGTGCCGCAGAGGAAAACAACAGGATCGTCACCGACGTCGTACGGTTTATTGCCATCTCGAATGCACCTTTTGTTGTTGTTTTTGGTGTTTGCGGCGCGCACGCCCCCTCAGAGGGAGGCGCTTGCGCGCTCCGCATGCCGACAGTCTTGAGGTCTAGTAAAAAGGGTGAGGTGTCAGCCCGTTGAGGCCAGCCGTACGATTGCCTCTTGGCTTCCGGCTTGTTGGCGCAGGATGAACTTCTGGATTTTCCCTGTGGCGGTTTTCGGCAGCTCCATGAATATCACGCGGCTCGGGCACTTGTAGCGGGCCAGGCGCGCCTGGCAATACGCGATCAATTCAGCTTCGGTGGGTGGCTGAACCTGGCTTCTGAGCTCGATGAAGGCGCAGGGCACTTCACCCCATTTGTTGTCTGGCTGCGCCACCACGGCGGCATGCAACACCGATGCGTGACCATGAAGAATGTCTTCGATCTCTACGGATGAAATGTTTTCACCGCCAGAGATGATGACGTCTTTGGTGCGGTCGGTGATTTGCACGTAACCGTTGGGATGAACCACGGCGACATCACCGGTATGGAACCAGCCGCCCTCAAATGCTTTTTGCGTTGCGGACTGATTTTTCAGATAACCCATCATGACGGTATTGCCGCGCAACAACAGTTCACCTGTAGTCTGGCCATCATGCGGAACGGGTTCGAGTGTTTGTGCATCGGCAACCAGCAAACCTTCGAAAGCTGCCGCCCGCGCGCCCTGTCTTACGCGCATCCTGGCTTTTTCGGAGGGGCTGAATTCATCCCAAGTGTCCTGCCAGACGCAACTGACCGGAGTACCCGCGACTTCGGTGATGCCGTACACGTGGTCGACCTGAAAGCCCATTGAAAGCACCGCGTCCAAGACTGTGGCCGGGGGAGGGGAACCGGCCGTCAATACACGCACAGGGTGGGGGAGACTGAACGGTGTTGGGGTGTTCGCAAGCATGGCCATCACCGTCGGTGCTGCACAGAAGTGATTGGCTTTATGTTCGACAATGGCGCCGAAGACAGCGTCCGCTGTCACTTTGCGTAGGCAAATGTGGGTGCCTGCCGCAGCAGTGATCGCCCATGTGAAGCACCAACCGTTGGCATGGAACATGGGCAGCGTCCATAAATACCGTGGCGCCTGGGCAAGCGGCCAATTGGTCATCTGCAGTAAGCTCATCAGGTAGGTGCCCCTATGGCTGACCACGACGCCTTTGGGATCGCCGGTGGTGCCGGAGGTGTAGTTGAGGGCTATCGGCTGCCATTCCGTGCCGGGCCATACGCCCTGGAAATTCGGGTCTCCTTCGGCAAGCAGGGCTTCATAGTCGATCACATCAATTACGCCAACTGCCGGGGCCAGGTGATCTCGGATTATCACGATTGCCGGTGGGCGTTCGAGCTTCTTCAACGCGGCACTGGCCACGGCCATGAACTCGCAATCCACCAGCAGTAAGCTGCACTCACTGTGCCGCAGGATAAATGCAATGCCTTCGGCATCCAGGCGATGGTTGATGGTATTGAGGATAGCGCCGGATAAAGGAATGCCGAAGTGGGCTTCGATCATTGCCGGGGTGTTCGGTGAGATAATCGAAACCGTCTCCCCTGGTTGCACGCCCCGGCCCACCAGCGCTGAGGCGAGGCTATAACAGCGCTCACGTGTTTGTGCCCAAGTACGCTGCAGTTCTCCGTGAATAATCGCGACACGCTCAGGATGAACCAACGCGGCGCGGTCCAGAAATCCCAAGGGCGTTAACGGAACATGGTTGGCTGGGGTTTGATCAAGTCCACTTGCGTACGCTGCACTGATCATGGGCAGGTCTCCTTATTATTATGATGAAAAATGGCGAAAGCGCTGACCGGTTCCCGAGCTGTCACTAGAGTGTTTTCAATGGCCTTGGGGTCGGCATAGCCAAGGCTCATGCCACACACCAGCATCTGGTCGGCGGGAATGCTCAACATCTCTGAAATGACGTTGTGGTATTTGAGAAATGCGGCCTGCGGGCAGGTGTGCAAACCCCGCCCACGTGCTGCCAGCATGATGCTTTGCAAAAACATGCCGTAGTCCAGCAGGCTGCCCTGTTCCAGGACGTTGTCCACGGTGAACAGCAGGCCCACCGGTGCATCGAAGAAACGATAATTGCGCCCATGCTGTTCGTGCATGTGCTGCTTTTCACCCTTGGCGATGCCGAGCAGTCCGTAGAGGTCCCAACCCACCTTGCGCCGCCGATCGATGTAAGGCGTGACCCATTCGTTCGGGTAATAGGTGTAGGGATCCTGCAGGCCGCTGCTGAGCTGTGGGTCGTTATCTATCGCGCTGATGGCCAACGACAGACGCTCTTTCGCCGCACCGGTTACAACGTGCACCCGCCAGGGTTGCATGTTCACTCCCGAGGCACTGAAACGTGCGACATCCAGAATCGCTTCGATTTCTTCATGCGCTACGGCGGTCGGCAAAAAGGCCCTGACGCTGCGCCGTGATGTGATTGCCCAGTCGACAGTACGCTGGGTTTCTTGCGCAGACAGTGGCGTGGGTAACAGGCGATTCAAGATACGTATCCTTTTGGCAAGTCAGTTCCGGGTGAGCCGTCAGTGGGATAGGGCCGGTAATTTGCTGGCCTGATGGGAGTCAGCCCGTGACTGATTGACGAACGTGACCGCCAGTGCGCCGATCAGGCCTGCCAGCGCGATCACCATGAAATTCTGTTCCAGCGGCAAAGCCAGTGAAACGAGCCAGCCGATCAACACTGGCGCGATGATTGCGCCGATCCGTCCCACTCCGGAGGCGAAGCCCACACCGGTGGAGCGGATGGGCGTGGGGTAGAAGTCCCCGGCATAGGCGTAGGCGATCAACTGGGTACCCAGCGTCGAGGCGCCGACGATGAACACCACCACAAACAACAACTCGGTTGAGCGTGTGAAGGCCATCGCGGTGAGTGCCAATGCCCCCACGATGTAGAACGCAATCAGCACATATTTGATATTGAGCTTGTCGCTCAACCATCCCCCGCCGATCGCACCCACAATCGCGCCCACGTTGAACACGATGACAAAGTTCAGGGCCGATCCGAGGCTATGACCCGACATCGCCATCAACTTGGTCAGCCAGGAATTAAGCGCATAGACCATGAAAAGCCCCGTCATGAAGGCCAACCAGATCATCACCGTGCTGAACCCGCGACCTTCGCTGAAGAGACCCTTGATCGGGCTGTCGAGTGCGGCCTTGGTCTCGGTTGGGTTGCCTACCAATACCGCGTCATCGCTCAGTCGGAGAGTGGGGCTGATCCTCTGAACGATAGTGCGTAGTTCAGCCTGGCGGCCTTGTTTGAGCAAATACGCCATGGACTCCGGCATGGTTTTTAATATCAGAGGGATCAGCAGCACAGGCAGCCCTGCGACAAAGAACACCGACTGCCAGCCATGGCTCTCGATCAGGTGTTTTCCTGTCAGTGCAACGAGAATGCCGCCCACGGAGTAGCCCGAGAACACCAGGGTGACTAACCGCGTACGCAGCTTGGCCGGTGAGAACTCGCCCATCTGCGCGGTGACTATCGGCAAGACGCCGCCGATTCCAAGACCCGCGATAAAGCGCGAAATGCTGAAGCTGATGGGATCACTGGTCAGCCCTGCGGCGGCGGTAAACAGGCTGAACAGCGCCACACAGATCGCGATCATTTTTGGACGGCCGATGCGGTCAGCCAGTGTGCCGAGGAAAATGGCCCCGAGCATTGTTCCCAGCAGGGCCGACCCCGCCATCACGCCGGCGCTGGTTGCGTCAATGCCCATGTCTTGCATGATGGCGGGCAGGGCCGCACCGACCACGGCAAGGTCATAACCATCGATGATCAGGATAAGCACGCACCAGAACAGAATCAGCCGGTGAAACCGGTTGAATGTGGATTCGCCCGCGAGCGTATAGACGTTCACTGATTGCATGAGGTGTCTCCTTCAATCTTATTGTTGTTGGTGAAGTGCACTTGGCGAGATTCTAGGAAGGCGAGCAGGTGCCGCCCATGTCGGGTGGCACCAATTTGTGTGAGCTGTTTGGGCATGGGTGCAACGCAGTGCACTGAGCGGCGTTGGGGCCGGGTGGCCGCAGGGGGAGGCTTACTCCTCCAGACGTCCCCGTCGATAGGCGCCGGGGCTGACGCCGGTCCATTTCTTGAACGCCCGATGAAACGCACTGGTTTCCTCGAAGCCGGTGGCGGCCGCAACCTGTGTCACGGTCATATCGCCACGCGACAGCAGGTCAATCGCCATGTCGCGGCGAAGGTTGTCCCTGAGGTTCTGATAATGCGTGCCCTCGGCTTGCAAGCGGCGTTGCAGTGTCGAGTTGGACATGTGAAGGATCACCGCCAGTTCATCGCGCTCGGGCCATTTTTCCGGGCTTGATCCACGCAAGTAGCGTCTTATCTGCGCACTGAGGCTGTCGTCGTTGCGGTATTTCACCAGAAGGCTGCCGGGGGACTCCTTGAGGAAGGCAGCCACCGTGGCCGGCGACTGCGCAATTTTCATGTCGAGGAATTTTTTGTCGAAACTGACCTGGGTCACGGACGCGTCGTATTCGATGTCTTCACAGAAGCGCATGCGGTAGTCGCTTTGATCCTCAGGCCTGGAGGCCCGGAAACTGAGCCTGTGCAAGGGAATACGCTGGTTGACCAGCCAGCATGACAGCCCGTGTACGAGGATGAACCAGGTGCCATAGGCAAATAGGCGGCGCAGGACACCCTGGTCGTGTACCACGATAAAAGCCTGATCGCCCTCGACCTGCAACTCACCATGAATGTCATCCAGAACCAGCCGCAGGAATGACAGCATTCGCTGCAGTGCCTGGCCCAAGGTGCTGCAGTCCAGGAGCGCATGGCACATCAGCTTGAAGCTGCCGCGACGCATAGGATGGGTGTCGATGCCAAAAAATTCGTCATCCAGCAAGTCGGCTATCTCCACCCACAGTCGGGCGAAGGAGGTCGCTGAGACTCGCGCTTTCGGGGCGTTGAGCAGTTGCGGGTCAATGTCGGCATTGGCCAATGCCATCGTCAGGTCCAGGCCCCGTTCTCTGGCGCTGTGCAATGCCTCATGCACCAAAGCCATTGACGTGGTGCCTTTGTCCTGGAGGGGCGTCATGGATGTTCCGTGCAGGTGTGGTTGGCCCTAATGTAGGGCTAACGCACATCCACCGCCAGCGGGACGAGTAGCTCTCGGCTCAGGCGCGTGCGTGAGTGCCTGTTTTTCGCTCGACTCTTTATTTTTAAGTCGGAGGGCTGAGCGCAGAAAGTTTTCTTGCTCCTGCTGCAGAGTTTAACCAGAGCAGAATGGCAGCGAGAGAGGTGGCTACTATCAGCGTAAGCCACATGATGACCAACACGCTGAATGTGACGCTATTGTTTAACTCACGGAAAATGCCGAAGGCAAAAGCGGTGTACCAAGACACACCCGAAACTGCGCCTGATGCGAGAAATAAGGCAGCTCTGCTGCGGGAGACTCCAAAGAGCAGGGGGCGACTCAAGTCGCGTAGTGCTTCTGGCAACACAAACGCATGGATGATGACTCCATTGATGGTCAGGGCGATCACCACAATTATCTTCGCCCAGAGTTTAGGGTTTTCCAATTTTCCCGGCGACTCCATCGCGTAAAGGGCTAGGAAACCAAGGCCTGAAAGCCATAGGAGGCATAGTCCAGTAGTGACCGCGTCGCTGATGAAGTGAAAGGTGCGTCCGATTTCAACTGGGAGGCCCCCCCTGCGCATCCAACGGAAAATCCAGAGGTCTAGCATGGTTGCCCCGCCGAGACCGAAGCACATACCGAGCAGGTGTATACCGACAAGGAGTGTCAGAACGTTTAGCTGTGGGAGTGGATCAGGCAAGGGAATGCTCAGCGCAAGTGTGTCTGCGAATAAGTGACCGCTACTGGAGAGCGCAAATAGGCCGCCGAAAATCATGAAAGACGTTCGTATCTTCATTTGTTACGACCTCAGGCTAGTGTTCTTATTCAGCGGGTAGCACGGGCGTGGCCCTTATTCAGGAAGGAACCGGTGCTTGCGCATCGATCAAGCTCTGGCTCTTGAGCTCCTCCCAAAAGGCTGACGGAATACCGACCTTCATCGCTTGTACATTGGAAACTATCTGCCCCGGCGAACGCGCCCCCGGAATGATCGCGGACACTTGCGGATGTGCCGCGGCGAACTGCAGGGCGGCGGTATGAATGTCAATGCCGTGTCGGCTGGCAACCGCCATGATCCGCGCGCGCTTTTCTACCGCTCCGGCAGGTAGATCCATGCTGAAGTTGTATCGGCTGCGCCCTCCCAGAAATCCATCATTCAGGGGTGTTCCAACCACGACACTGGTGCCCTTGCTTCTCAATGCCGGAAAGGTGTTGCGCAACGCATCGCTGTGGTCGAGGAGGGAATACTGACAGGCAAGCAACACGATGTCGGGCGTCGGGTCATGACTGGTCAGCGCCTGAACCACGGCGTTCGGTGTATTGACTCCGAAGCCCCATGCCTTGATGAGTCCTTCATCACGCATTTTTTCAAGCTCAACCATCGCCCCTGTGCGCGCAATTTGATACGCCGCTTCCCATCCGCCCTCCAGCTCGGTGTTATCTGGCGAGAGGTCATGGATAAAGACGATATCGATACGGGGCAACCCCAGACGCTGCAGGCTGTCTTCCACGGAGCGACGCGTGCCTGCTGCGGTGTAGTCATATCGATAGTTAAAGGGCGCCGGCGACTTCCAGATGGCATGGTCCGCGCGCAGGCCACCAGCGGCCGTCAATACGCGGCCGACCTTGGTGGAGACCACATAATCGTCTGGATTTTTGCCGTGCAGGAAGCGGCCCAGACGATATTCACTCAAGCCAAACCCGTAGAACGGCGACGTGTCGTAAAGCCTTACACCCGCCCCCCAAGCAGCCTGCAGAACCAAGGCCGCCTGCTCGTCGCTGATCGGCGCAAAGATATTGCCAATCTGCGTCCCGCCCATACCAAAGCGTTGAGGTGTCATGTATCTAATGGCATGTGAGGGCGAATTGAGGGGCAGGCCTGTGCGCACGAGGCGGCCTTGCGTAGGCATCACGCTTCCGCGCTCTGTCAGTGAAGAGGGCGCTGGGGCTGTAGCCACTGAACTTGCGACACTCGATGCTGGCAGCAAAGTGGCTGCAACAGCACCCGCCGCCGAATAAGTAAGAAAATCTCGTCTGTCCATCCAAATTTCCTTTCGCAACTGAGGGCTCACGGGCTCATCGAAGCCGGTCTTCATGCTAGAAACTAGAACAACGAGGGTTGGCCGGGTGACCCTAATGCGCCATATCTTTTGCACAATCCTGCCGATGCACTTGTGCTGGTCACGCACTCTCAGCAGACTCGAACTTTCCGTAAACAGGGGGGCATGTGATGACGAGCGGTTCCTTCTCGCAGTTCGGTTTCGGCCATGTGCATTCCCTGGCCTTGAGCGAACCCGCTCAGCCCAACGAGCGCCTCCAGGTACTCAGACGGCTTATCGAAAAAGTCACCCTGCAGATTGGTTTGAACGAGGTATGCACAACATCGATTCCAGGGCTGACCTTTTATCGAATGGCCGAACTGGGTACGCCCACGTACTGCATTTATGAGCCTTGCGTAGCCATCATTCTGCAGGGTGCGAAGGAGATCACGTTCGGCGAGGAGGCCTGTGACTTCGGGCAGGGGGCGTTCTTCGTCACTTCGGTCGATATACCCACACTGGCTCGCGTTACCGCCGCGAGCGAGCAAACCCCTTATTTATCAGTTGTGTTGAAGCTCGATCTTGCCATGCTCAATGAGGTGATCCAGACCTTGGAACCCCCAAGGCAGGAAATGGCTTCTGAAGCACGAGGCTTCGCATCTGGTGCGGCGTCGAGTGAGATGCTCGACGCGTTCACCCGACTCTCCACGCTGATCGAACGGCCGCTTGAGGCAGGCTTGATGTCGAACCTTATCAAGCGGGAGATATGCGTTCGGCTGCTGCTCAGTGGCGCAGGCCAGTGGCTGCGCAGCGTCACTCGCGATGGTTACCGAGATAAGGGCATCGTGAGAGCCATTGAATGGTTGAAACATCATTACGACAAACCGCTGCACGTGGCCGATCTCGCCCAACGATCGGGCATGGCCAGCTCTACTCTGCATCACAACTTTCGCAAGCTGACAGGCACCAGCCCCGTTCAATATCAAAAGTCGTTACGACTGCAAGCCGCGCGCAGCCTGATGTTGACCGATAGGGTTGATGTGAACACGGCCGCCTTGCGGGTCGGCTATGAAAGTGTCGCTCAATTCAGTCGCGAATATGCCCGGCGTTTCGGAGCCCCACCCTCGAGAGACATCAAGCACGCACGGGAGAATGGTGGACGGTGAATCGCCCCGGGATTTCGTAGACACCTCCATCGCCTTAAACTGAGGCCAATCAGGAGTGCCATGAGCAACCCACGTTGATCCCGAAGAATTCAAAA
>NZ_JALQCX010000005.1:0-320750 GCF_023241665.1 Pseudomonas morbosilactucae | reverse complement strand
AGCTGGCTCGCCAGCGATAGCACCCGCAAGATCGTCATCGCCGGTAAGCCGGCGCCTAAAACAGCGGCAAACGCTTTAGGCCTTGGGCTTGGCCTTTTTGGGTTTCAGGTATTTGGTCAGGCCCTGGAACCAGATGACCAGGGCCGGATTGCCCTTGATCTGGATCGACTTGTCCTGAATCCCCGTCATGAACGCCAACTGCTTGTTCTTCGCCTGCAAGGTGGCGAAGCCGTAGGCGGCGTCTTTGAAGGCGATGGCGAAGGCCGGCTCCGGGTAGACACCCGAGCGGCTGGTGATGCGCTGGTCTTTGACCAGGAAGTGACGGGCAATCTTGCCGTCGAGGGTCTGCAGCTGGAACACCAGCTCCTTGTCACCCAATTGCTGCTGGAAGGCGGGATTGTTGCGGCTGGCTTTGCCCATCAACAGGCCCAGCATCCAGAGAAGAAAACGAAATTTCATGCGCGGCGCCTCAGTGGAATTATTGGATGGCGGGCGCAGTTTAACCTGTAACTGGATGAGCGCCAGCGATCTCCTGAAACCTCAGGAGATCGACTGGCGTTCAGTACTTATCGCAACCTATTGTCCGACAATCGCCGCCTCAGACGTTAGGGCAAGGTACCGGAGCCCAATCACCCAGGTCCGGGTTCTTGCACATGCTGTTGACCTGAGTCTGGCCGGTCGCTGCAACCTGCTTGCTCTCGTCCTGCTTGGTCTTGGCCTGCTGCATCGACTTCTCGGTGCTCACCGCTTCTTTAGGAACGGTCGGCAGTGCTTGCTTCTTCGGTGGCTTGACCTGCTTCTTCTTGCCGCTACCGGTGGCGGTGACCGGCGTGGTATCGGCGGTGGCCACGGTGACCACGTCAGTGCGCTGCACGCCCACTTGTTGCAGGTCCTGCTCGTAAGCCTGGTTGTACTTGCTCAGGTCTTCGCTGGCACGACCGTTCACCGCGGTGATCAGGTCGTTGGACTCTTTCAGGCCGGAGACGATTTCCGCCAGGCGCTTGCGGCCTTCGGTGTCGTTGATGCTGTTGGCCTTGCGCGAGCTGATCAGGCTGTCGAACGCACGCTGGTAGCACGCCTGGGAAGCCTTGGCGTACGCGGTGCTGCGGTCGATGTCGGCCACGCTCTTGTTGACGTCGGTGGCGTAGGAAGCGATGCGCTGGTTGTCATCGGCGATCTGCTTCTGGCGCTCGGTGTAGTAACCGGCGGCACCACCGGCCAGGGCACCACCCGCGGCGCCAATGGCGGCGTTGCGGCCGCGCTTGTCGGAGTCACCGGTAAAGGCACCCAGCAGGGCACCGCCGGCCGCGCCCAGGGCTGCACCGGTCACCACCGAGGTGGTCATGTTGGAATCGGTGTCACGCAGGTGCTGCACCGGCTCGTAGCAGCTCGGGTAGTACTCGACCTTGGTGGTCGACGCGACCTTGGACACCGGAGAGGTGGCGCAACCGGTCAGCACGGTACTGAACCCGGCGGCAACCAACAGCAGGTGACGTTTGGACGTTGAAGCAAAAGGCTTACGGGAAAAAAGCATGTGCGTCATCTCGTTTTAGTTTGACCAGCTCGGTGCGGCGCCATGCCGCCCGAGACCCTCCAAGCTCGCGCAAGCGCGCCCCTCATGACTTCTGAGCGGACGATGCGAGCAGTTCCTTCAAAATCGTCGCCGGATCGGCTCGCCGTTGCTGGCGATAGTTCCCGACATGGCGAACGAATATCGTGGCCCGCGTGACCAGGCTCTTGCCGAGCACTGGCTTGCGGTTGAGTTCCTCCTTGATCCGTTGAAACTGCGCCTGGATCACCGCATCGGTGTAGCGGGTACCGGTGGCCAGGTTGTCGATGTAGATCGCCACCGCCCCGTCCAGCGCACTGCGGCCGTTGTTGATGGCTTCGGCGAACAGCTTGGCGCTGGGTTCATCCTTGGCATCAATGGCTTGCTGCTGGCTTTTCTTCAGGTTGGTCAGGCGGATGTTGTAGTTATTGATGGTCTCGGCCACCAGAGCCGACGACTGAATCAGGTTGCCGGCGGCTTCTTCGCGTTGCTGGGCGATCAGCGAGACGTTGCGCTTGAGCTCTTCGTTGACCAGCCCCAGCTCGGCCTGCAGCCGCGGGTCGACACTGGCAGCGATGATGCTGTCCAGGCGCTTGGTCGGGTCCTGGGCATCGTCAATGGCATCGGTCAGGGACGCCAGGCGGCCTTCTTTCTGCCACTGGGCGAACAACTCCTTGTAGCGCGAACGGGGCGCAGCCAGGGCACCCACGGCGACACGGAAACCGGTGGTTTCATTGCTCTGCTCGGTGCCGTCGGCGGCGAACAGCGGGTACTCGCGGCGCATGCCGGTGAACAGCGTGCCCTCGCCTTCCAGGTAGTTGCCACCCTTGACCACAAAGCCGCCGTAGGTGCCTTGGCGCCGTCCGGAATGCACCAGCTGGAACGACTCCTGGACCATCTCCGCGGCGTTGCCGATCACGTCGAACATGCCGATGGGGTTGGGCAACTTGGTGCCGATGGGCATCAAGCGTGCAGCCTGGCCGGTGCCGCCGGCCACTTGGTTGAACACCGCCCAGTCGGCCAGCGGGCCGTCGCTTTCACTGCCCTCCAGGCGCCGGGGGAACAAGCGGCCTTCCAGGTCCTGGCGACTCACGGCCTGGCCACCCCGGGCGGCGTATTCCCACTCGACTTCGGTGGGCAGGCGCACAAAACCCAGGCCGCCGTCTTCCGCCGAGGTGCCACGGCCGCTGACCGGCAGCAGGTCGCGGTGGTTTTTCATCAGCCAGGCGCTGTAGACCGCAGCAAAACGTTCGGCCTCGAAGCGCGACAGCTTGACCTTGGGCAAGCGCCCTTGCAGGCCTTCCGGCGCTTCGCAGGCCGGGGCCGGCTCACCACTGGCCAGGGACTGCGCCTGGGCCATGACCTGGGCATATTGACGGGCGGTGACTTCGTACTTGCCGATGAAATACAGCATCGGCTTGAGCGGCACGCCCGCGCCGGCTTTGGGCAAGCCGGGGCCGATGGCCTTGCTCCAGATCGGCGGCAGATCCTTGAGGGTGAACTGGCCGTTGATGTAGTCCCGGCGATAACCGGAAATAAACGACTGCTGATAACCCGACTCGCCCTCGCTGAAGGGGTAGCCGAGGTTGACTTCACGGTCGTCGAGGGTGCC
The DNA here is from genome assembly GCF_023241665.1 of Pseudomonas morbosilactucae. Taxonomy (NCBI): domain Bacteria; kingdom Pseudomonadati; phylum Pseudomonadota; class Gammaproteobacteria; order Pseudomonadales; family Pseudomonadaceae; genus Pseudomonas; species Pseudomonas morbosilactucae. The sequence goes on along the minus strand of NZ_JALQCX010000005.1, from coordinate 317,589 downwards.
CTGGGCCAGCACGTAGACGTAGCGGAACACCATCTCGCCTTCGCACGGCAACGGCAGGCTGACGTCATCGGCCAACGGTTTGGGGTTGTCCAGCTTGTCGTCGTCGGCCCAGACGGCGCTCGCCAGGGTCAGGGCCAAGACGGCGGTCAAACACTTATACATCGCGAATTCCTTCACTGGCTTCAATGCGCGACACCCGCCAACCGCCCAGCGCTGCCGCCAGGGTGCTGACGCCCAGCGCCGCAAACAGGGCCAGGGCGTAGTGCACCGGCAACAGATGGCTGGCGTACTCGCCCGGCACCTGCATAAACAAATGGTTGAGCCCGGACTCGGCCAAGGCGTACAGCAAGCCACTCAACAAGGCAGCAAAGCCGGCGCTGTACAGCGCCTGGACCACCACGAACAACAGCAAGGCCCCAGTGGAAAACCCCAGCAGGCGCAGCACCGACAGGGCCCGACGCTTGCGCGCCACCGCCGCCAGGGCACCGGCGAAAATCGCCGCAAAGGCCCCCGCCAGCGCCAACCCGGCTATGACCCAGAAGACCACAGAAAGGTTGCGGCTCAAGGACTGCACCTGAGCAATATTCTGGGCCTGGGTCGACACCAGCAGCCCGCGCTCGGCAAACGCCTGACGCAGCGGCTCGACGTCATTCAGGCTGCGGGCATACAGGCGGAAGGACGGGTACACCCGCTGCCCGGCCGCCGCCGGGGCCTCGCCGTCCCAACCCAGTGCCTCGACGGCCCGGCCATCGCGGTAATCTTCCGCGGCTTCAAGCAGGGCCAGGGGTGCGAACAAGCCATCGCGCTGGAAGGCCTCCAGGGGCAACACCCCCTGCACTTGCACCAGGGTCCGCTGGGCCTCGGTGCGCCCGGCCACTTGCCGGCCGAAACTGACGTGCACCCAGTCACCGACCTTGACCCCGAGTTTCTCGGCAGCGGTGTGGCTGAGCAGCACTGCGTTCAAACCCTGGGGCACCGGCAAAGTGCCGAGCAACGGGTCCAGGGGCGCAGTGGGGATCATTTCCACGGTCACGCCGGGCTCGGCCACGGTCAACGACAACTGCGCCGTGGCCGCGATCTGCCGGGTCCTGGGCAAGGCGAAGGCGACGTCGCTGCGCTGGCCTAACTGGGCAATCACCTCGGCACTGAAACGGCCGCCGCCCAAGGGGATGATTTCCCGCACGGCCGGGTCTTTTTCCAGGCGCTCGGTGAGGCTGCTGACCAAGCCGAACTTCAGGCCGAACAGCACCAGCAGCGGCGCGATCACCGCCACCAGGGCCAACACCGAACAGGCCGACAGCCAGGCGTCGGCGCGGTAATCCTGCCAGGCCAGGCCGGCGGTCAAGGACGCACGCATCAGTGAGCCTCCCCGAGGGTTGCGGTCACACCGCCATCGGCATCGCGGCGACAGCTGATGCGCCGCACCTGCAAGCCGCTGGCCCGAGCCAACTCTTCATCGTGGGTGGCGATGACGCTGCACAGGCCCTGCTCGCGGGCCTGCTTGAGCAGCAGTTGCATGACCCGTTGCGCGTTGATCGGGTCCAGCGCAGCCGTCGGCTCATCGGCCAGGAGCAATTGCGGGCCGTGGGCCAGGGCCCGGGCACAACTGACTCGCTGGCGCTGGCCAACCGACAACGCGGCGGGTTTCTTGTGCAACTGATCGGCGATTTCCAGCTGTTCGGCCAGGCGCCGGGCTTCGCCGTTATCGGCCAGGCCCAGGAGCTTGCGCGAGAGGTTGATATTGCTCTGCACGTCGATAAAACCCAGCAGGCCGCCGGTTTGCAGCACATAACCCAGGTGCCGGCTGCGCAGCCCGGCCAAGGGGTTCTGTCCCGAAGCGCGCCAGATCGCCGCGATGTCGATCACCTGCCGGGCCGGGGCGAATTCAAAGCGCCCGGCCCGATCCGGCGCCTGCACCAGGGCCAGCAGATCGAGCAGAGTGCTCTTGCCGCAGCCACTGGGCCCAACCACCGCCAACTGCTCGCCGGCCCGCAGTTGCAGGCGCGGAATCACCAGGCTGTAGCGTTGGCTGCCAGCCCCACGGGTTTTGCTCACCTCCAGAAGATCGAGCATCACGGCAGCGTCGACAAAGGTACGCGGTACAGCGCATCACCCGGCTCGGCGTCGCCGAAGCGCACCCAGTTGGCCAGGTCGTTGTGGAAGGTTTCGTAAAGACGGATTTTCGAATCCAGCTCGTCGATAAAGTCTTCCTGCTCGGCCACGCTCAAGGACAACCACAGGTCCTGGGTCATGTTCAGCGACTTGCTGCGGTACGGCAGCCCTTCGAGGTACTCGCCCAGCACGCCGCCGTCGGCCAGGTTGGCGCCCTTGCGCAAGGCCGAAGGGTCGCGGCTCATGTAGGCACTGGCGCTGGCGATTTCCTGGAAGAAATCCTTGGGCGAGGTCTGGGTCTTGCGCGCCGCGTCGACGATGAGCTTCAGCGATTGCTGCAGGTCGTTGAGCTGCAGCTTGGTGAGCATCACGCAGACCTGGAACGCCGGCAGCGCCGGGTTGGTCAGGTCGCGGTCGGCCGCCCAGGCGCTGACCAGCTGTGGCGCCTGGCTGGCGGATTGGCGCCCGAGGAAGTCCATGTGCATGGCGTAGCCGATGGCCGCGGATTTCTCCGCCAGGCTCGGCCCCGGCTTGAGCACCGGCACCGCTTGCACCTGCTTGTCACGCACCTGATGCACCAGGTCAGCGAACACCGTGCCGATCTCGCCGATCCGCTCGCCGAACTTGGCCACATCGCCACCCGGCACCGGAATGTACAGGTCGCCGATCTGCGGGTTGGCGTCGGCGGTCAGGGTGCGGTACTGGGTTTCGGCGTAGCCATGATTGTTCTTGCCGGCATCGGTACGCAGGTGCAGCGCGTAGATCTTGATCTGCTTGCCCAGGGCCGCCTGGCGCACTTCGGCCTCGTTCATCTGGGTGCGGCTCAGGGGGTCGTTCTTGCGCAGGGCACCGGCGTCGCTGACCAGCAGGATCAGGCGGCCGCCGTAGCCGGACCAGTCCATGCCTTCCACCGCCTGCATCACCCCGGCGAACGCGTCTTCGTTGAACGAATGGCTGGACACATGGGTGGCCTTGACCTGCCGCGCCAGCTCCATGAAACGTTGCGGGTCGCGGCCCTGGTCCAGGGTCACCAGGGTCTTGGTAACGTACTCCAGGCCCGGGGTTTTCTGGGTGTTGTTGCGAAACCCCACCAGACCGAAGCTGACGCTGTCCAGCTCGCCGCGCTCGGCAATCTTGCTTTGCAGCTCATGCACCACGTCGCGCACTTGGTCGATGTAGGGCTGCATCGACACCGAGGTGTCCACCACCAGCACCACCGCCGTGCGGAAGGCATCGCCCGCGGCCTGCGGGTTGTTCGCCGGCAGGCTTTTGCCACGGCTGTCGCTGATGCTTTGCGGGCTGTTGCCCGGGTCGATGGACGCCACATTCAGCAACTGCACCGGCTGGCCGTTTTCGTCGAAACTTTCCTTGGAGTCGAAAATCGGCAGCAGGTAAAACTGATCCTGAGGCACCGCGCTGGCCCCCGGCTCCAGGGCCAACACACGCTGGTCATCCTGGGGGTTTTTCTGCACATTGAGCAGCAGGTTTTTCGCCGCCGCCGGGTCCGCCAGCAGGCGCTCCAGCTCGCCGGCCTGGCGCACGAACATCACCGGCGCACGACCGGAACGCTCGGTGAACTTGAGCACCAGGCTCTGCTTCCAGTCACTGACCTGCTCGGCCGGCAACCAGCCGGCACTGCGGCCATCACTGGCCGCGCCGACCCGCAGCCAGGCGCTGCCGTTGACGCTCTTGCGCTGGTACACGTACAGCACCGAAAACGCTGGCACAGCCTGGCCCGGTGCCGCCCCCGGCTCGCTGGAAAAGCTCGCCCCGGGCTTACTCAATACGCGCTGGAACAGGGTCTTCTTGCCGGCCATCAACAACGGCCGCTGGCCGCCATCGACATCCGCCGCCACCGGCTGGCTCACCGGCGGCGCTGCCACCGCAGGCACGTTGGCCGTGGAAGAGGATGAAGACGCCTTGGCCGCTGGCGCCGGGCTTTCGCCACCCAGCCACCAGTAACCGGCACCACCGATGGCCAGGGCAACGGCCACGGCCACACCCGCCAGCACCGGCGTCGAACCACGCCGAGACGGCGCAGGGGCAGGAGTCGGAGTCGCTACCGGCTCGGGTGCAGGCGGCCGGGTTTCAGCACGCGGGGCCTGCTGGGGAATCTCGATGGACACCGGCGTCAAGCCGGCCAATTCATTACCGGGCGGCGTCGCCTGCGACGGCAGGGCCACGGGCTGGATAAGGGTTGCCTCGATGTCCGGGGTCGCCGTCGGCAATTGATCCAGGGCGCGCAACAAGGCCGCCGCGTCCGCATAACGCTCGGCCGGGTCCTTGGCCAGCAATTTGCGCAGGATGTGCTGGTAGCGACCGTGGTGCAGTGGCAGTTCCGGCATCGGCTCGGTCAGGTGGGCCAGGGCCGTGGACAAGGCGTCAGTGCCGTTGTACGGCAGCTCACCGACGAGGATTTCATACAGCACCACGCCCAAGGCGTAGAGGTCGGCACGGCCGTCGATGTCCTGGCCGCGCGCCTGCTCAGGGCTCATGTAGCTCGGGGTGCCGACGGCAAAACCGGCCTGGGTGAACTGGGTGCGGTCATCCAGGGACTTGGCGATGCCGAAGTCCGAAAGCACAGCGGTGCCGTCGGCGCGGAACAGGATGTTGGCCGGCTTCACATCGCGGTGCACCAGCCCCTGGGCATGGGCGTAACCCAGCGCCGAGGCAATCTGGCGAATGTAGGCCAGGCCCTGCTCCGGGGTCAGGCCGGCGGCGATGCGCTCTTTCAGGGTGCCGTTGGGCAGGTATTCCATGGCCATGTAATACAGGTCACCGACATTGCCGATGTCATGCACGGTCACGGTGTGCGGGTGCGACAGCCGCGCCAGGGTCTTGCCCTCGCGCAGGAAGCGCTCGCAGAAACTCGGGTCGGCCGCCAGCGCCGCCGCCATGACCTTGAGCGCCACCTTGCGCTCCAGGGAGCGCTGGGTCGCCAGGTACACGGTGGCCATGGCGCCCTCGCCCACTTCGCCCTGGATGTCGTAGCCGGGAATCAGAATGTCCATGCTCAATGTCCTGCGGCTTTGACGACGATGGCGGTGATGTTGTCCGGGGCGCCCCGGGTCAGGCCCAGGTGGATCAGGCTGCGCACCACGTCATTGGGCTCGCTGTGGCACAGCACATCGCGCAGCTCACGGTCTTCGGCGGTCTTGTTCAGGCCATCGCTGCACAGCAGGAAACTGTCGCCGGCCCGCACCTGCAGGTCGACCTGGGACAGTTCCAGATGGTCCTGTACACCCACCGCTCGGGTGACGATGTTGGCCCGTGGGTGCACCCGCGCCTCGGCCTCGCTGAGCAGGCCGCTGTCTTGCAAGTCCTGGACGTAGCTGTGGTCCCGGGACAGGGCTTCCAGCTCGCCGTCACGCAGGCGATACAGGCGGCTGTCACCGGCCCACAGGCACGCCCCACGGTCGCCGCGTACCGCCAGCAGGACCACGGTGCTGCCCATCATGGTCACGCCACGATTGGCGGTTTCCTCGCGCACCGCGGCGTTCACCCGGGCCAGGCCGTTGCGCAGCGCGGCGACATAGTCTTCCAGGCTCGCACCCTCGGCAATCTGCCGCAGGCTGTCGACGATCAGGCTGCTGACGTAATCCCCAGCGGCGTGCCCGCCCATGCCGTCGGCCACCACCCAAAGCCCGGATTCCGGGACTTCGAGGAAGGCGTCTTCGTTGATTTTCCGCACCATGCCGACATGGCTGCAGCTGGCGGACTGGTAGGACAATTGCGGCGCAGAACTCATTTAGACGGCACCTTCTTGTCCGAGCAAAAACTGAGCGAAATCATTGGCCGGTGGCAGCCCCTGGCAACCCAGGAGCATCGGGCTGATTTGCGGCGAACCGCGCCCCCACCAGAAACTCGATCCCTCGCACGCCCACTCGGCGAGCACCGCGCCACGGGCCTCGGGATCATTCACGGCAAACTGGCGCAAGCCGGCAAAACGGCTGCCGGGCACACGCGGCTTGGGCATGGGTGCGCCCAGGGCCTGCAAACCACTTTCCAGGGCCTCGAAGCTGGCCGTGTCGTCCAGGGTCGCCAACAGCAACTCCTCGACCCGTTCAAACCAGTGATCGGGGCCACTCACCAGGGACGCCAGGTCGCTGTCTTGATCCAGCAGCGCGGCAATGGTCAGGGGGAAATAGCGCCCGACCCGGTCGATGCTCGGCATCACCACACCCACCACCGCCTGCGGCCCACAGACCCCGGCAGCCAGGGCGAAGCGCCACAACGGGCTGACCAGGTACGCATTCAGCCACTGGCTGCCCAAGGCGGTCTGGCTGGCCAGCAAGCCGGCGGCCAACCAGCTGTCCCAAGGGCCGATAAAGCTCTGGGGCAGGCCCCGGCTGACAAAGTCGCCACGGCTGGCCAACTTGCCGTACAGGCCCAGGCCGGTCATAACCGCTCCGGCAGGCTGAAGCCGCTGAGCACCCGGCTCTTGAACGGGTTGAAGGCGCTGTTGGCACGCAGCTCATAGGAAATGCTCGCCCCGTCCACCCGCAGCCGCAGGTTGAAACGGTCCGGCGAGTTGCCCGCGGTCAGGTCCGATTGCTCCAACAAGCGGAACCAGGCCCAGGGGCCGTCCAGGGTCACTCCGGAACGCCCGCTGGCCGAAGGCGGCATGATCGACAGGCGCACCACACCGATGCTCCCCGGGTTCGGCCATTGCATGGCCACCGGGCGGCTCGGGCCGTGGTCGTAGCTCAGTTGCTGGCCGTCCAGATCAAGCAGGAACTGGGTGATGCTGGCGTCCATGGCCACTGGCTTCAGCTCAAAGCGCACCGTGGGTTGGGTACCGCCGGAACGGAAGAACGCGTCGCGGATATTCGCTGCGCGCTGGAAGGTTTGCAGCACCCCCGGCGAGATCCCCAGCTTCTGTGCGGCGCCCGGCTGCCAGCTCCAGGTGGTCGTCGAGGTGTTGACGTAAGGCTGCAGGTATTTGCGGAAGTAGTTGTCCATCACCCCGCCAACCCCGAAGAACTGGCCGAAGTCATCCAGGGTCGCGTCCCGGGCACTGCCCGGCGACATCGGGTAACGGCCGCTCAGAGACTGGCGATAGACGTTGACCACCTCGCTGATCCAGGCCGCGTTCAGTTGGTTGCGCACCCCGCCCATCATGGTGTTGGTGGTGGAATTGACCACCGACTTGACCAGCCCCTGGACCAGCGGCGGTTGGCGCTCGGCGGTCAGGCTGACCCGGGCCGCCGCCGCACTGGCCTGGTTCTTGGCTTCACCCAGCAAGGCATCGCCGCTGGCACCGACCATGGCGCTGACTTGGGCATACAGGGCATTCATGTCGGCCAGCAGGCCATCGATGGCCGCCGGCTCGCCCTCGCCTTTGCTCACCAGGCTATTGAGGTCGGCAAAGTGCGCGCTGACCGGGTCGTCGGTGGGCGCTGCAGCAGACGGATTGGCCGCCTGCTCCTGACCCAGCAGGGAACCCAGGCGTTGCTTGAGCTGGTCCACGCCGCCATCAACCTTCTGGCCCTGGGCCGCGAGCAGGCGCTCTTCCTGTTGCAGGTCGGTTTCCTTGGCCACCGCCACCAAGAGTTTTTTCAAGGGCGAACTGGGCCCGGACAGAATCCGCAGCACATCCGCCGCCTGGGCCACGCTGGTGATCGGCACAAAGTCGATGTCCGCCAACAGCGCATCCCACTGGCGCACGTAGTCCTGGAAGTACAGGCGGCGCACATCCGCCGCCAGGCTGGCGACGTTCTGCTGATCCGCCTGATCGCGCCCCAATACCCACTGCTCTTCCGCCAGGGTGCCGGCCTGGTCCAGGCTGGCCAGGAGGAAACCTTCGCGGTAGCCCTTGGCGGTGAACAGGCCGCTCAGGGGTTCGCTCAACGGCTTGCCGCTCTTGCGGGTTAACACCAGCGCCGCATCGCGACCGCCGGCCTCGCTGAGGCGGAAATCCGCTACGCCGGCCGGCAGCTTGGCGCGCTTGACCCGGTCATACACCCGCTGCGCCACAGGCAGCTGTTGCAACTGGCGACGCAGGTCGTCGATCAACTGCTGGTCCAGGCGCGCATTGGGCGGGTGCTTCTCGAACAAGGCTTGCAGGTGCCCGGCCAGGGCCTGGCGCTGGTCGGGCGGCAGGTCGCGGGCCAGCGTGCGGTCCCAGTCCAGGGTGATCCAGGCCTTGATGAAGTCCGGGTCGTAGTGCTCGCTGTCCGCCAGCATCAGGTAGGCCTTGAGCCCCTCGTAGAGGAAGTCCGAATTGCCGCCGCCGTGCAGTTGTTCCTCGATGCGGGTCATCAGCCGAGGCGCGAACACCGCCACCAGCAGCTTGCGATAGACGCTGGCGGATTCGGCTTCGAGCATGTCGCCCTGGTACAGGCCCAGGCCTTCGGCCCAGCCCGGCGCATCACCGGCCAGATGACGAGTGGCGTTGAGCAGGGGCAGCACCGCCAGCACATCGCGCTGGGCCGGGCTGAGGTTCTGCACCGTGGCGCCCAAAGGCGCGACCCGCTGATCCACCTGGGCGATATAAGCCTGGTTGGCCCGGTAACTGACAAACCACAGGGTCCCGACCACCAGCACCACGGCCACGGTGGCCGCCAGCACGCCACGGGCGATCCACTTGCGGCGTCGCTCGACCTTGGGGTTGACGCCCACCAGCCCGCGTTCGGCAAAGGCCACGGCGCTGAAGAGTTTTTCGATGAAGTAACTGCGCCCGGTGCCGGTCTGGCGAGCCAGGTGCTGGCGGTCCAGGTTCATGCTCTGGGCCATGGCGCCGATCAGTCGGTCGATCGGGCTGCCTTCCTGGGTGCCACTGGTGAAGTAGACGCCGCGCAGCAGCACCCGCTCTTCAAAGGCATTGGGCTTGAACACGCCGTCGAGGAAGTGTTGCAGGCTTTCCTTGAGCGCCGCGAACTGCTGCGGGAAACCGTAGATCAGGTCGCGCCGCACCGGGTCGCGCTCCTGTTGCAGGCGCTCCACCAGCCGCTCATTGAGGCGCTGCTCCAGGCCGGCGAATTCGCTTTGCAACTGGGCCAGGGGGCTCTCGTCGCTCTTGCCGTCGTCCAGGGCAAAGGTCATGCCCCAAACCTGGGCCCGCTCTTCCTTGCTCAGGGCGTCGAAGAACTCCATGAAGCCCGGCACCAAGTCCAGTTTGGTGAGCATCAGGTAAATCGGAAACCGCACCCCCAACTGGGTGTACAGCTCCTGGATGCGCAGGCGGATCGCCGCCGCGTGGGCTGCACGCTCGGCATCGCTGCCCAGCAGCAGGTCGGACAAGCTGATGGCGACGAAGGCGCCGTCGATGGGCCGCCGCGAACGCTGGTTTTTCAGCAGGTCGAGAAAGCCCAGCCAGGCCGCCTTGTCCACCGTGGCGTGACTGTCTTGGGTGGTGTAGCGGCCAGCGGTGTCGAGCAGCACTGCCTGGTCGGTGAACCACCAATCACAGTTGCGGGTGCCGCCCACGCCACGCACCGCACCGGCACCCAACTGGGCCGCCAGGGGAAAGTGCAGCCCGGAGTTGACCAGCGCGGTGGTCTTGCCCGAGCCCGGCGGGCCGATGATCACGTACCACGGCAGCTCATACAGATTGCGACGTTCGTCGCCGCCGAGCTTGGCCTTCTTCAACAGCGCCAGGGCTTCGTCCATACGCTGGCGCAAGGTCGCCAACTCTTCGGCAGTGGCCACGCTGTCCGGGTCCGGCGGGGTGTCGGCGGCCAGGCTTTGCAAGACCTTGGCCGCATGGCGCCGGGCCTGAATGATGCGAAACACCCGGTAGGCAATCCACACCGCGAAGATGAAGACGATCAACGCCCAGCGCCGGCCTTCCGGCACCAGGAATTCCAGCAGCGGCCCGATGAACCAGATGATCAGGCTCAGGGCGATCAGGCCCAGCAAGGGGATCACCCAGCGGACCACAAAACTCAACAACGCCTTCACTCGACGCCCTCCGCCAATACGGTGATTTCTACCCGACGATTACGCGCCCGCCCTTCGGCGGTGGCATTGGATGCCAGCGGCTCGGTGTCGCTGCGGCCTTCGGCGCTGAAGCGCTCGGGCTGCCCGGTCTTCGCGGCCAGGATCTGCAACACCGACTCGGCGCGGGCCTGGGACAGCTTCCAGTTGGACGGGAAGCGCAAGGTGGCGATCGGCCGATTGTCGCTGTGACCGGTCACCCGCACCTCGCCCTTGACCTTGCGGATGGCGTCGGCGATGCGCAGCATCAGCGGCTGGTAGTCATCGACAATGCTGGCGCTGGCCGAGGCGAACAGTTCGTCGCCACGGATGGTCACCACTGAGCGGTCGACGGCATCTTCTACCGCCACGCGCCCGGCGCGGATTTCGTCGGCCAGGAAACCCGCCAGGCGCGGACGTTCCACCAGCTTGGGCTGGGCCACTTGGCGGTCGATGGTCTGCACCGGGATTTCCCCCAGGGCATGGATGTTCTTGAACACCGGCTCGGCATCCGCCGCCAGCTTCAGGCGCAGGCCGAACAGCAACGCCAGAAGCAGCGCGACGCCGATGGCCACGGCGATCCAGGGCGGCATGAATTGCGCCAGCCGGTCGCGGGCCACGGTGACGCCGCGCCAATGGGGCGACAGCTCACGCTCGTGTTCGCCGCGGGCGCTGCGAATCGCCGCCGCAGTGCGTTCACGCAAGGCTTCCAACTGGCTGCGACCGTCATTCATCACCCGGTAGCGGCCTTCAAAACCCAGGCACATGCACAGGTACAACAGTTCCAGCAGGTACAGGCGCTCCCGTGGGCTTTGCAGGCAGTGCTCCAGCAGCTGGAAAACCTTCTCGCCGCCCCAGGCTTCGTTGTGCACGGTGATCAGCAGGCTCTGCTTGCCCCAGTCGCTGGTGCTGCCCCAAGGCGTACTCAATACCGCCTCATCGAGGGCGGTGCACAGCGCGTAACGGGCCAGCAGCACGTCGTTGCGCACCACGCCCGCGGCCTCGGCACGCTCTTCGAACTGGCGCAGGTAGCCCAGCAACTGGGCCCGCAGGCTGGCCGGGGCCGGGTGGGCAATGGTGTTGCGCAGCCGGGTCAGCAACGCCAGCAACGGCCCGGCGGCGCTCTCCAGGGGGTTGAGGCCCTGGGCCTGGCCGGTGGACAGCGGCGCGGCCGGCATCGCCAACGCCGGGGCAGGTGCCGGGCGCCCGGCTTCCGGGGCACGGCCACCGGGACGGGGCATGAATTGGGTGCGGTCATTGGCCGGGGGCTGACCGTTCGAATCGTCGAAGGGATGCATCGCGACTTATCCTCGGATGGCCCAGAAGGCCAGGTTCAACCCCGGGAATTCACCCGCGACATGGAACGCGAAACCGCCGGAATGAATCAGCTGTTTCCAGTGCTCGCTGCCCCGGTCCAGTTCGTAGTACGTCGAGCCGGCGTGGTACGGCAGTTGCCGTGGCGCCACCGGCAGCGGCAACAGGCCAATGCCCGGCAGTTGCAGGTTGACCAGGTCGCGGATGTGCTCCACCGAACCCACCTTGCTTTGCTGGGCGAAGCGCCCGCGCAGGGTTTCGCCGGGCACATCGGCACGCACCACCAGGATGAAGCTGGCGCTGTCGATCAGGGTCTTGTCGGCCAGCATGGCCACGTGCACGCCGTAGGCTTTCTCGACAATCGGGATCGGGATCGCCTTGCTGTCGATCAGCATCGACAGGGCTTCACGCAAGGCCTGCATCACCGGGGCAAAGCTCGGTGCCAGTTCGTCGTGCAGGTACGGCGGGTATTCCGCCGGACGCCGGGCACTGTTGGAAAAGGTCGCGAACTCACCGGCCAGGCTCACCAGCTCGCTGTACAGCCGCTCCGGGTGCAATGGGCTGAGCTGGCTCAGGTGGCTGATCAGCGGCTGGGCGCGGTTGACCAGTTGCAACAGCATGAAGTCGGCAATTTCCGAAGCACCGCCCGCACCCGACGCCACCACGCGCCCGGCCAGGGCTTCGCCGCGTTGGTGCAACAGGCCCAGCAACTCGCTGCGGAACGCCGCCAGGGGTTTGGCCGCGGCCACGTCGAGCACCGGCGGGATGTAACTGTCATCGAGGATCAGGGCACGGTCAGCGCGTTTTTCCTTGACCCGCACCAGGCCGATGGCGGCGTAGTCGCTCAAGCCATCGCCGGCGGTCAACAGACGCAAGGCCCGGGAGCCCACGGCCACGGGCGCGCGGTTCTCGAACGGAGCGTTGTCATCGCGGACTTCGCGAACCTGGCTCAGGTAGCGCGCCCCGCCCAGTTCTTCACCTTCATCCACGGTGTCGCGGGCACCGGCCCGTTTGAGCGGCAAGGCCAGGTACACCAGGCCGTCGCGCAGGCCGTCGTCGATGTTCAGCGGGCTCGGCGCCAGATCGTCATGGGGAATGTTGAACGGCGTGCCATCGGGCAACAGGCCACGGGCCGAAACAATGGCCAGCTTGCCCTGAGCCAGCAGCCCCTGGTCCAGCTGCAGCTCGGAGAAGCCCCAGGCGCCCACGCTCAGCGGACGGCTGCGGGCATCAATGAGGTTTTCCAGGTAACGGTCATGCTGTTGGAAGTGCTGGGTTCCAATGAACATGCCTTCCGACCAGACCACGCGATTGTTCCAGGACATGGTTGCTCCGTTTGCCTATTGGGCAGGGCTGGATGGGGACGCCGCGACCGCACTGCGCACTGCGCGCGCGTCGAGGCTGATCAAGTACTCGCTGTGCTGGCGCGACGGCACGTTGACCACGGTGCGCCACTGCGCCTGGTCGATTTCGCGGTAGCCCACCAACAGGCCGAGGTGACGGGTAGCCGGGTCCAGGGTGCGTTCCAGGCTCAGTTGGTCACCGGGCTGGATCAGCACCTCGTCCTGATCGATCAGGTCGGCACCCAGGGTCGCCGGGGCGCGTTCGGCCAGGGCGAAATAGTCGGAGCGCAGGAACAGCGCCGGGTTCTTCAATTCGAAGATGCGCACCCGCACCGGCGCAGGCTCACCGCCAGGACCGGGGTTGAGCCCGGCCTCGGCCTGAAAGCGCAGGACCAGGCTGGCGGTGTCCGCCGCCTTGGCCGCCTCGGCCACGCTGGGCGGCGCATCCTTGGCACAGGCGGCCAGCAGGAGCATGGCGGCCAATGTCAGCAATCGTTGAATCATCCTGCGTCCTCAATGACGTATCAGCTGTCCGTGTTTCGGTGTTTACAAGGTGATCCGGGCCCGCTCAGGAACGCCGCAGCCGGTGGGTGTGCTCTTCATAGGCACGACTGAATTCACGCCCGAACAGGTCCTGGAAGTCGTCCTGGGCCTCGCGGGAAATCTGGCTGTAGAGCGCAGTGAATTGCTGCCAGTACTGAGCCTGGCGCGAACCACTGAACAGGTTGCTCAAGCCGCCGGGCTTGCCCATGCGGGTTTCCAGCTCGGCCGGTTCGAAGCGCTGCAACAGATGCTTGATGGCCGCTTCCACCCCGGCCATGACCGCCAGCTGGTGAGCCCGCAGGTCATCGAAACTGTCCTGCACCGCCAGGTCCGGCGCCATGAATGCCTGGTTGCTGCGCCGCAGCATCAGCAACATGGCTTCATCCACATTGGGGGCGAACTTCAGCGGGTTGTTCTCCACCGGGCGAATCATGGTCTGCTGCATGCGGAACTCGCCCTTGAGGCTGCTGCGGGCGCGCAACACATCGATCAGGCCCTCAACCATCAAGCGGTAGCTGCGACCGAGGTTTTCCATCTGCGCCTCGGCCTGCTCCCGGTCGATGCGCAAGTGATCAATGCCGGCGCCGCGCAAAAAGGCCTGCAGCAGGTCGGCTTGCGGGGCTGTCGCGGGCGCTGCCGGCGCCACAGGTGCAGGTGCAGGTGCAGGTGCAGGTGCAGGTGCAGGTGCAGGTGCAGGTGCAGGTGCAGGTGCAGGCGAAACCAGGGGCGAGGTTGCCGCAACAGGGACGTCAAGTGGCAGGGGTTGTGGCGGCGGCGCAATCGGTGCGCTGGCAACGGCGGGCTGTGCAAACGGCAGGGCTGCAACTGCAATGTCCGCCCAGGGGTCGGCGGCAGGCGCCGGCGTATCGGCAAACAGATCCCAGTCTGCGGGGATCATCGGCGCGCCACTCACCGCCGCGGGTGCGACGACCGGCGCCGGAGTGGGCGTTGGCGTTGGCGTTGGCGTTGGCGGACGGAAATCATGCTGTTCGGCCGGCACATGATCGGCCTGGGTGGCCGGTGGCGTGGCGCTGGGCGTCAGGAAGTCGAACAGGTCGGGCATGGTGGCCATGGACGAGCCGCCCTGGAAGTGGGCAATCAGCGCCGGGGCAATGACTGGAGTCGGCGCCGGATCGTGCGCCTGACGCCCCATCAAGGCGTCAAAACTGTTGGAACTGTTCTCGGCAAACCCCTGGGTACCGCCCACGCCAAGATCGAAATCGATGCGCGCACTGATCTCGTACTCGCCGATGCGGATCACTTCGCCATCGGCCAGCGGCTCGCTGTTACCCCGGCGCAGACGCACACCGGCCTTGACCAACTCCACACCATTAGTGCTGTTATCGGTTAAGTAGTAGCGGCCTTCTTTATATTGAATAACGCAATGTAGCGCGGAAACTAAGCGCTCTGGATCTGGAAGTACCCAATCATTATCCGCGCTGCGGCCAATTGCCATCACACCCCGATCCATTACTTTCTCGGGGCATTGGCCGGGGGTAATCTTGTGATAACTAGTGATAGTCAGACACAGCGACATCGCGCCTCCTTGCTGTACTTCGCCTGCGAACCGCCGCTAGGAAAAAAGTTCCGTCACGCTTGAAAAAAAACCACAAAAAAGCCTCAAAACAGCGTCTCTATCCGCCTGAAAGCCCCATTCTAAAGGCCCCAGATGACAAAAACTGTTTTTCGACCAGCAAAACTGACTTGATAGTCAAAGAAGTTTATTGGCGACATCTCAGTGTCACGAAGAGTGAATAGCTTACCTTGACAAGCCCCAACTACTACACCAAAAATGCACAACTTCTTGTACACGGATGATGGCTCACTAACATCAATGAGTCTATATAAACCAAGAAATGTGACCTGGTTCACAAAGAACTAAGCCTTAGTTACCCGACTGTTCAGCGGGCTGATACGGAGATCAAATCAAGTGGATGTGCCCCTGTTGCTCGCCGCCGTTTCCGCGACTTCGCCCTGTGGCGAAGACCTGGAATATGACGCGAACTTTCTGCACTTGGAGCGGGCCGCCCAAGGCCAGCCCGAGCGCAGCATGGGCGACTCGATCCTGCCTGCCGAACCGCCGGACTGGCGCAGCATACGCCAGCAAAGCCTGGACCTGCTGGCCCGCAGCAAAGACCTGCGCATCACCCATTTTCTTCTGCAAAGCACCCTGGCCCTCGATGGCCTGCCGGGGCTTGCCGACAGCCTGCAACTGATCGAACAACTGCTCGCCACCTACTGGCCCGAGTTGCACCCGCGCCTGGACGCCGATGACGACAACGACCCCACGGTGCGCATCAATGCCCTGGCCGGTTTGACCTGCGACACCACCGTCGGCCTGCTGCGTGAAAGCATCCTCACCCGCTCCCGGGCCTTCGGGCCGGTCAGCCTGCGTGCGGCGTTCAACGCCAGCGGCTTGCAGCATTTCAACGGCGAAAGCCTGAGTGCCGAGCACCTGGCCGGCGCCCTGCAAGACAGCGACGCCGAACAGCTGGAGCTGGTACGCAACGCCTTGCGCAGCGCGCGCGCGTCCTGCGAGGCCATCGAGCAATACGTCAGCGAACACGTGGGCAGCGCCAGTGGCGTGGACCTTTCGGCCCTCAAGCAGCCGCTCAAGCTGGCCCTGCAAGTGCTCGGGCAACACGCCCCGCAAGGTGCCGACAGCGTTGAGGCGGACGTCGCCGAACAGGCCCCCGACAACGACCCGGCCCAGCCAGTGGCCAGTGCGGCGCCGCGCGTCTCCGGCGAGATCAACAGCCGCGACGATGTGCTGCGCAGCCTCGACCGGATCCTCGCGTACTACCAGCGCCACGAGCCGTCCAGCCCGCTGCCGATGCTGTTGAACCGGGCCAAGAATCTGGTCAACGCCGACTTCGCGGCCATCGTGCGCAATCTGATTCCCGACGGCATGTCCCAATTTGAAAACCTGCGTGGCCCGGAAGGCGAATAAGCCCCCAAGGCGCCCGCAGCCCCGTTAACGGCAACCACCGATGACGCCAACACCGTCGCAGCAGCGACCAGGAGCACAACGTGGCGAAGCAAAGTTCTCAGAAGTTCATCGCGCGCAACCGCGCGCCCCGGGTGCAGATCGAGTACGACGTGGAACTCTACGGCGCCGAGAAGAAGGTCCAGCTGCCCTTCGTCATGGGTGTGATGGCTGACTTGGCGGGCAAACCGGCCGAGCCACTGGCCGCCGTTGCCGACCGCAAGTTCCTGGAAATCGACGTCGACAACTTCGACTCGCGCCTCAAGGCCATGCAGCCGCGGGTGGCGTTCCACGTGCCCAATGAACTGACCGGCGAAGGCAACCTGAGCCTGGACATCACCTTCGAAAGCATGGACGACTTCAGCCCGGCGGCCGTGGCCCGCAAGGTCGATTCGTTGAACCAGTTGCTGGAAGCCCGCACTCAGCTGGCCAACCTGCTGACCTACATGGACGGCAAGACCGGCGCTGAAGAAATCATCATGAAAGCCATCAAGGATCCGGCGTTGCTCCAGGCCCTGGCGAGTGCGCCAAAGCCTGTGGACTCCGAGCCCAACGCGTAAATCAGGACCAACGATCATGACCGAATTGATGCGTGACAATCAGGGCCAACCGGCCGCCACCGAGCAAGCCAGCGAGTTCGCCTCCCTGCTGCTGCAGGAATTCAAACCCAAGACCGAGCGCGCTCGCGAAGCCGTGGAGACCGCGGTTCGCACCCTGGCCGAACAGGCCCTGGCGCAGACCGACCTGGTGTCCAACGATGCGATCAAATCGATCGAATCGATCATCGCCGCCATCGACGCCAAGCTCACCGCCCAGGTCAACCAGGTGATCCATCACCCGGAATTCCAGAAGCTGGAAAGCGCCTGGCGCGGCCTGCACTACCTGGTGAACAACACCGAAAGCGACGAGCAGCTGAAGATCCGTGTGCTCAACATCTCCAAGCCGGAGCTGCACAAGACCCTGAAGAAATTCAAGGGCACGGCCTGGGACCAGAGCCCGCTGTTCAAGAAGATGTACGAAGAGGAATACGGCCAGTTCGGCGGCGAGCCGTACGGCTGCCTGGTGGGCGACTACTACTTCGACCAGTCACCACCGGACGTGGAACTGCTGGGCGAACTGTCCAAGGTCTGCGCGGCCATGCACTCGCCGTTCATTGCAGCGGCATCGCCGACCGTGATGGGCATGGGCTCGTGGCAGGAATTGTCCAACCCACGGGACCTGACCAAGATCTTCACCACCCCGGAGTACGCCGGCTGGCGCTCCCTGCGTGAGTCGGAAGACGCACGCTACATCGGCCTGACCATGCCGCGCTTCCTGGCGCGCCTGCCGTACGGTGCCAAGACCGACCCGGTGGAAGCCTTCGCCTTCGAAGAAAACACCGACGGCGCCGACAGCTCCAAGTACACCTGGGCCAACGCCGCGTACGCCATGGCGGTGAACATCAACCGTTCGTTCAAACACTACGGCTGGTGCTCGCGCATCCGCGGTGTGGAGTCCGGCGGTGAAGTGGAAAACCTGCCCGCCCACACCTTCCCGACCGATGACGGCGGCGTGGACATGAAGTGCCCGACCGAAATCGCCATCAGCGACCGCCGTGAAGCGGAGCTGGCGAAGAACGGTTTCATGCCGCTGCTGCACAAGAAAAACACCGACTTTGCCGCCTTTATCGGTGCCCAGTCGCTGCAGAAGCCTGCTGAGTACGACGACCCGGACGCCACCGCCAACGCCAACCTGGCCGCGCGCCTGCCGTACCTATTCGCCACCTGCCGCTTCGCCCATTACCTGAAGTGCATCGTGCGCGACAAGATCGGCTCGTTCAAAGAGAAGGACGAGATGCAACGCTGGCTGCAGGACTGGATCCTCAACTACGTGGACGGTGATCCGGCCCACTCCACTGAAACCACCAAGGCCCAGCACCCACTGGCCGCGGCGGAAGTGGTGGTCGAGGAAGTCGAAGGCAACCCCGGCTACTACAACTCGAAATTTTTCCTGCGCCCGCACTACCAGCTCGAAGGGCTGACCGTGTCGCTGCGCCTGGTATCCAAACTGCCTTCGGCAAAAGGCGCTTAACCCCCCTGTAGGAGCCGGTCTGCCGGCGATGCACTCAAGGGCGCATCGTTGGTCCGAAAGCGAGCGCTATCGTTGACGACCATCGCCGGCAAGCCGGCTCCTACGGATTCATATCTGTACCACCGTGGCAGTGGCCACACAGGGAGAACACATGGCTGTCGATATTTTCATCAAGATCGGTGACATCAAGGGCGAGTCCATGGACAAGGCCCACAAGGACGAAATCGACGTGTTGAACTGGAGCTGGGGCATGTCCCAATCCGGCAACATGCACGTTGGCGGTGGCGGCGGCGCAGGCAAGGTGAACATCCAGGACCTGTCGCTGACCAAGTACGTGGACAAGGCCTCGCCGAACCTGATGATGCATTGCTCCAGCGGCAAGCACGTGGACAAGGTGCGCCTGACCGTGCGCAAGGCCGGCGGCGAAAGCCAGGTCGAGTACATGATCATCGACCTGGAAGAAGTGCTGATCACGTCCCTGAGCACCGGCGGTTCGGGCAGCGATGACCGTCTGACCGAAAACATCACCCTGAACTTCGCCCAGGTGATGGTCGAGTACCAACCGCAGAAAGCCGACGGCAGCAAAGACGGCGGCCCGATCAAATACGGCTGGAACATCCGCTCCAACACCAAGCGTTGATCCATCGCGCCCCCGACGCCTGCGTCGGGGGCCGTTTGCCCTGACCCGAATTCGCTCCACTCCCGCCCGGTGCCCGACTGATGACCAAGCCTTTGTTGATCAAGCTGCGGAACCGTTGTGCCCTTGCGGGTGCCTGCCATGGCGCACCAGCCAGTTTTTTGGGGGGCCGCTGCGTTGATCACTGAAATCGCCGCCCGCGACCGCCTGCAGCCGTCCTTGCTGGACCGTCTGACCGACGACGAGCCCGGCCAGCTCAAGGAAAGTGCCGACAAGCGCGTGCTGTCCCTGACCCAGCTCAAGGCCTCGGTGCTGCGGGACCTGGCGTGGCTGCTCAACACCACGTCGCTGCTGGATGCCGATGCCACGTTGCACACCCCCGCCGGCACTTCGGTGATCAATTACGGCCTGCCGGCCCTGGCCGGGCACAGTGCCTCGAGCATTGATATCAATGCCCTGGAAAGCCTGATCCAACAGGCCATTGCCACCTTCGAGCCACGCATCTTGCGCAGTACCCTGCGCGTGCGGGCCCGCAGTGCGCCCGGAGAAATGAACCACAACGCCTTGAGCTTCGAGATCGAAGGCGACCTCTGGGCCCAGCCCATGCCCCTGCGCCTGCTGCTGCAAACCGACCTGGACCTGGAATCGGGCCATGTGCGGGTGCGCCAGGCCGAGCAACGGAGACGCTCATGAATCCCCGTCTGCTGGAGCTGTACAACCAGGAACTGCACCACGTGCGCGAGAGCGCCGCGGAGTTCGCCAAGGAATACCCGAAGATCGCCAGCCGCCTGACCCTGTCGGGCATGGACTGTGCCGATCCGTATGTGGAGCGCCTGCTGGAAGGCTTTGCCTACCTCACCGCGCGGGTGCAATTGAAGCTCGATGCCGAGTACCCGACCTTCACCCACAACCTGCTGGAGATCGCCTACCCGCACTACCTGGCAC
This sequence comes from Pseudomonas morbosilactucae, assembly GCF_023241665.1. Classification (NCBI taxonomy): domain Bacteria; kingdom Pseudomonadati; phylum Pseudomonadota; class Gammaproteobacteria; order Pseudomonadales; family Pseudomonadaceae; genus Pseudomonas; species Pseudomonas morbosilactucae. Next base: position 297,722 of record NZ_JALQCX010000005.1, on the reverse strand, counting down.
CGACGCCGTCGCTGACCGTGGTGCAATTGCAGGCCGATCCCGATGAAGGCTCACTGAGCAGCGGTTTTACCCTGGACCGCGGCACCAGCCTGCGGGCGCCCTGGGCCGCGACAGCCAGACCTGCTGCGAATACCGCAGCGCCCACGCGGTCACCCTGTGGCCGCTGCAAGTCAGCCATGCCGAGTACTTCGGCAACCCGGCGGCGGTGCTCGGGCGCCTGGCCGCCAGCGAGCCCAAGGCCAAGGCCGGGCTGCGCCTGACCCTGCGCACCGGCGCCGAGTTGCCGTTCAGCAGCCTGGCCCTGGAGCAGTTGCCGCTCTACCTCAATGGCAATGACGAGCTGCCGTTCCGCCTCTACGAGCAACTGCTGGGCAATGCCTGCGCGGTGTTCGCCCGGGTGCCCGGGGGCGACTGGGTCGAGCGGCTGCCGGCCAACGCCTTGCGCGCCAAGGGCTTCGACGACTGCGACGCGGCGCTGCCGGTGGTGCCCCAGGCTTTCCAGGGCTATCGCCTGTTGCAGGAATACTTCGCCCTGCCCAACCGTTTCCTGTTCGTCGAGTTCGCCGAGCTGGGCCGTGCGGTGCGCCGCTGCGAAGGCCAGGAGCTGGAGCTGATCGTGCTCTTCGAGCGCCACGAACCAAGCCTGGAAGGCAGCGTCGGCAGCGCCCAGTTCGTGCCCTTCTGCACCCCGGCGATCAACCTGTTCCCCAAGCGCGTGGACCGTATCCACCTGTCGGACCGGGTCAACGAGCACCATGTGATCGCGACCGCACCCGACCGATGGATTTCGAAATCCACTCGCTGTGCGCCGTCAGCGGCCACGGCACCGGGCCGGAGCAACCGTTCCTGCCGTTCTACGCGGTGCGTGACCCGTCGCGCTATGGCCGTGACCAGGCCTACTACAGCCTGCGTCGCGAGCCACGGGTGCTGTCCAGCGACCAGCGACGCAACGGCCCGCGCTCCACCTACATCGGCAGCGAAACCTTCGTCAGCCTGGTGGACAGCCAGCAAGCGCCCTATCGCCACGACCTGCGCCAGCTCGGTGTGAGTGCCCTGTGCACCAACCGCGACCTGCCGCTGTTCATGAACGTCGGCGGCGGCAAGACCGACTTCACCCTGGCCGACAGCGCCCCAGTGCAGGCTGTGCGCTGCCTGGCCGGGCCAAGCCGCCCGCGCCCCAGCCACGCCCACGACGGCAAGGCCTGGCGCTTGATCAGCCAGTTGTCGCTCAACTACCTGTCGTTGAGTGAGCAAGGCCAGGGCGCCGCCGCCCTGCGCGAACTGCTGCGCCTGTATGGCGACAGCAACGACGCGGCCCTGCAATTGCAGATCGAAGGCCTACGCGAGGTCAGCAGCAAGGCGGTGACCCGGCGCCTGCCCATGCCCGGGCCGATCGTTTTTGGCCGGGGCCTGGAGATCACCCTGGAGTTCGATGAAAACGCGTTTCGCGGCACCGGGGTGTTCCTGCTCGGCGCCGTGTTCGAACGCTTCCTGGCACGTTATGTGTCCCTCAACAGTTTTACCGAGACGGTGATCCGTACCACCGAACGCGGCGAGATCATGCGATGGAAAGCCCAGCCCGGACGCCGTCCGACCCTTTGAATACGCTGACGGCGATGCACGCCGAGCCCTGGGAGTACGACTTCTTCCAGGCGCTGCGGCGGATCGAATGCCTGTCGCCCCAGCTGCCGCGCTTCGGTCATTCCCTGCGCCTGGCCGACGACCCGCTGCGCCTCGGGCAGCAGGCCGACTGCACCTTCGCGCCCTCGACCCTGGCCTCGGTCGAGCCCGGTGTCGACGGTGCGCCTGCACGCTTGCAGCAGTTTTTCTTCGGCCTGGGCGGGCCCAACGGTCCGCTGCCGCTGCACCTCACCGAGTACGTGCGTGAGCGCCAGCGCAACCAGGGCGACAGCACCAGCAAGGGCTTCCTCGATGTCTTTCACCATCGCCTGTTGAGCCTGTTCTACCGGGCCTGGGCCGAGGCCCGGCCGACGGTGAGCCACGACCGCCCGGACGACGATTACTGGTCGGCGCGCCTGGCCGCCCTCAGTGGCCGGGGCATGCCCAGCCTGCTCAATCAGGGGCTGATCCCGGACACCGCCAAGTTGCACTACAGCGGCCACCTGGCGGCGCAGACCCGCTACCCGGATGGCCTGCGGGCGATCCTCGGCGAGTACTTCGGGCTGCCGGTGCAGATCGAGGAATACGTCGGCCAATGGCTGGAGCTGCCGGAGCGCAGCCGCCTGGGGGTCAACGCCCACCAACTGGGGGCCGACTTCTGCCTGGGCAGCCACGTCTGGGACCGCCAGCACAAATTCCGCATCTGCCTCGGCCCCCTGAGCCTCGACGCCTACATGGGCATGCTGCCCGACGGCCAGCAGTTCAAGGAGCTGGTGGCCTGGGTCGCCGAATACCTGGGTTTCGAACTGGACTGGGACCTGAACCTGATCCTGCTTCAGGACGAAGTGCCCAAGCTGCAACTCAACGGGCGCCAGCGCCTGGGTTTCAACACCTGGCTCGGCCGCCCCGCGGCGGACCCCAAGGACCTCATTCTGGCCCGGCACTACGCCGATCAGGCCGCCACATCACGCACCTCAAGGAGCACAGAGCATGGGTGAAATCAGTCGCGCAGCGCTGTTCGGCAAACTCAACAGCGTCGCCTACAAAGCCATCGAAGCCGCCACGGTGTTCTGCAAACTGCGGGGCAACCCCTATGTGGAACTGGCCCACTGGCTGCACCAGTTGCTGCAATTGCAGGACAGCGACCTGCACCGCCTGATCCGCCAGTTCAACCTTGAACCGGCGCGCCTGGCCAAGGACCTGACCGAGGCCCTGGACCGCCTGCCACGGGGCTCCACATCGATCACCGACCTGTCGTCCCACGTTGAAGAAGCGGTGGAGCGCGGCTGGGTCTACGGCAGCCTGATGTTCGGCGAAAGCCAGGTGCGCACCGGCTACCTGGTGCTCGGCATCCTCAAGACCCCGAGCCTGCGCCATGCGCTGCTGGGGCTGTCCAAGGAGTTCGAGAAGATCAAGGTCGAGGCCCTGAGTGAGCGCTTTGACGAGTACGTCGGCGACTCGCCGGAAAACGCCCTCGGCGCCAGCGATGGCTTCAATGCCGGCGCGGTTCCAGGCGAAGCCAGCGGTGCCATGGCCCCCAGTGCCATGGGCAAGCAGGAGGCCCTCAAGCGCTTCACCGTGGACCTCACCGAGCAGGCTCGCAGCGGCAAGCTCGACCCGATCGTCGGCCGTGACGAAGAGATCCGCCAACTGGTGGACATCCTCATGCGGCGGCGCCAGAACAACCCGATCCTCACCGGTGAAGCCGGCGTCGGCAAGACGGCCGTGGTGGAAGGTTTTGCCCTGCGCATCGTCGCCGGCGACGTGCCGCCTGCCTTGAAGGATGTGGAATTGCGCAGCCTCGATGTCGGCCTGCTGCAAGCCGGCGCCAGCATGAAGGGCGAGTTCGAACAGCGCCTGCGCCAGGTCATCGAAGACGTCCAGGCCTCGCCCAAGCCGATCATTCTGTTTATCGACGAAGCCCACACCCTGGTGGGTGCCGGTGGCGCCGCCGGTACCGGCGATGCGGCTAACCTGCTCAAGCCGGCCCTGGCCCGCGGCACCTTACGCACCGTGGCCGCCACCACTTGGGCCGAGTACAAGAAGCACATCGAGAAAGACCCGGCCCTGACCCGCCGCTTCCAGGTGGTGCAAGTGGCCGAACCGTCGGAAGACAAGGCGCTGCTGATGATGCGCGGCGTGGCCTCGACCATGGAGCAGCACCATCAGGTGCAGATCCTCGACGAAGCCCTGGAAGCTTCGGTCAAGCTGTCCCATCGCTACATCCCGGCCCGCCAGTTACCGGACAAATCCGTGAGCCTGCTGGACACCGCCTGCGCCCGCGTCGCCATCAGCTTGCACGCCGTGCCGGCCGAGGTGGACGACAGCCGTCGGCGCATCGAAGCCCTGGAAACCGAGCTGCAGATCATCGCCCGGGAACAGGCGATCGGCGTGGCCATCGGCAACCGCCAGGTCAACAGCGAAAGCCTGTTGGCCACAGAACGCGAGCGCCTGGCCGAGCTGGAAGGTCGCTGGGCCGAAGAAAAGACCCTGGTGGACGAACTCCTGGCAACCCGTGCCCAACTGCGGGACAACGTCGGCCTGGTGGACAGCGACGTCGGTGATGAAAGCCACGGCCTGCGGGAAAAACTGGTGGACCTGCAACAGCGCCTGAGCGCCCTGCAAGGTGAAACCCCGTTGATCCTGCCGACCGTGGACTACCAGGCGGTGGCCTCGGTGGTGGCCGACTGGACCGGGATTCCCGTGGGGCGCATGGCCCGCAATGAACTGGAAACCGTGCTCAACCTCGACCAGCACCTGAAGAAACGCATCATCGGCCAGGACCACGCCCTGCAGATGATCGCCAAGCGCATCCAGACCTCCCGCGCCGGCCTCGACAACCCGAACAAGCCGATTGGCGTGTTCATGCTGGCCGGCACCTCGGGGGTGGGCAAGACCGAGACCGCCCTGGCCCTGGCCGAAGCCATGTATGGCGGTGAGCAGAACGTCATCACCATCAACATGAGCGAGTTCCAGGAAGCCCACACCGTGTCCACCCTCAAGGGGGCGCCACCGGGTTACGTCGGCTACGGCGAAGGCGGCGTGCTCACCGAAGCGGTGCGGCGCAAACCCTACAGCGTGGTGCTGCTCGACGAAGTAGAGAAAGCCCACCCGGACGTGCACGAGATCTTCTTCCAGGTGTTCGACAAGGGCGTGATGGAAGACGGCGAAGGCCGGGTGATCGACTTCAAGAACACCCTGATCCTGCTCACCACCAACGCCGGTACCGAGCTGATCGCCAACGTTTGCAAGAACCCGGACAACGTGCCCGAGCCGGAAGAGATCGCCAAGGCCCTGCGCCAGCCGCTGCTGGAGATTTTCCCGCCGGCACTGCTGGGGCGCCTGGTGACCATCCCTTACTACCCGCTCAGCGATGTGATGCTCAAAGCCATCACCCGCCTGCAACTGGGACGGATCAAAAAGCGCGTGGAGAGCACCCACAAAGTCGCGTTCGACTTCGACGACGAGGTGGTCGACCTGATCGTCTCCCGCTGCAGCGAAACCGAAAGCGGTGGCCGCATGATCGACGCCATCCTCACCAACAGCCTGCTGCCGGACATGAGCCGTGAGTTCCTCACGCGCATGCTCGAAGGCAAGCCGCTGGCCGGGGTGCGCATCAGCCAGCGCGACAACGAACTGCACTACGACTTCAGTGAGCCGGCCTGACCCCGCACCCCTGCTTGCGTAGGAGCTGGCTTGCCAGCGAAGGCATCCGTGAGATCGCCATCGCCGGCAAGCCGGCTCCTACAAGAGGCCGGCCAGGCACACTACGCATTCAACGAGACTGACGATGGTATTTCAGCAATCCACACGACTGGCGCAGGTCACCAGCCCCCTGGGGCCGGATGTCCTGGTGCTCAAGAGCCTGGGCGGCGGCGAAGAGCTGGGGCGTCTGTACGACTACCAGTTGCAGCTGACCTCCCACGACGCCGCCATCGACTTGAACCAGTTGCTGGGCAAGCCCATGGGCGTCAGCGTGCTGCTCGACGACGGCAGCCAGCGCTACTTCCACGGCATCGTCGCGCGCTGCAGCCAGAACATCGACAGCGGCCAGTTCGCCAGTTACCAGGTCACTCTGCGGCCCTGGCTGTGGCTGCTGAGCCGCACCTCCGACTGCCGGATTTTCCAGAACCTGAGCATTCCGCAGATCATCAAGCAGGTGTTTCGCGACCTCGGCTTCTCGGACTTCGAAGACGCCCTCAGCCGCCCCTACCGCGAGTGGGAATACTGCGTGCAGTACCGGGAGAACAGCTTCGATTTCGTCAGCCGACTGATGGAACAGGAAGGCATCTACTACTTCTTCCGCCATGAAAAGGACCGCCACGTGCTGGTCCTGGCCGACGCCTACGGCGCCCACACCACGGTGCCCGGCTACGCCTCGGTGCCCTACTACCCCAAGGACGAACAGCAGCGCGAGCGCGACCACCTGTTCGACTGGCACCTGGCCCAGGAAGTCCAGCCCGGCTCCCTGGAACTCAACGACTACGACTTCCAGCGCCCCAGCGCACGGATCGACGTGCGCTCGGCCATGCCTCGTCCCCACAGCGCCGGCGACTACCCGCTGTACGACTACCCCGGCACCTACGTGCAAAGCCAGGACGGCGAGCACTACGCCCGCACCCGCATCGAAGCCCTGCAGAGCCTGCATGAGCGCATCGAGCTGGCGGGCAACGCCCGGGGCATCGGCGCGGGCCACTTGTTCAGCCTGTCTGGCTTCAGCCGCCAGGATCAGAACCGCGAATACCTGATCGTCGGGGCCCGCTACTACGTGGTCCAGGAGAGCCTGGAGAGCGGCTCCAGCGGCGGTGCGGCGCAGTTCGAAAGCAGCCTGACCTGCATCGACGCCCAGCAAAGCTTCCGCCCTCTGGCCAGCACCAGCCGGCCCATCGTCAAGGGGCCGCAGACGGCGATTGTGGTGGGTCCTGCGGGCGAGGAAATCTGGACCGACCAGTTTGGCCGGGTCAAGGTGCACTTCTACTGGGACCGCCACGACCAATCCAACGAGAACAGCTCCTGCTGGATTCGCGTGTCCCAGGCCTGGGCCGGCAAGAACTGGGGCTCGATGCAGATCCCGCGGATCGGTCAGGAAGTCATCGTCAGCTTCCTCGAAGGCGACCCCGACCGGCCGATCATCACCGGCCGCGTGTACAACGCCGAGCAGACCGTGCCCTACGACCTGCCGGCCAACGCCACCCAGAGCGGCATGAAGAGCCGCTCCAGCAAAGGCGGGAGCCCGGCCAACTTCAACGAAATCCGCATGGAAGACAAAAAAGGCGCGGAGCAGCTGTACATCCACGCCGAGCGCAACCAGGACATAGTGGTCGAGGTCAACGAAACCCACTCCGTGGGCAATGACCGGGTCAAGAGTATTGGCCACGACGAGTACGTGACCATCGGCAACAAGCGCACGCGCATCGTCCAGCACGTGGATGAGCTGACGGTGGGCGAGAAGAAGCTCGACAGCATCGGCCAGAGCTACGTGATCGAGGTCGGCGAACGCCTGCGCCTGGTGTGCGGGGCCAGCATCCTGGAGCTCAATGCCAGCGGCCAGATCAACCTGTGCGGAGTCAACATCAGTGTCCACGCCTCAAGCGACGCGCAGATCAACACCGGTGGCGTGCTGCACCTGAACAACGGCGGCGGTCCGGACACCACCACCGAGGGCCAGGGTGTGCAGGGCGCCATCAGCGCCAAGGCCAAAGCGCCCTTTTCCGCCCCCAAAGGCTAATGAACGGATGCCCATGCCATGACCTATCGCCTCAATGAATTGCAGTTCCAGCTGCCTGCCGGCGAACTGCAGGACGCCTCGATCAACATCCTCAAGTTCCCGGCCCTGGGTACTTCGCTGATCGTCAGCCGCAGCCTGTTGGGCGACGGTGAAACCCTGGAGAGCAGCCTGGCCAGCCAGTTGCAGCGGCTGGAACAGCAAGTGCAGGAACTGCGGGTCAAGGGTCCGCAGCCGGTGCTGCTGGGCCCGGCCCAGGACATTCCGGGCCTGGAGCTGCGCAGCCAGTTCAGCAAGGGCAGCGAGCAGGTGTTCCAGTTCCAGCTGGCCCTGGTGCTGCCCGGCACCCGGCAGATGCTCGCCATGAGCTACGTCAAGGCGCAGAAACTCGGCGACACCGAAGCCGCGCACTGGGCGCAGATCAAGAACAGCCTGGTGCTGGGCTGAGGCCGGGGCGTGTCTGACGCGCTGTGGGCCGCACGACTGGGCGACGGGCTGGAACACACCTCGATGATGGCCGACATCCTCGGCGGTGTGCTGGAGGTGGCGGCCAACGTCGCCATCGGCACCCTGGCGACCATGGCGGTGGCTGCAGCAGCGGGCATCACCGTGGCCACCGGCGGCCTCGGTGCCTGCGTGCTGGGGCTGGTGGTGGGCGTGGTGGTCGGCGTGGTCATGAGCAAGACCGGCGCCGACAAGGGCCTGAGCAATTTATGCGAGGGCATCGCCAATGCCCTGTTCCCGCCCTCGATCCAGGCCACCATCGCCAGCGGTTCGCAAAAGGTGTTGACCAACAACAAACCGGCGGCCCGCGCGGCGGGCATCGCCCCGCCGTCGCATATCAGCGGCGACGGCGCCGAGGAAGGCGAAGCCACCGACACCCCTTCGGCCACCCCGGAGGAAGGCCCGGGCTTTCTCGACATGGCCAAGGAATTCTTCTCGCAGATGTGGCGGCCCACCGTGGCCTCCCCGGCCCCCGGCTCCCAGACCAAGGAACTGGACCTGGTGACCTGCACCAAGCACCCGCCGATGCCCGTGCAGTACCTGGCCGAAGGCTCGGAGAAGGTCAGCATCGACGGCCAACCGGCGGTGCGCAGCGGCGACCGCAGCACCTGCGACGCCAAGGTGGTGTCCGCCGGACCGATCTCCCCCGACGTGACCATCGGCGGCGGCTCGGTGGTGGTGCGCGAGATCCGCAGCGGCAAGACCCCGGGCGTGGGCCTGGCGGTGACCGTGCTGATGATGCTCAAGGGCGGCAAGGGCAAGTTCAAGGCCAACCTGCCGTGCATGCTGATGGCCGGGGTCAATTCGTTTGTCGTCAGCCAGGCGACCAATGCGCTGACCCAGGCTATCGCCGGCTCGCCGAATCCGGTGCATGCCGCGACCGGGGCCAAGGTGCTGGGGGCCGACGACGATCTGGACTTCACCCTGCCAGGGCTGGTGCCCATCGAATGGCAACGCTTCTACAACAGCCGCGACGAACGCCGTGACGGCCTGCTCGGGGCCGGCTGGAGCCTGCCTTACGAGGTCAGCATCCAGATCGAGCCCCATCCCGAGGGCGGCGAACGCCTGCTCTACATTGATGAGCAGGGACGCCGCATCGACATGGGTGCCATTGCCCTGGGCGGTGGAGCCTTCAGCCCCGGTGAAGGCTTGAGCGTGCGACGCAACGACAACGGGCAGTTGCTGATCGAAAGCAGCGACGGCCTCTACCGTCTGTTCGAGCCGCTGGCGAGCGATCCTTCGCGGTTGCGCCTGAGCCAGCTGGGGGACCGCAACGACAATCGCCTGCACCTGGAATACGACTCGGCCGGGCGGCTCTGGCTGCTGCGCGATACTTTTGAACAGGCGCAGCTCGAACTGGGCTACAGCACGCGCTGGCCCGGTCGGATTGCCCAGGTCGAACGGCTGTACCCTGACCAGCAACGGGAAGTACTGGTCAGCTATGACTACGATGCCGCAGGGAACCTGGCACAGGTCCGCGATGGCGAAAGGCAGGTACAGCGGCGCTTCGCCTATGACGCCGGCCACCGGATGACCGAGCACCAGTTGGCCACCGGGCTGCGCTGCTTCTACCAGTGGACACTGTTCGCCGACCAGCAGTGGCGAGTGACCCGTCACTGGACCGACGAAGGCGATAGCTATCAGTACGACTATGATCTGGAGGCCGGAATCACCCAGGTCACCGACAGCCTGCAACGCATCAGCCGCCGTCGCTGGAACAGCCAGTTGCAGATCGTCGAGTACACCGACAACCTCAACCAGACATGGGCCTTCGAGTGGAACGACGAACGCCAACTGCTCAGCGCCACTGACCCCTTAGGAGGGCGCTATGCCTATAGCTACGACGAAACCGGCAACCTGATCGCCGAGACCGATCCTCTGGGGCACAGCCACTCGACCTTGTGGCTGGAGCACTGGTCGCTGCCACAGACCCTGACCGATCCTGCCGGCAAAAGCTGGCACTTGCGCTACGACCCCCGAGGCAATTGCATCGCCGAAACAGACCCGCTAGGCCAGGTGACTCAGTACCGCCACGACGCACACGGGCAGGTGGTGGAGATCATCGATGCCACGGGAAGAAGCCGGAAGATGCGCTGGAACTCGTCCGGGCAATTGCTTGAACACCTGGATTGCTCGGGCTATCCGACCCGCTTCGAATACGATCGACGTGGCAACGTGAAAGCCATCATCGATGCCCTTGGCGAGCACACCCGCTTCCATTACGACGGCCAGGGACGGTTGCTCAGCAGCCAACTGGCCGATGGCCGCGCCGAGCATTTTCAACGCGGCGGCAACGGCCAGCTGCAGGGCTACACCGACCCGTCCGGCTACACCACGCTCTACCAGTACAACCGGCGCGGGCAGATAAGCCAGCGCACCGACGCCCATGGCCGGCAGGTCCGATTCGACTATGACGCGTTCGGACGGCTGCTGGCGCTCACCAACGAAAACGGCGAAAGCTATCGCTTTGCCTGGGATGCCGGCAACCGTCTGAGCGAACAGCAGGACCTCGACGGCAGTGCCAAGCGCTATGGCTATGACCCACTGAACAACGTCGTCGAACTCCAGGCCCATGCCGCGCCTTATGGCTCCGGATTGAGCGCCGTGCCCGCGCAACCAATCGCACCAATCATCCACAAGTTCGAGCGCGATGCCGTGGGGCGGCTGCTGGCCAAGACCACGGACGATGGGCGCAGTCAATACACCTACGATCCCTTGAACCAACTGATCGCAGCCAGCTTTACCGACAACCTCGGCAACCAGCAGGCAGTGAGTTTCAGCTACGACGCCCTGGGCCAATTACTCGAAGAACACACAGCGGCCGGCAGCCTGAAACACCGATACGACGAACTGGGCAATCTGATTCAGACCCAGCTACCGGACACGCGCTGGCTCAATCGGCTCTATTACGGCAGCGGCCATCTGCACCAGATCAATCTCGATGGCCAGGTAATCAGCGATTTTCAACGTGATCGCCTGCACCGTGAAGTGCTGCGCACCCAGGGTCAGATCAGCACCCGCAGCGAATACGACCGTTGTGGCCGCCTGCGCGCACGCCTGCGGCATTCCAGCCTGCTGGCAAACACCCTGCCGACAGCCCCGGAACGGCACCTCGAGTACGACGACAGCGATAACCTGGTGGGCCTGGCCGAGCGGCATGTCAACGGGCAATATCGGCAACTGTTCCATTACGACGCGACCGGGCGAATCATCGCCAGCCAGGACGGCCTGCAGGGCCAGAAGGAAACCTTCGCCTACGACGCCGCCGCCAATTTGCTTGACGGCCCGAAAGCGGGCGCCGGGCTGGTGGTGCACAACAAGTTGCTGACCTACCAGGACAAGCGCTACCGCTACGATGCCTTTGGCCGAATGATTGAAAAACGCAGTGGTCGGCGAGGCGTGCAACGGTTTGCCTACGATGCCGAACACCGCTTGATCGAAGTGCGCAATCAGACCGCCAGCGGCGAAACCCTGGTCAGGATGAGTTACGACGTCCTGGGTCGACGCATCAGCAAGCGTGAGTACGACAGCCAGGGCAACCTTCTGGGTGAAACCCGATTCATCTGGGATGGCCTGCGGCTGCTGCAGGAACAGCGTAATCAACAGACCAGCCTCTATGTCTATGAAGACCTGGGCCACGCGCCCCTGGCGCGGGTCGATGGCCTCGGCGCGCAGCAGAAGATCCGCTACTACCACAACGACCTGAATGGCCTGCCCCACCAGCTTTGCGAGCCTGACGGCCACAGCGTCTGGCAGGCCCGCTATCAGGTCTGGGGCAACACCATCGAAGAAATACGCGAGCCCTACTACATCGAGGAGCAGAATCTCAGGTTCCAGGGCCAGTACCTGGACCGCGAGACCGGGCTGCACTTCAACACGTTCCGTTTCTACGACCCGGATATCGGGCGCTTCACCACGCCGGACCCTATCGGCCTGGCCGGAGGCTTGAACCTCTATCACTATGCTCCCAACCCGATCGGCTGGATCGACCCGCTGGGCTGGATCTGCAAATCGGCCTACAGCGGCAGAAGGGGCACTACAAAGGCCAAGGCCGACCTCGAGAGAAACGGTTTCACTGTGGTAGCTGAAGAACTGACCATGAAGGTCAAGCATCCTGTCACTCAGAAGTCCTACCGCATCAGGGCAGATATCATCGCCCAGGACAAAGCCGGCAACTACCACGTGTTCGAAGTCAAAAATGGCAGCGGCAAACTGACCAAGAACCAACAGGGATCGGGGATGTTCGACATGAGCAATCCGGCCAATACCAACGGTGGCCTGGGCGGCGGCCTGATCAAACCGTCGGGCGCCACCCAAGGCCAGTTCGAAGTTGCGACCAAAAGCGGCAAAGGCACACCGTTCGGTGGAAATGGCGCACAGCATCCGGCCAACTTCTGGCTTCTTCGCTATTGAACGAGTAATCGAGAAATGAAAGCAGACACCAAGGAATTGCGCAGCAACTTCGAAAAGGCACTCCAGCTATTCTTGAAGAGCGAGCTCTCGGCTTATCCCGGAGTCAAAGTCACCCGGAACAAAGTGGTGATTGCCCATAAAGAGTCGGGCGCCGTGGCGACCTTGCATTTCGAGTACCTGGCCAACACCCGCGCCTACGAAATGATCATCTTTGTCGAACACCCGGCCCTGCAGGCGGAGATCGAGCGGATAAGCCCGCCCTACCCATCCAACCTGGCCAATCCGAAACTGGTCTACTGCATGTCGACGGTCAGCGAAAAAGACGGCTGTCCACTGCTGCCCGTGACCGAACAAGGCATTGAAAATACCTGCCAGGTGATGCTGCGCCGGCTTCAGGATGTTCACCTGCCTATCCTGTACAACCTCCTCAATGTCAGCCCCGCACTGGTGAGCGATGTCATCGAGAGGCCAAAGTATTACGCCTATCCGGTCCCGCTGATCGTTATCGCCTTGAAAACCAACGCAATCCAACCGGACGACGCAACGCTGGCGAAGATTCTGAGCGAGCAGACCCTGGGCTACACCAACAACCAGGAACTGAAAGAGTCGTTCAACAAGCAACTCCTGACGGCGCTGAACTGAGCAATTGCCGGAGTGCCGGGGCAGATCGCCGGACCGCGCTTTCTGGCGCGGCTGACGAGCGCCAGCACGGCCTGCAGCCACTTATAGAACCGCGCCAAAGTCGCGGTTTTTTCAGTGCACGGCGAAAGAGCTGCTGGAGCACGATTGCCTGTGGCAGCTGAGGGAAATAACCCAATGAATGTCATGCACAACCCGGAGCTTGAAAGCCGGCGCAACACCCTCGGCGAGGTGTTCAAGCTTTATGGACCGCACGTTCACCAACACTATCAGTCGATCAAGCAAGCCGTGGTCCGCTGGGAGTATTCCCTTGGCCCGACCTTGGAGCTCATCCCCTTTGAACGCTTGATCCCCAGCGTCAACAAGGAGGGAAAACCCCTGGCGTCGCTGAGCAAGGCCAACCGTGAATCGAAGAATCTGCAGGCCTATGGTTTCGATGCCGACGGACAACTGATCCTGAGCATCAGCCGCTTTGACAAGGACGTGCCCACCTACGGTGAAAACGTCCGCTATCACCATCTGTTCGATGGCAAGGCCCTGATCGTCAACGCGCACATTTATGAAGCACGACCGGCGGAGTCGCGCCTGATGTCCCTGTGCTGGACCTTTACCGCCGACAACCTGAACTACTACCTGTCCGTCACGCCACCCAATAACTGGTACGTCCGCGTCGACCAGTTGCAAGCCGGGCGCGTCGCCAAGGCGTCGACCTTCGCCACCAGTTGGTTCAAGCAGCTCGACTATGACCTCGGCTATGACCCGGATCAGGCCCTGTCGACGGTCATGATCGGTGAGCACCTGCATTGGCAGCGCGGCAGCTGACAGGGCTCAAGGCTGGCCGGGTTGATGATCAGCCACCGATCCAGCTCACGCCGACTGGCGCGGGTGACGAACGCCAGCGCGGCTTGCAGGCCCTGTTCGAACCGCTCAAAGGTCGCGCGATCGATGGCGTAGTACTCCTCGTAGTCCACCACGCCGAGGCTGACCGGAAAGGAGACGTAGTACTGTGCGGTGGACTCCTCGATGCCCATCAAGAACATTTCCTCGCGGTTGACCAACAGATCCTTGAACAGCATGGCGCGCCTCAGGGCAGATCGACCTTCAAGCCACGCCCGGTCTGTACCGCCACGTAGTGTGCGTCTTTCAACGCCCGGGCCAGCTCCGGGTCGGTTTCGTCGAACTCCTTCACGGCAATGGCACCAATGCTGATCTGGTGCAGCCCGGAACGGTCCAGGCTGCGGTCCAGCAGTACCGCGCGAACGTACTGCAGCTGTTTTTGCAGAAGGTCGAAGACTTCGTAACCCGGCAGGACCAGGGCCCGCTTGGCCACCAGCGCCAGTGCGTGATCAATGTAGTCGATTGGTTTCATGGTCCACCGGGAGAGAGCGCGCCGAAGGCGCCTTTGTCATTGGAGAACAACTGCTGCGCCCCGCCCTTGGCGGGATAGGACTGCCCCTTGACCGACCAGAAGTCGTTGGTCGGCGCAGCCGTGCTGCGCAGGACCTGCACCTTGCGGGTTGTTCCATAGGAATTGAGAACCTTGGGTTCAATGGTGTTGGCGGCGCGGTTGGTGCCCATGGGGTTGATCCCCAGCTCGGTCGGCTGCACCCGCGGGCTGAGAGTATACCAGTTGCCCTGCGGCGCCCCGGGGGACTGGTATTGCCACAGGTTCTTGCCGGAGGCCAGGGTCTCCACGCGCACCGGATGATTGAAATCCAGGCCGTTCATGTAGGACTGTGCGTCGACCTTGGAATAGCCCTGGGACTCGAAGAAGTTCGCCGCCACTTCGCGGTTGCCACGGTAATTGATGTCGCCGTGCAAGTCGCCGGAGCGGCCGAACTTCTGATTCAGGTAGGCACGCCGCGAGGTCAACTCGGGTACCGCGGTCGCCGGTTTGCGCGCCGCCAGTTTCGGCCCCAAGCCCAGTAGGGCCATGCCGGCCACCCCTTGCAGCAAATCGCGATAGCCCGGCCCCAGGCGGTCGCCCAGGTCCCCCAGCAGGGCCATGCCGCCATACACCGCGGCGCCCACTGCCAGGGCACCAGCCAATGCCGCCACTCCCGCCATGGCCGCCACCACCAGCCCGGCGCCGAGCGCCGCCAACCCCAGCGCCTCCAGCCCGGTGTGCATCCAGCCTTCGATATCCAGGACGAACGCCACCTGCACCGTGGGCCCGCCAATGAAGGTGTTTTCGCTGCCGGTCTTGATGTGGGCGCCGCAGACCATCTTGCTTTGCAGGCGTGCGGCCGGCTTGCCGTTGATGGTGACCTTGGCGCTGCCCTCGGCGATCAGCACCGGGAACGGCCAGATCGGGTGGTTCAGCGGCAGGCCGCTGCACGAGGACGAATGGTCCTGGCCCGCACGCATGGCGTTGCGCAGGTTGATGCGGACATTGAAGCTGCCCTCTACCAGCACCCCCGTGCTGGGTTCGGGCAGGTTGAAGATAGTGCTCAGGCCCTTGGCGATCTGGAACATCGACAGGCCGCCCGCGGCGACCGAACCCGCGATGATGGCGATCGCCACCCCACCGGTGGCCACGGTCGCCGCCACCACCGCGGCGCCAATCAGGGCACCGACAACAGCCCCCGCCACCATCGCCGCCACGCCAAAACCGTGGGCGATCTCATCCCCCAGACGGGCTGCTGCCAACATATCCATGGTTCGTTACTCGGCCTGGAGGATCAGACCACCGCTGGCTGGGGCTTGAGGCTTTGCATGGCCTGTTTCCAGGCGGGTTCGTGGTGCACCAGATCATTGACCGTGGTGGTCAGGGTGGTGATCAGCACCGCCGGCTTACGCTCGATGAACACTTGGCGCAGCATCAGCTCGCGACCTTCGCGTTTCCAGCTGTAGTCCAGCAGGACCGAGGCGTGGCCGTGCATGTCGAAATCCCAGCGCTTGATCAGGTTGAAACCCGGCAGTTGCTGCTCGGCGGAGCGCAGTTGCCCGGCGACATAGTCGGCGAAGGCGGCATCGCCCTGGCTGGCGTCGCGGCTGATGACAAAACTGGCTTCCTGGGCGCCACCGACGGCGGGCAGCTTGAAGATATTGATGCTCTGGTCCTGCCAGGCGTCAGGAATATCGAGATCAGCTTCTTGAATGCGGTAGGAGGACAAGAGATTCGCGTTCCATGCTGAAAGGGTGATTCGGATGACGGCAAATTCTCAAGCAATGACTGGCAACAATCAAGGAACCACTCGGCAACTCTGCACAGCGCCAATGACAACTGGCCGAGGCCTAGCGCGACGCCAGGCAGGACGCATAGGCCCGGGCAAAACGTGGGTCGAACTTGAGCGCCTGGGGCTCTTCGGGGTCGATGCTGACATTCCACAATGCCTGCTGTGGCACATCGTAGCGGACCCAGCCGATGATCCCGCTGCCGGAGGTTTCGTAGAACAGCTGCAGGCTCAACTGGTCACCCTCATCGCGGTCGATCAACAGCTTGAGGTGCTCCGGGGTGGTGAAGTCGCGGTAGGGAAAATCGCTGCTGCGCACCAGTTCGGTGAGGTAGCCGTAGCAGCCCTTGCCCGGGTTCGATTCATCCGCCAGGGCGGGCATGGCCGCGCTGGCAATCAGCAGGCCAAGGCCTGCCAGGTTCAAGTACCGCATGACTGCCCCTTGAGGGTGAGGGTTTCGACCTGGTCCTTCATCTCGATGCGTGCCAGTACCTGGCGATCGTGCGACTCCTGGTACTCGCTGAAATTGTTGCGCTTGAGGATGTTCAGGGTGACTCGGATGTGAGCGCTGGCGTTCTGGTACTCGCTGCGCCCAGGGCCCTGGGCGGCGCCGGTCAGTTCCACCAGTTGGCCGGCGGACTTGAGGTAGAGAAAGCGCTGGTCCACTTCCACCAGCAGACGCGGAGCCTTGGGCGCCACGCTGTAGTCCTCGCGGGCCAGGGAATAGCCGCAGAGCCAAGAACCGGGGCTGTCGTATTTCTGGCTGTGAAACCACTGCAGGGCCTCGCGGTAACCCACCGGCCCGAGCAGGGTGCCGCGTTCGGCCACGGCAAAGGCCGAGGCCTGGGCGCACAGCAAGGCGCCACACAGCAGCACACGCCAAGCGCGCAGGCGAAGGATCACGGATTTCAGGGGGCGTGGGAGCGAGGTAGAAGTCGAGCGGGTCATCCTTGGCCTTTGATTCGCGAATCAAGCAATCGCGCATGCTAGCCATGCCGCCGCATCGGTGCAAGCGGCCCGGACGGGCAACGTCCAGGCATGAAAAATGGGCACCCGACCCAGTCGGTGTGCCCATTCAGTCATGCCCTCTCCCTGGGGAGAAAGCGCAATGCTTAAGGGTTGACGCTGTCTTTCAGGGACTTGCCAGGCTTGAAGGCAACGGTGTTGCTGGCCTTGATTTTCACCGGCTCGCCGGTTTGCGGGTTCTTGCCGGTACGGGCGCCACGGTGGCGCTGCAGGAAGGTACCAAAGCCCACCAGGGTGACACTGTCTTTGCGGTGCAAGGCACCGGTGATTTCTTCGAGAACGGCGTTGAGTACGCGGTTGGCCTGCTCTTTGGTCAGATCCGCTTTTTCAGCGATGGCGGCGGCGAGTTCTGGTTTACGCATAGTGAAGCCTCTTTGACGGTTTTTTGTTGTTATGTCCGTGCTGTTCTCCGGAACAGCGCCCAAGGCGCCGCAGGCTCTAGTCTGCGGCAGACGGATGTGAGGATGGCACGCGCTTGAGAGTGGCGCCAGTCTCCCCACGACCTTTGTAGGGCAAGAAACAGGGTTATTCCGACAGAACGACCGGCATTTAGGCCAGCAAGGGCGGAAGTTCTTTGTTCAGGGCCAGTTTTTCCATGACCGCTGCCCCTGTCAGGGCGTAACCCAGTAGGTGACCGTCAGCATCGCGGCACAGCGCCTTGATGTCGGCGCCCTGCCCTTCGGCGGTCCAGACGCCTTCGCGGCCTTTTGGCGGCGGTGAGACCACCAACGGGCAGACCGGGGTTTTGACAGTGATCGGCATCGGCCCGTAG
The DNA here is from genome assembly GCF_023241665.1 of Pseudomonas morbosilactucae. Taxonomy (NCBI): domain Bacteria; kingdom Pseudomonadati; phylum Pseudomonadota; class Gammaproteobacteria; order Pseudomonadales; family Pseudomonadaceae; genus Pseudomonas; species Pseudomonas morbosilactucae. The sequence continues at coordinate 279,847 of NZ_JALQCX010000005.1, read as the reverse complement.
CTGACCGCCGTCGGTGTGCCGGCCAGAGTCTGCGCCAGGGCGCGGGCGCAACTCATCAGCGGCATGACGTACAGCAGGTTCAAGCCATCGACCTCGGCGCAGTCGCCCAGGGCGTAGATGTTGGCGTGGGAGCTTTGCAGTTGGCGATCCACCACCACCCCGCGGTTGACCACCAGGCCGGCGGCGGCCGCCAGGTCGATGCGCGGGCGCAAGCCGATGGCCGAGACCACCAGGTCGCAGGGAATGACCTGGCCGTCGGACAGATGGGCCTCCAAACCGTCGCCAGCCTGTTGCAGGCGATTGAGCACCGGCCCCAGGTGGAAGCGCGCGCCCAGGCTTTCCAGGCCGGCCTGCACCGCCGCCGCAGCCGCCGGGTGCAGCAGGGTCGGCATCACTTGTTCACAAGGCGCCACCAACTCGACCTCGTAACCGCCGAGGATCAGGTCATTGGCGAACTCGCAGCCAATCAAGCCGGCGCCCAGCAACAGCACCCGGCGCTTGCCGGCCGCAGCTACGCGAAAGCGGGCGTAGTCTTCCAAGTCGTTGATGGGGAAGATCAGCGCCGAGGCGTCGCCTTCCACCGGCACACGCACGGTTTCTGCGCCCCAGGCCAGGATCAGGTCGCGATAAGGCACGCTTTCCTCGCCGATCCACAGGCGCTGGTGGCCCGGATCGATGCCGGTGATGCGCGTGTGAGTGCGCACCTCGGCCTTGAGGGTCTCGGCCATGGTGCCCGGCTCGGCCATGCTCAGGCCATCGGCATCCTTGTTCTTGCCAAAGCCCGTGGAGAGCATCGGCTTGGAGTAGGAACGACCGTCATCCGCAGTAATCAGCAGCAGCGGGGTTTCGCTGTCGAGCTTGCGAAACTCCCGGGCCAGGTTGTAGCCGGCCAGCCCGGTGCCAACGATTACGACAGGTGCGCTCATGCCTTTCTCCTTAGGTGTGTATGAGGATCAAAAATCCGTGATTAGCCGATTTCGATCATCTCGAAATCCATCTTGCCCACGCCGCAGTCCGGGCAGAGCCAGTCTTCAGGCACGTCTTCCCAGCGAGTGCCGGGCAGGATGCCGTCGTCCGGCCAGCCGTCGGCTTCGTTATAGATCAGGCCGCAGACCACACATTGCCACTTTTTCATGTACGCATTTCCTCAGGGTTCAGGCGTTGCCGGTGAATCGGTCGATGGGTCGACTCTGGATGCCGCGCCAAAGCGCACCCGGCACAGGGCGTTTTGTACTGATCGGTAACGGCAGATGCAAGCACGTTCGCAGCGGCGCCCCGCGCCGGCGAGTCAAAATCGGCCGGTGACATGCTAAGCTCGCCGCCTCTTTTGCTGCCAATAATGACCCACCGTGCCGCACTCAAAGCCCCCCTCCAGTGCCCCGGCCTGGCTGCCGCAAAGCCGGCTGTCGCCCTGCCCCGATGCGCCAACCCTCGACTGGCTGTTCGATGAAGGTTCGTTGACCCGGCGCCTGTCCCGGCTGTCCGCTGACCACTTCAGCGTCACGCCGCTGGTGGAGGGCTGGCAAACCCTGCGCGACGACGAGTGTGCCGCCCTGGAGTTGTCGCTGGGCAGCCAGGGCTGGGTGCGCGAAGTGTATCTGCGGGGCCACGGCGAACCCTGGGTGTTTGCCCGCAGCGTTGCCGCCCGCAGCGCCCTGGAAAACGGTGGTTTCAATATCGATGAGCTGGGCAGCCGCTCCCTGGGGGAACTGCTGTTCTGTGACCAGGCCTTCCAGCGCCGGCCCATCGAGGTCTGCCATTACCCTGGCGCCTGGTTGCCCGAAGACGTGTGTGGCGAAGGCCTGTGGGGTCGCCGCTCGCGCTTCGACCGCGGCACCCTGAGCGTGCTGGTGGCGGAAATTTTCTTGCCGACCTTGTGGGCGGCTGCGGCCAGCCATCCGGAGAACTGCTGATGTACCAGAGCCTGCTCAAATCCCTCAATCGCCTGCATCCCCGGGCCTGGGACTTTATCCAGCTGACCCGCATGGACAAGCCGATCGGTATTTACCTGCTGCTCTGGCCAACGCTCTGGGCCCTGTGGATTGCCGGCAAGGGCTCGCCCTCCCTGGCCAACGTGCTGATCTTCGTGCTCGGCGTGATACTGACCCGGGCCGGCGGTTGCGTGATCAACGACTGGGCCGACCGCAAGGTCGACGGCCATGTTAAACGCACCGAGCAGCGCCCACTGGTGAGCGGCAAGATCGGCTCCAAAGAGGCCCTGTTGTTCTTCGCCGTGCTGATGCTGATCGCCTTCGTGCTGGTACTGTGCACCAACGCCACCACCATCTGGCTGTCCCTCGGCGGCCTGGCATTGGCGGCCAGCTACCCGTTTATGAAGCGCTACACCTATTACCCCCAAGTGGTGCTGGGGGCGGCGTTCTCCTGGGGCATCCCCATGGCGTTCACCGCCGAGACCGGCGAACTGCCGGCCGCGGCCTGGCTGCTGTACATCGCCAACCTGCTGTGGACCGTGGGTTACGACACTTACTACGCCATGACCGATCGCGACGACGACTTGAAGATCGGGGTGAAATCCACAGCCATTCTGTTTGGCGAAGCGGACCGGGTGATCATCCTCAGCCTGCAACTGCTGGCCCTGGGCTGCCTGTTGCTGGCAGGCGCGCGGTTCGAGCTGGGAGGCTGGTTCCAGCTGGGTTTGCTGGCGGCGGCGGGCTGTTTTGCCTGGGAGTTCTGGTACACCCGCGACCGCGACCGGATGCGCTGTTTCAAGGCATTCCTGCATAACCACTGGGCGGGGCTGGCGATTTTCGTGGGGATCGTGGCGGACTACGGTTTGCGTTGAATACGTGACGCCGGCAAGCCGGCTCCTGCCAGGAGCGGGCTTACCGGCGAACCATCAGGGCTTGGCGACCTTCCAGGCGCCGTCCATCTTGCCGTCGCCGGTCATGTCACCGACCTTCTTGTCCATCACGAAGGTGTACAGCGGCTTGCCGTCGTAGGCCCACTGCATGGCCCCATCATCGCGCTTGATCACCGTCCATTTGCCCATGGCCTTGTCGCTGCCTTCGGCCATCAGCGGCGGCCAGTTGGCGGCGCACTTGTCGTTGCACATGGACTTGCCGTCGGCGTCCTTGGCAAAGGTGTACAAGGCCATGCCTTTGTGGTCGACCATCATCCCATCCTTGGTCATCGCCGGTTCGGCGGCGAAGGCCAGCGACGGCAGCGCGAGAGCGGCCGCGACCAGCAGGGCTTTCCAGGATTGCGTCATTTGAGTCATGGAAACCTTCTCTTGTGGTTGTCAGGATTCGGACTCAAAGCTTAGTTGAGGAATCTGCGTCACGCCGCCCGGCGGAAATACTGTCACACGACTGCAATAATTCCGTTATCTAATGCGGCGCAAGACAGTTAAATGACAAGAGGATTAAGCATGGTTGGCAGGAGCATTCTGATCGTTGACGACGAAGCGCCCATTCGCGAAATGATCGCCGTCGCATTGGAAATGGCCGGCTATGACTGCCTGGAGGCCGAGAACTCCCAGCAGGCCCACGCCATTATCGTCGACCGCAAGCCGGACCTGATCCTGCTCGACTGGATGCTGCCCGGCACCTCCGGCATCGAGCTGGCGCGGCGCCTCAAGCGCGATGAGCTAACCGGGGATATCCCGATCATCATGCTCACCGCCAAGGGCGAAGAGGACAACAAGATCCAGGGCCTGGAAGTCGGTGCCGACGACTACATCACCAAGCCGTTTTCCCCCCGTGAGTTGGTGGCCCGGCTTAAAGCCGTACTGCGCCGTGCCGGCCCGACCGATGGCGAAGCGCCGATCGAAGTCGGCGGCCTGCTGCTGGACCCCATCAGCCACCGCGTGACCATCGACGGCAAACCGGCCGAGATGGGCCCCACCGAGTATCGTCTGCTGCAGTTCTTCATGACCCACCAGGAACGCGCCTACACCCGTGGCCAGTTGCTGGACCAAGTCTGGGGCGGCAACGTGTACGTCGAGGAGCGCACCGTGGACGTGCACATCCGGCGCCTGCGCAAGGCCCTGGGTGACGCCTACGAGAATCTGGTACAAACCGTGCGCGGCACCGGTTATCGGTTTTCAACCAAAGGTTGAGCTACAAGCAATCAGCCACAAGCCGCAAGTTAAAAGCGGGACTGCTTTAGCTTGGAGCTTGAAACTTGAAACTGTTCCGAAGGATGCAACTTGAACCAAAACTGGCACAGCACCCTGATCCGCCACATGCTCCTGCTGGTCACCGGCTGCCTGCTGGTGGGGCTGATCAGTGGCTATTACGGCTGGAGCCTGGCCATCGGCCTGGGCCTGTACCTGGCCTGGACCTTGAAACAACTGCTGCGCCTGCATGAATGGCTGCGCAAGCACCAACCCGATGAAGCACCGCCCGACGGCTACGGCCTGTGGGGCGAAGTGTTCGACAGCATCTACCACCTGCAACGCCGCGACCAACGGGTTCGCGGGCGCCTGCAAGCGGTGATCGACCGGGTCCAGGAGTCCACCGCGGCTCTCAAGGACGCGGTAATCATGCTCGACAGCGACGGCAACCTGGAATGGTGGAACCGCGCCGCAGAAACCCTGCTGGGCCTCAAGACTCCGCAAGACAGCGGCCAGCCCGTGACCAACCTGGTGCGCCATCCGCGCTTCAAGGAATATTTCGAGCAGGACAGCTACGCCGAGCCCTTGGAAATTCCTTCGCCGATCAACGACCGCCTGCGCATCCAGCTGTACATCACCCGCTACGGCAACAACGAACACCTGATGCTGGTGCGCGACGTGACCCGCATCCACCAGCTGGAACAGATGCGCAAAGACTTCATCGCCAACGTGTCCCACGAACTGCGCACGCCGCTGACGGTGATCTGCGGCTACCTGGAAACCCTGCTGGACAACGTTGAAGACGTGAACCCGCGCTGGAGCCGTGCCCTGCAGCAGATGCAGCAGCAAGGCGGACGCATGCAGACCCTGCTCAACGACCTGTTGTTGCTGGCCAAGCTGGAAGCCACCGACTACCCCTCGGACAACCAGCCGGTGCCCATCGACGCCCTGCTCAAGTCGATCAAGAGCGACGCCCAGGCCTTGTCCGGCGACCGTAACCAGCGCATCAGCCTGGACGCCGATGCCACGGTGCAGCTCAAAGGCAGCGAGGCGGAGCTGCGCAGCGCCTTCTCCAACCTGGTGTTCAACGCGGTGAAATACACCCCGGCCGAAGGCAATATCCGCATCCGCTGGTGGGGCGACGAGCACGGCGCGCACCTGAGCGTGCAGGACTCGGGGATCGGCATCGACAACAAACACCTGCCGCGCCTGACCGAGCGCTTCTACCGTGTGGACTCCAGCCGCAACTCCACCACGGGCGGCACCGGCCTGGGCCTGGCCATCGTCAAGCACGTGCTGCTGCGCCACCGGGCACGCCTGGAAATCAGCAGCGTATTGGGCCACGGCAGCACCTTCACCTGCCACTTCGCTCCAGCCCAGGTGAAAAAAACCTCCGTCGAGGCCATCACCGACCAGCGCTGACCGCGATTCGCCCCTAGGCAATCGTCGTGTCAGCCGCTACATTGCGTAGCTTGTGCCTGCCCTTCAGGCACCGCATGGCCCTCTTTTTCTCCGACACGGAACCCGCAAAACTCCATCATGGACCCTTCCACAGGCTTTACCCTCTCTACACTCTTCGCCGATTTCGGCATGATTCTTTTTGCACTGATCCTGGTTCTGCTCAACGGCTTCTTCGTTGCGGCCGAGTTCGCCATGGTCAAACTGCGCTCGACCCGGGTCGAGGCCATTGCCGATCAGAACGGCTGGCGCGGACAGATCCTGCGCACCGTGCACAGCCAGCTCGACGCTTACTTGTCCGCCTGCCAGCTGGGTATCACCCTGGCTTCCCTGGGCCTGGGCTGGGTCGGTGAACCGGCCTTCGCCCACCTGCTGGAGCCGCTGCTCAGCGCCCTGGGCGTCAACTCTCCGGAAGTGGTCAAAGGCGTGTCGTTCTTTACCGCCTTCTTCATCATTTCCTACCTGCACATCGTGGTCGGTGAGCTGGCGCCCAAATCCTGGGCCATCCGCAAACCCGAGCTGCTGTCGCTGTGGACGGCGGTGCCGCTGTACCTGTTCTATTGGCTGATGTACCCGGCCATCTACCTGCTCAACGCCAGCGCCAACACCATCCTGCGCATCGCTGGCCAGGGTGAACCCGGCCCGCACCACGAGCACCATTACAGCCGTGAAGAGCTCAAGCTGATCCTTCACTCCAGCCGTGGCCAGGACCCGAGCGACCAGGGCATGCGCGTATTGGCGTCGGCCGTGGAAATGGGCGAATTGGAAGTGGTGGACTGGGCCAACTCCCGGGAAGACTTGATCAGCCTGGAGTTCAACGCGCCGCTCAAGGAAATCCTCGCGCTGTTCCGTCGCCACAAGTTCAGCCGCTATCCGGTGTACGACAGCGAGCGCAACGAGTTCGTCGGCCTGCTGCACATCAAGGACCTGCTCCTTGAACTGGCGGCCCTGGACCATATTCCCGAATCGTTCAACCTGGCCGAACTGACCCGCCCGCTGGAACGCGTGTCGCGGCACATGCCGCTGTCGCAACTGCTGGAGCAGTTCCGCAAAGGCGGTTCGCACTTCGCCGTGGTGGAAGAGGCCGATGGCAACATCATTGGCTACCTGACCATGGAAGACGTGCTGGAAGTGCTGGTGGGCGACATCCAGGACGAACACCGCAAGGCCGAGCGCGGGATCCTCGCCTATCAGCCAGGCAAGCTCCTGGTACGTGGCGACACGCCGTTGTTCAAGGTGGAGCGCCTGCTGGGCATCGACCTGGACCACATCGAAGCCGAAACCCTGGCCGGGCTGATCTACGAAACCCTGAAACGGGTGCCGGAAGAGGAAGAAGTGCTGGAGGTTGAAGGCTTGCGCATCATCATCAAGAAGATGAAGGGCCCGAAAATCGTTTTGGCCAAGGTCTTGATGCTGGATTGACGGGCCATTCGGCCCGTTCGCCGGCTCCTACCGGCGAAGGTTATTGTTTGCCCAACGCAAAGTTCGGCAACGCCCCCAGTGGCTGGTTGAACTGATAGGGAATCGACACCAGCCCCAACCCGGTATTGCGCTGCACCACAAAGTGCAGGTGCGGCCCGGTGCTGTTGCCGGTATTACCCGACAGGCCCAAGGGGCTGCCCACTGCCACACGCTGGCCTTCGCGAACCTTCACCGAACCACGCTTGAGATGCAGGTAGACGCCCATGGTGCCGTCTTCATGCAGCACCCGGACGAAATTGCCTGCCGGGTTGTCGCCCCGCCCGCTCTGGGCATTCTCGGTCTTCACCACCACCCCGCCCCGCGCCGCGATGATCGGCGTGCCCTCGGGCATGGCGATGTCCATGGCATAACGGCTCTTGGGTCCAAAGTGGCTGTAGGGGCCATTGGGCCCCTGGGTCAGGCGAAAGGGCCCGCCCAGCCAGGGCAACGGATAACGGTAGCCCCGAGCCACGCCGCCAGGGTCCCCCAGGGAGTAACGAAACTTCGGGGTGTACACCAGCGGCTTGCCGGCCTGAGTGGCGCTGAGCAGCGCCAGGCGCTGGCGGCTGCGGGGTGCCAGGACCTGGCGGACCGGTTGCCTGGGGGCGCCACTGACATTGCTCAACCCGGCAAAGCTCAGCTCGACCTCCACCGGGGCGTACAGGTCGTTGCGCACAAAGACGCTGTCCACACCGTTGCGCTTCTGGATATCCAGGTGCACCTGACGCTCCAGGCGCTCGACCATACGGTCCTGAAACAGGAACACCTGGGCCCCCGGCGAGGGCCGATCACTGTAGGACACCACGCCGTCGGCATCGGTGGTTTTGTAGATGGTCATGGCCACCACCCAAGGGGCGGCCAGCAACAGACCACAGAGCAACAACAGGCGCAGGAACATAGGACAAAATTCTTCAGAAGAGCTGTGGCAAGGCTAGCAGCCCGAACGCTGGGGCAGCACTCAAACCGGGGCCAGAGGCGGCAGATCTACACCACTGATACTGATATCCACTCCCAGCTGTGCGGCGTCGGACAGGTTGACCAGGGCGTCGAGGGAGAACTTGTTGATCTTGCCGCTGAGCACGTCGTTGAGCCGTGGCTGGCTGATGCCCAGACGCTTGGCCGCCTCCTTCTGGGAGACGCCCCAGGCCTTGACGGCTTTGCCCAGCGCCAGCATCAGCTTGGCCCGCAAGCGCATATTGGCCGCGTCCTGGGGTGACGCCTCGAGGGCGTCCCAGACACTGGTGAAACGATCGGTATTGATGTGTTCGGTCATGGCGTGGACCTATCCCCTGCAGTCTGGCGCGAGCCCGTTCGATGTCCCGTATTTCGGTGCGGCGCTTGGTCTTGCGCATGGCCTGCAACACGTCCAACTGAAAACCTGCGGCGCGGCGTGCATCCAACGGGAACGCCCGAAGGTCACTGAGCGCGCTTCCGACAAACACCACATCCTTGTGCCTGGTCATCGAACTTCTCCTGTGACTGACCCAGACCCAGGCTAAACAAACACGCCAGGACAGGGTGCCCCGGGTTGTTTCAAGGCATGGCCTGGAAGACAGAATGGCGAAAAGCGCCAGGCCTCAATCTATATCCAAACAGATATAAATCAAGCTGAAAAACCAGCAACAGACGCACGGCACCCAATACCGCCTAAGCCCATCAATACTTGGCCTGGGGCGGCCTTGCAGCGATCCGGAGCGTCACCGGCAACCGCTGAAGCAAGCGGAAAAATAGGCCTCTGAGGCACTTTATCCACAGGTAAAAAAACGGCGCGAGAAAGTGGTTGCGGCAGGTTTCGGGCGGTGATGCGGGTTCAGGCCGTGCACGGACGTGAAGGCTTTGAGCGTTGGCTCATGATCCACCTGCCCCGGCGGCTGGCCGAGTGCAGGTGTTGATCAGGGAGATGGCGTGCAGCCAAGACCACACGCAAGGGAGCCGCCACTCAGGCGGAGCCCGGAGACGCCATCAAGCGCCCGGGACGAAGTGCTTCTGCGCGGTGCCGCGGGCGATCAGGCGCGAAATGTAATCGAGCTTCTGCGCGTCTTGATCGACAAAGCGGAAGGTCAGTTGCAGCCAATCGCTGTCCGGCTTCGGCTCGTGGGCCACCACCGCATGCAGGTAGCCGTTCAAACGGGCCACCTCGGCGTTATCGCCCTGCTCCAGGTCGAGTACGGCGCTGTCCAGCACCTGAGGCAGCACTTCACCGCGCTTCACCACCAGCAAGGCTTCCTTGATGCTCAGGGCCTTGATCACGCATTGCTGGGTACCGCTTGGCAGGCGCAACTGGCCTTGACCACGACCGCCCGATGCCGCCGACGCTGGCGTTGGAGCCTTCACCGGTGGGCTGTTGAGCAAACCCCGGGACGGGGCGGCTGCCGCTGGTGCGGCCGGCTTGGCCGCAGGGGCAGCGCCCAGCACTTCGGTCTTGCCGCCGGTCAGGGCGCTCAGGGAGTCGTTGCCGAACGCCGAGTTCATCCGGGTGGGCGCGCTGTTCATCAGGGTATCGAGCTTGCCGACCTTGTTCAGCGCCTGCTTGACCTTGGTCAGCAGCTGTTCGTTGGTGAAAGGCTTGCTGACGTAGCCGGAGACACCGGCCTGAATCGCCTGGACCACGTTCTCCTTGTCGCCACGGCTGGTGACCATCACGAACGGCATGCTTTTCAGGGCGTCCTGGGTGCGGCACCAGGTCAGCAGTTCGAGACCGGACATTTCCGGCATTTCCCAGTCGCACAGCACCAGGTCGAACGCTTCCTTGGCCAGCATCGCCTGGGCCTTTTTACCGTTGACCGCATCTTCGGTCCGGATACCCGGGAAGTAGTTACGCAGGCACTTCTTCACCAGGTCACGAATGAACGAAGCATCGTCCACCACCAACACACTGATCTTGCTCATCCAACACCCCTTTAAAAATCCCGGCAAGCATAACGCTGGCTGATGGCACTTTGCCAAAACTCTTCAGTCACGCCGGGACTTTTCGTTCGCGGGTGCTGCTTTTTACTGGAAAAGCCGCAAACAAAAACGCCCGGCCAAGGGCCGGGCGTTCGTCTTGGGCAATCTTACTTATCGTCAGTTTTGCCCGGAACATTAGCGCTTTCAGCACTGGTTCCTTCAACTTCTTCCTTCATGCGCTTGAGGCCCAAATGGCGCACATCGGTGCCGCGTACCAGGTAGATCACCAGCTCGGAGATGTTCCGCGCATGGTCGCCAATACGCTCCAGGGAGCGAAGTACCCAGATAATGCTCAGTACCCGCGAGATCGAGCGCGGATCTTCCATCATGTAGGTGGCCAGCTCGCGCAGAGCGGTCTTGTATTCACGGTCGATGATCTTGTCGTACTGGGCCACGGACAGCGCCAGCTCGGCGTCGAAACGGGCAAAGGCATCCAGGGCATCGCGGACCATGTTGCGCACCTGGTCGCCAATGTGGCGCACTTCGACGTAGCCCCGTGGCGCTTCGCCTTCTTCGCACAACTGGATGGCGCGACGGGCGATCTTGGTGGCTTCGTCGCCGATGCGCTCCAGGTCGATCACCGACTTGGAAATGCTGATGATCAAGCGCAAGTCAGAGGCCGCAGGCTGGCGACGGGCAAGAATGCGCAGGCATTCCTCGTCGATGTTGCGCTCCATCTGATTGATCTGGTCATCGATTTCGCGCACTTGCTGGGCCAGGCCGGAGTCGGCCTCGATCAGCGCGGTGACCGCGTCATTGACTTGTTTCTCCACCAGCCCGCCCATGGCCAGCAGGTGGCTGCGCACCTCTTCCAGCTCGGCGTTGAACTGCGCGGAGATGTGGTGGGTAAGGCCTTCTTTACTAATCATGCGATTGCTCCGCAAAAGCTGTAAGCCGCAAGCTACAAGCTGCAAGCCAATGTGTGTCGTTACGCTGAACCGCTTTAACTTGCCGCTTGAAGCCTGCGGCTTACAACTGCCTCAACTAGCCGTAGCGCCCCGTGATGTAGTCTTCGGTCTGCTTTTTCGCCGGGTTGGTGAACAGGGTATCGGTGTCGCCGAATTCCACCAGTTTGCCCATGTACATAAAGGCCGTGTAGTCGGAAACCCGCGCCGCCTGCTGCATGTTGTGGGTCACGATGACGATGGTGAACTTGGATTTCAGTTCGTAGATCAGCTCTTCGACTTTCAGGGTCGAGATCGGGTCCAGTGCCGAACAGGGTTCGTCCAGCAGCAGCACTTCCGGCTCCACCGCGATGGTGCGGGCGATCACCAGACGTTGTTGCTGACCACCCGACAGGCCCAGGGCCGATTCGTGCAGGCGGTCCTTGACCTCATCCCACAGCGCCGCGCCCTTGAGGGCCCATTCCACGGCCTCATCAAGGATGCGCTTCTTGTTGATGCCCTGGATCCGCAGGCCGTAGACCACGTTTTCATAAATGGTCTTGGGGAACGGGTTGGGCTTCTGGAACACCATGCCCACACGGCGACGCAGCTCGGCCACGTCTTCGCCCTTGCGGTAGATGTTGTTGCCGTAGAGGTTGATGGCGCCTTCCACACGGCAACCGTCCACCAGGTCGTTCATGCGGTTGAAGGTCCGCAGCAACGTGGACTTGCCGCAGCCGGACGGGCCGATAAAGGCCGTCACGCGCTGCTTGGGGATGTTCATGCTGACGTCGAACAACGCTTGTTTGTCGCCGTAGAACAGGCTCAGGCCAGGCACTTCAATGGCCACGGTTTCCTGTTCCAGGTCCAGACTCTGCTTGTCGCGACCCAGAGCGGACATGTTGATGCCATGGGTGTGGGTTTCGTGTTGCATGGTCTCACTCCGTTCGTAGCTGCAAGCTTCTAGCTGCAAGCCGCAAGTTTGGGCAAAAGCGGCTTGCGACACGTAGCTTGCCGCTTGAGCCTGCCGCTTGTGGCTTATTGATTAGCTGTCCAGCGCTTTGTATTTTTCCCGCAGGTGGTTACGGATCCACACGGCCGACAGGTTCAACGTAGCGATCACCAGCACCAGCAGCAGCGCCGTGGCGTACACCAGCGGCCGCGCGGCCTCGACGTTGGGGCTCTGGAAGCCGACGTCATAGATGTGGAAGCCCAGGTGCATGATCTTCTGGTCCAGGTGCAGGTACGGGTAGTTGCCGTCCACCGGCAGCGACGGCGCCAGTTTCACCACACCCACCAGCATCAGCGGCGCCACTTCACCGGCGGCGCGGGCCACGGCGAGGATCATGCCGGTCATCATCGCCGGGCTGGCCATGGGCAGGACGATTTTCCACAAGGTCTCGGCCTTGGTCGCACCCAGGGCCAGGGAACCTTCACGCACGGTGCGGGGAATCCGCGCCAGGCCTTCCTCGGTGGCCACGATCACCACCGGCACCGCCAGCAGCGCCAGGGTCAGGGACGCCCAGAGCAGACCCGGGGTGCCGAAGGTCGGCGCCGGCAGAGCTTCAGGGAAGAACATGCGGTCCAGGGAACCACCGAGTACATAAACGAAGAAGCCCAGGCCGAACACGCCGTAGACGATGGCCGGAACCCCCGCCAGGTTGTTCACGGCGATGCGGATCAAGCGAGTCATGGGGCCCTGGCGCGCATATTCACGCAGGTAGACCGCTGCCAGCACGCCGAACGGGGTGACGATCATGGCCATGATCAGGGTCATCATCACGGTGCCGAAAATCGCTGGGAAGATCCCGCCTTCGGTGTTGGCTTCACGCGGGTCGTCGCTGAGGAATTCCCAGACCTTGCTGAAATAGAAACCGACCTTGGTCAGGGTGCTCATGCCGTTGGGCTGATAAGCGTGCACCACCTTGCCCAGGTCAATGACCACTTCCTTGCCGTTGGCATCGCGGGCCGTCAGGCTGTCGCGGTTGACCTGGGCGTGCAGGTCGCTCAAGCGCGCCTCGATGTCCTGATAGCGGGCATTGAGTTCGGCGCGCTCGGTTTCCATGTCCGCCTGAGCAGTGGCGTCGAGTTTGCCTTCCAGCTCCAGCTTGCGGCTGTGCAGACGGATGCGTTCAAGGCCGGCGTTGATCGCGCCAATATCGGTTTTTTCCAGGGTCTTGAGCTGGGCCGCCAGTTGGCTGACGCGCTGGATGCGCGCCTGCAGTTCCGGCCAGGCCGCTTCGCCTTCGGCAATCACCTTGCCGCTTTCTTTGACGTTGACCAGGTAGCCGTAGAAGTTGCCCCACTCACGCCGCTCGATGGCCATCAACTCGCGTGGCGTGGTCTGATTGGTCAGCCACTCGCCAACGATCCAGGTGAAGTCATTGCCGTTCAGGTCACGGTTGCCGACCTTGATCAGCTCACGGGTCATGAACTCCGGGCCTTGGTCCGGCACCGGCAAGCCGGCGCTTTTCAGACGGGCGCGGGGCACTTCTTCCTTCTGCACCACTTCACCGACAACCAACTGCTGGGCCTGGCCCGGGATGTCGTACTGCGCGTGCACCAGGTCGGCGGGCCAGAAGTGGCCCAGGCCGCGTACGGCAATCACCGCCAGCAGGCCAATGGTCATGATGACCGCGATGGACACCGCGCCACCGCTGATCCAGACGCCTGGGGCGCCGCTCTTGAACCAACCTTTCAGGGAGTTCTGTTTCACAGACTTCTACCTTTATTAAAGCGACGAGTATTTCTTGCGCAGACGCTGACGGATCAGCTCCGCGAGGGTGTTCATGACGAAGGTGAACAACAGCAGCACCAGCGCCGAGAGGAACAGCACGCGGTAGTGGCTGCCGCCGACTTCCGATTCGGGCATTTCCACCGCAACGTTGGCGGCCAGGGTGCGCAGGCCTTCGAACAGGTTCATTTCCATGACCGGGGTGTTACCGGTGGCCATCAGCACGATCATGGTTTCGCCGACGGCGCGGCCCATGCCGATCATCAGGGCCGAGAAGATGCCCGGGCTGGCGGTGAGGATCACCACACGGGTCATGGTCTGCCACGGCGTAGCGCCCAGGGCCAGGGAACCCAGGGTCAGGCCCCGCGGCACGCTGAACACGGCGTCTTCGGCGATCGAATAGATGTTCGGGATCACCGCAAAGCCCATGGCCAGGCCGACCACCAGTGCGTTGCGCTGATCGTAGGTAATGCCCAGGTCGTGGGAGATCCACATGCGCATGTCACCGCCGAAGAACCAGTTCTCCATGAACGGGCTCATGTACAGCGACAGCCAGCCCACGAACAGGATCACCGGGATCAGCAACGCACTTTCCCAACCGTCCGGCACTTTCAGGCGGACCGACTCCGGCAGGCGGCTGAAGGCGAAGCCTGCCACCAGGATGCCGATTGGCAGCAGCATCAGCAGGCTGAAGATGCCCGGTAGGTGGCCTTCTACATAGGGGGCGAGGAACAGGCCGGCGAAGAAGCCGAGGATCACCGTCGGCATCGCTTCCATCAGCTCGATCACCGGCTTGACCTTGCGGCGCATGCCCGGGGCCATGAAGTAAGCGGTGTAGATCGCTGCCGCCACCGCCAGAGGCGCCGCCAGGAGCATGGCGTAGAACGCGGCCTTCAAGGTGCCGAAGGTCAGGGGCGACAGGCTCAGCTTGGGTTCGAAGTCGGTGTTGGCCGCCGTGGATTGCCAGACGTACTTAGGCTCGTCGTAGTTCTCGTACCAGACCTTGCTCCACAGCGCGCTCCAGGACACTTCCGGGTGCGGGTTGTCCAGCACCAGCGGCTGCAACTTGCCACCGGCTTCGACGATCACCCGGTTGGCCCGTGGCGACAGGCCGAACAGGCCCTGGCCTTCCACCACCTGATCCACCAGCAGGGTGCGGTGGGCGGTGCTGTGGAACACGCCGAGCTTGCCGGCGGCGTCCAGGGCGACAAAGCCCTTGCGACGCTCTTCGGCAGTGATTTCGATGACCGGTGCGGTGCCCATCTGGAAGGTGCGGATCTGCTTCAGGCGCAGCTCGCCGTCCGGGTCGCGGGCCATGAACCACTGGGCCAGGCCACCCTTGGACGTACCGATGATCAGCGAGATGCCGCCCACCAGTTGGGTGCTGGCGGTGACTTCGCTGTCGGCGTCGTCCAGCAGTTTGTAGCGACCGTTGAGGCTCTTGTCGCGCAGGCTGAACACATCGGCCTGGGCCCGGCCGTTGATCACGTACAGCCATTGCTGGCGTGGATCGACATACATGGCCTTAACCGGCTCGGTCATCTGCGGCAGTTCGATGCGCTTCTGCTCGCTGGTGACTTCCCCAGTCATCATGTTTTCTTCACGGGTCAGTTGCAGCACCTGCAGCTGGGAACCGGTCGAACCGGCCAGCACCAGCGCGGAGTCCGTGGCGTTGAGGTTGACGTGCTCCAGCGCACCGCCCTGCTCGTTGAGCACGATCGGGGTTTCGCCGTAAGGGTATTCAATGGCCGGGGAGATGGTTTTCTTGCCATCCGGGTAGGTCACTTTATAGGTGTGACGGAACACCAAAGCCTGGCCGTTGGACAGGCCGACCACCACCAGCGGGCTGCCGGGCTGGTCCTTGCCGATGGCGGTGACGTGGGTACCGGCCGGGATCGGCAAGTCGACGCGGCGCAGCTCGGCGCCCGAGTCGATGTCGAAGAACAGTGCCTGGCCCTTGTCGGAGACGCGCATGCCGACCTGGTTCTGCTCTTCGAGCGAGAACATCAGTGGCTTGCCGGCGTCCTGCATCCAGGCCGGGGTCAGCGGGTCCTTGGCGGTCAGGTCGGCACCCTGGAACAACGGCGCGACGACATAAGCCAGGAAGAAGAAAATCAGGGTGATTGCGGCCAACACCGCCAGGCCGCCCACAAGGACGTACCAACGGGTCAGGCGATCTTTCAGCGCGCGAATACGGCGCTTGCGTTGCAACTCAGGCGTATTGAAATCAATGCGCTTGGGGGGAGAAGTCGTAGTCATGGGGGAATTGGCCAGATCATTCATGCGCACACCCTAGCGATCCTGTATGACAGAAAGATGACAATGCAGTGACGCAACAAAACCGCCGCGAAGCAAAGCTGGCAGCGGACAGAAAAGGGGTTGTAGGAGCCGGCGAGCCAGCTCCTACGGTAGCGCCTTAGTTACCTTCTTTCAGACCCAGGTCAGCCAGGGCCTTGGCGGCCACTTTGGCTGGCAGCGGGATGTAACCGTCTTTCACCACAACTTCCTGACCCTGCTTGGACAGGACCAGTTTCACGAACTCGGCTTCCAGCGGGGCCAGAGGCTTGTTCGGGGCTTTGTTGATGTAAACGTAGAGGAAGCGCGACAGCGGGTACTTGCCGTTCAGGGCGTTTTCTTCGGTGTCTTCGATGAACTCAGTGCTGCCTTTCTTGGCCAGGGCCACGGTCTTCACGCTGGCGGTCTTATAACCGATGCCCGAGTAACCGATACCGTTCAGCGAGGAGCTGATGGACTGCACCACCGAAGCCGAGCCCGGTTGTTCGTTGACGTTAGGCTTGAAGTCGCCTTTGCACAGGGCTTCTTCCTTGAAGTAGCCGTAGGTGCCGGATACCGAGTTACGACCGAACAATTGCACAGGCTTGTTGGCCAGGTCGCCGGTCACACCCAGGTCGCCCCAGGTCTTGGCTTCAGCCTTGGCGCCACACAGGCGAGTGGAGGAGAAGATCGCATCGACCTGTTCCATGGTCAGGTGCTGGATCGGGTTGTCCTTGTGCACGAACACCGCCAGGGCGTCCACGGCCACCGGGATAGCGGTTGGCTTGTAACCGTACTTCTGCTCGAAGGCCGCCAGTTCGGTGTCCTTCATCTTGCGGCTCATCGGGCCCAGGTTCGAGGTGCCTTCAGTCAACGCAGGTGGCGCAGTGGCGGAGCCGGCAGCCTGGATCTGGATGTTGACGTTCGGGTATTCCTTTTTGTAGTTCTCGGCCCACAGGGTCATCAGGTTGGCCAAGGTATCGGAACCGACGCTGGACAGGTTGCCCGAAACACCCGTGGTCTTGGTGTAGCTCGGGATAGCAGGGTCGACAGCGGCAACCGCGTTGGCAGTCGCAACGCCAGCGGCGACAAAGGTCATTGCCGCCATCAAACGCTTCAGTTTCATGCCTTACTCCTAGCAGATAGGGTGTGTTAAGTCGGGGCCAAGTATCTGTAGGCCATGTGAACACTCTATGTCTGAAATATGACAATTAGATGAAAGGCCAGCATTCGATGAAGAGGCTGGCCTTTCGCTGAAGCACGGCTCAAGCGCCGCTCTGTAGGGACCGGATCAGCGGCCCTTCTTCCACAAATACAGGCCCACCAGCATCCCCAGGCTGCAAATGATCGCCACATAGTAGGCCGGGCCCATGGCGCTTTCCTTGAGCAGCCAGGTCACGGCCATCGGCGTCAGGCCGCCGAAAATCGCATACGCCAGGTTGTAGGAGAACGACAGGCCGCTGAAGCGCACCACCGCCGGAAAAGCCTTGACCATGACGTAGGGCACGGCGCCGATGGTGCCGACAAACAGCCCGGTCAGGGCGTAGAGCGGGAACAGCCACTCGGGGTGCTGCAGCAGGCTGTGATAGAAGGTCCAGGACGTGGCCAGCAGCAGGCCGCTGCCGAACACAAACACCCGGCCAGCACCGAAACGGTCGGCCAGGGCGCCGGAGGCGATGCAGCCCAGGCTAAGAAAGACAATCGCCAGGCTATTGGCTTCCAGGGCGGTGGCCGCCGGGAACTTGTAGACGGTCTGCAGCACGGTGGGGGTCATCAGGATCACCACGATGATCCCGGCGGACAGCAGCCAGGTCAGCAGCATGGAGATGGCAATCGCCCCACGATGGTCACGCAAGACCGCACGCAGCGGCACTTCTTCGGCCAGGGCCTTGCGCTGCTGCAACTCGGCGAACACCGGGGTTTCGTGAAGCCAACGGCGCAGGTAGACCGAGAACAAGCCGAACACACCGCCCAGCAGGAATGGAATCCGCCAGGCGTAGTCGGACACTTCCACCGGGGTATAGATGCTGTTGATGGCCGTGGCCACCAGGGAGCCCAGGAGGATGCCGGCGGTCAGGCCCGACGTCAGGGTGCCGCAGGCGTAGCCGATGTGGCGTTGCGGTACGTGCTCGGAAACGAAGACCCAGGCGCCCGGCACTTCACCGCCAATGGCCGCCCCCTGGATCACCCGCATCAACAGCAGCAGGATCGGTGCCCACATGCCGATCTGTGCGTAGGTCGGCAGCAGGCCCATGATCAGGGTCGGCACCGCCATCATGAAAATGCTCAGGGTGAACATCTTCTTGCGCCCCAGCAGGTCGCCGAAGTGGGCCATGACGATCCCGCCCAGGGGCCGCGCCAGGTAACCGGCGGCAAAGATCCCGAAGGTCTGCATCATGCGCAGCCATTCGGGCATGTCCGCCGGGAAGAACAGCTTGCCGACCACGGTGGCGAAGAACACGAAAATGATGAAATCGTAGAACTCCAGCGCACCGCCCAGGGCGGACAGCGAAAGGGTTTTGTAGTCGTTGCGAGTCAACGGACGAGCGGGTTGCGCAGGCTGCGCGGCACTCGAGGGCACAGAGGTCATGGCAAGGGGCTTCTCTTATAGGTCAATCTGGAAACCGCAACAGCGCTGGTTGGGGCCTGGCAGGTTCGGCACGATAGCAAATTGTTCGAAAAAGCACATGGATGTGCGCAATTGGCGAGCAAAATGAGAACCGGACGGTCGTCGCGGAGTCTATCGACCGATATACTCGCAAACCTCGGAGCGCAAACCCGCTCCTGGCAAGGGTTGCTGTGCGAAAACGCTGTTGTGCCTCCTCCTCGACTGAATGAGCCAGCCGGTTTCGCAGAGTTTCCCTTTAGCGCGCCTTAGAAAGAACGTGACGAACGTAGTATGTTCGGGGCTGAATCGTTTTTCCTAAAGACGGCTATTCACCTGAAGTACCCATGAAGCGTCACGGGTCAGAGGCACCCTCGGCATGATAGAGCTCGAACAAGAAGATCCGATCCCGCAAGGCGACCTGGCCCTGCAAATCACCGCACTCCCCCGTGAAACCAACGGTTTTGGCGATATTTTCGGCGGTTGGCTGGTGGCCCAGATGGACCTCGCCGGCACCGCCATGGCCAGCCGCGTGGCCGGTGGCCGAGTGGCAACCGTGGCCATCGACCGCATGGCCTTCCTGGTGCCGGTCGCCGTAGGCGCACAATTGTCCTTCTATACCCAGACCCTGGAAATCGGCCGCAGCTCGATCCAGATGATGGTTGAGGTCTGGAGCGACGACCCGCTGTCCAGCGAGTGGCGCAAAGTCACCGAGGCGGTGTTCGTGTTCGTCGCCATCGATGGCAGCGGCCGTACCCGTTCGGTTCCGCCACGGGCGCGCTGACCGGCCAAGGTTAAACCTGACAGCCGTTGCGCGGTCCATAGCAGCCCCTGCTCTTGAACGAGAATTGCACGATGCCGACGCCTCACGTTGAAACAGTGAAACTGGATGAACTGAACTGCTGGCGCATCCGCCACGGTCAGGCCGAATTGCTGGTGGCCCAGCAAGGAGCACACATCCTCAGCTATCAAGTGGCCGGGCAACCGCCGCTGATCTGGCTCAACGACGAGGCACTGTTCAAGCAGGGCAAAAGCATTCGCGCCGGTGTGCCGGTGTGCTGGCCGTGGTTCGGCAACCTGGCGCGCAACCCGCAAAGCGTGCAGGCCATGCGCCAGAGCAACGAGCCGGCGCCGGCCCACGGCCTGGTTCGCGCCAGCGAGTGGACCCTGGCGGGCATCGAAGGCGACGACGATGGCCTGCTGGTGGAGCTGGTACTGACCATGCCCGAAGGCGGCTTGCCGGGCTGGCCGCACCAGGTTGGCCTGACCCTGTCGATCCGCCTGGATCAACAACTGCACATCAACCTCACCAGCCATAACCAAGGCACGGACAGCGTCAGCATCAGCCAGGCGCTGCACAGCTATTTCGCGGTCAGTGACGTGCGCAATGTGCGGGTAGAAGGGCTGGATGGCCTGAACTACATCGAGACCCTGGACGACTGGAAGACCGTGGCCCAAGTGGGCGACCTGCAGTTTGCCGGCGAGACCGACCGCATCTACCTCGATACCCCGGTGCAGTTGAACATTGTCGACCCGACCTGGGAACGGCGGATCCAACTGACCAGCCGCGGCTCGCGCTCAGCGGTGATCTGGAACCCCTGGATCGCTCGCGCCGCGCAGTTCAGCGACATGGCCGACGACGGCTGGCAACGCATGCTGTGCATCGAAACCGCCAACGTCCTGGATGACATCGTCACCCTGGCCCCCGGCGCCAGCCATACCCTGGGCGTCAGCATCACCAGCACCCCGCTCTGACCTGTAGGAGCCGGCTTGCCGGCGATACGACTGTCGCCCCAAGCCGCCTCCCCTAGCCCTTCAGAGGTCAGATTCCTTGACCACCCGCACCTTGCCCGCCTCCAGCGCATAGGCCGCATCGGCCAGGTCGTTGCTGACCTTTTCGATCTTCAAAGTGCCAGTCACCCACAGCGGCGTGTAGATGTCGTCCAGCTTCAGGCCCTTGGGGTAGCGCACCAGCACCAGTTGGTTGGGCGGCGGTGGCGGCACGTGGATGCAGGCGCCTGGGTAAGGTACGAGGAAGAACAGCGTGCTGCGGCCCTTGGCGTCGGATTCCAACGGCACCGGATACCCGCCAATGCGAATTTCCTTGCCGTTCATGCTCGGCACGGTCTTGGTGGAATACATCACGGCCGGCAACCCCTTGCTCTGCTTCAAGCCACCCTTGTCGGTAAAGGTGCCCTGGGCTTCGGGGGAGTTGTGGTCGATTTCCGGCATCTGCTCGAGGGCTTTCTGGTCCGACTTGGGCATCAGTTCCAGCCAGTCGGTTTCCGGGAGTTCAGCGGCGTGGGCCAGGCCACTGCCCAGCAACACAAGGGTCAACAAAAGACGGCGCATGGAGGAGCTCGGTCAAGGAAGGGACGATAAGTCGCCGAGCATTCTAGCCCTCCCGGCCTGCGCAGCAGAGAGGGCTTTGTCGCTAAATCAGCTCTTTTTCACAAAGCCGTAAATCACCAGCAGGACGATCGCGCCGACCAGCGCGCCAATGAAGCCCGCGCCTTGACCGGCCTGGTAAATACCCAGGGCCTGGCCGCCGTAAGTCGCCGCCAGCGAACCGCCGATACCCAGCAGGATGGTCATGATCCAGCCCATGCTGTCATCCCCTGGCTTGAGGAAGCGCGCCAGCAGACCCACGATCAAACCGATAAAAATGGTGCCGATAATTCCCATGGCTTTTCCTCTGTATTAGGGGTTACGCCAAAGCCTAGTCAGCACTTTGGCATCCTGCCATCAGAGAACGGCGGCCCTTGAAGGTTCCGCCGTCGCCCGGGTTTTATTGCTCGGCGATCAGCGCTTCGACCTTGAGGATCTGCGCTTCGAGGGTTGCCTTGTCGGCGCAGCGCAGGTTGGCGTGGCCGACCTTGCGCCCGACCTTGAAGGCCTTGCCGTAGTGGTGCAGGTGGCAGTCATCGATGGCGATGACCTTGTCCACCGGTGGCACGCTGCCGATGAAGTTGAGCATGGCGCTCTCGCCCACTTTGGCGGTGGAACCCAGTGGCAGGCCGGCGACCGCCCGCAGGTGGTTTTCGAACTGGCTGCACTCGGCGCCTTCGGTGGTCCAGTGCCCGGAGTTGTGCACCCGCGGAGCGATTTCGTTGGCCTTGAGGCCGCCGTCCACTTCAAAGAACTCGAACGCCATGACGCCGACGTAATCCAGCTGCTTGAGCACGCGGCTGGAGTAGTCCTCGGCCAGGGCTTGCAGCGGGTGCTCGGAGCTGGCCACGGACAGCTTGAGAATGCCGCTGTCGTGGGTGTTGTGCACCAACGGGTAGAAACGGGTTTCACCGTCACGGGCACGCACGGCAATCAGCGAGACTTCACCGGTGAACGGCACAAAGCCTTCCAGCAGGCACGGCACGCTGCCCAGTTCGGCAAAGGTGCCGGTCACGTCGGCGGCGCTGCGCAGGACCTTCTGGCCCTTGCCGTCATAACCCAGGGTGCGGGTTTTCAGCACAGCCGGCAGGCCGATGGCGGCCACGGCGGCGTCCAGGTCAGCCTGGGACTGGATGTCGGCGAACGCCGGGGTAGGAATCCCCAGGTCCTTGAACATGCTCTTTTCGAACCAGCGGTCGCGGGCGATGCGCAGGGCTTCGGCACTCGGGTAGACCGGCACGAACTGCGAAAGGAAGGCCACGGTTTCCGCCGGCACGCTTTCGAATTCGAAGGTCACCAGGTCCACTTCGTCGGCCAACTGGCGCAGGTGATCCTGATCGCCGTAATCGGCCCGCAGGTGCTCGCCCAACGCCGCGGCACAGGCATCCGGCGCCGGGTCCAGGAAAGCGAAATTCATGCCCAGCGGGGTGCCCGCCAGGGCTAGCATGCGACCCAGCTGGCCGCCACCGATTACACCGATTTTCATGGTCAAAAGCCTCAGGCGACGCGTGGGTCTGGATTGTCCAGCACGCTGTCTGTCTGCTCAGCGCGGAATTTCTTCAGCACGGTGTGGAATTGCGGGTGCTTGGCGCCCAGGATGCTCGCCGACAGCAGCGCGGCGTTGATCGCGCCGGCCTTGCCGATGGCCAGAGTGGCAACCGGGATGCCCGCAGGCATCTGCACGATGGACAACAGGGAATCCACACCCGAGAGCATCGACGACTGCACCGGAACGCCCAGCACCGGCAGGTGGGTCTTGGCCGCACACATGCCTGGCAGGTGAGCCGCGCCACCGGCACCGGCGATGATCACCTCAATGCCACGGGCCTCGGCTTCTTCGGCGTACTGGAACAGCAGATCCGGGGTGCGGTGGGCAGAGACCACTTTCACCTCATAAGGGATGCCGAGCTTTTCCAGCATATCGGCGGTGTGGCTAAGGGTGGACCAATCGGACTTGGAGCCCATGATCACGCCAACCAGTGCACTCATCGTCGTGCCTCTTCTCTCTGGGCGCCCGCAGGCGCGTCAAAAAACAACAAGCCACGCAGGAGGACCGGCGTGGCTTGTTATACGAAATATGGCCGGGCGAACCGGCCGAAGGCCGCGCAGTATACCGAAAAAGGTGGGTTAAACGCACTTTCGCCGACCATCTGTCGAACAAAGTATTTCCGGCGCAAAACCCCGATTTTATTGACCCCCAGGTCAATCCCCCGTCCCTCGTAGGAGCTGGCTTGCCAGCGAAGAGACCAGCCCGGCAATCACCCTCCTCCCGGCCGACGCTTTCGCCAACAGCCGGCTCCTACACGGCCGCGGCTTGTGCGGCGCCGCCCTCCAGCTTGCGCCACAACAGCCGCACATTGGCCTTGCGCACCAGGGCGCAGCGGTACAGGCGAATCTCCAGGGGCACATGCCACTGCGGGCCGCCACACACCACCAACTCGCCCCGAGCCAGCTCGGCGCGCACGCTCAGTTGTGGCACCCAGGCGATGCCCAGTCCTTCCAGGGCCATGCTCTTCAGACTGTCGGCCATGGCGGTTTCATACACCGTGGTGAACCGCAGGTTGCGCTGGCGCAGCAGCAGGTTCACCGAACGCCCGAGGAAAGCCCCGGCGCTGTAGGCCAGCAACGGCACGCTGGCCTCGCCTTCAAGGTCGAACAACGGTTGGCCGTCGGCATCCGCCGCGCACACCGGGAGCATTTCAGTGTGGCCCAAATGCAGGGACGGGAAGATTTCCGAGTCCATCTGCAGCGCCGCGTCCGGGTCGTAGAAGGCCAGCATCAGGTCGCAACCGCCCTCGCGCAAGGCATGCACCGCGTCGCCGACGTTGGTCGCCACCAGCCGCGTGGCGATGTTCAGGCCTTCGTTGCGCAACTGGGCGATCCAGCGCGGGAAGAACCCCAACGCCAGGGAATGCGCGGCAGCGACCTGCATCACTTCGCCCTGCCCGCCTTCCAGGTGATGCAGGTGGCGCAGCACTTCACCGAGCTGCTCGACCACGGTGCGCGCGGTCACCAGAAACAACTGCCCTGCCGCCGTCAGCTCGACCGGCGTGCGCGAGCGATTGACCAAGGTCAGGCCCAAGGCGGCCTCCAGGCTGCGGATCCGCCGACTGAACGCCGGCTGGGTCACGAAGCGCCGTTCGGCGGCCTGCGAGAAGCTGCGGGTGGCGGCCAGGGCACTGAAGTCCTCGAGCCATTTGCTTTCCAGATTCATCACGTCCTCCCGGACACGCACCATTTTAGGTCACACGCTCGCCGACAAAGCGGCGTCACACGGACATTATGCCGTTTATGCATAGGCCAGTGCTGAACAGCATTGGCCCAAATTTTCCCGTAAGCCTAGGATTCACAGCGTTCCGGCACAGACCGGGTCCTTAATCGAGATGATTTCTATCATGTCCTCCGCTGCATCTTTCCGCACAGAAAAAGACCTGCTTGGCGTACTCGAAGTACCCGCTCAAGCGTATTACGGCATCCAGACCCTGCGAGCGGTGAATAACTTCCGTCTCTCCGGCGTTCCGATTTCGCATTACCCGAAGTTGGTGGTCGGCCTGGCGATGGTCAAGCAGGCGGCAGCTGATGCCAACCGCGAGCTGGGCCAGCTCAGCGAAGCCAAGCACGCAGCCATCAGCGAAGCCTGTGCCCGTCTGATCCGCGGCGATTTCCACGAAGAGTTCGTGGTGGACATGATTCAAGGCGGCGCTGGCACTTCGACCAACATGAATGCCAACGAAGTCATCGCCAACATCGCGTTGGAGGCCATGGGCCACAACAAGGGCGAATACCAGTACCTGCACCCGAACAACGACGTGAACATGGCGCAGTCGACCAACGACGCCTACCCAACCGCGATCCGTCTGGGTCTGCTGCTGGGCCATGACGCGCTGCTGGCCAGCCTCGACAGCCTGATCCAAGCCTTCGCTGCCAAGGGCGTCGAATTCGGCCACGTGCTGAAAATGGGCCGTACCCAATTGCAAGACGCCGTGCCGATGACCCTCGGCCAAGAATTCCGCGCCTTCGCCACCACCCTCAGCGAAGACCTGGCCCGCCTGAAAACCCTGGCGCCCGAGCTGCTGACCGAAGTCAACCTGGGCGGCACCGCCATCGGCACCGGCATCAACGCCGACCCGCGCTACCAGGCCTTGGCCGTACAACGCCTGGCCACCATCAGCGGCCAGCCGCTGGTACCGGCTGCCGACCTGATCGAAGCCACCTCCGACATGGGCGCCTTCGTGCTGTTCTCCGGCATGCTCAAGCGCACCGCGGTCAAGCTGTCGAAGATCTGCAACGACCTGCGCCTGCTGTCCAGCGGCCCACGCACCGGCATCAACGAAATCAACCTGCCAGCGCGTCAGCCCGGCAGCTCGATCATGCCCGGCAAGGTCAACCCGGTGATCCCGGAAGCGGTCAACCAAGTGGCGTTCCAAGTCATCGGCAACGACCTGGCCCTGACCATGGCAGCCGAAGGCGGCCAACTGCAGTTGAACGTGATGGAGCCGTTGATCGCCTTCAAGATCTTCGACTCGATCCGCCTGCTGCAACGCGCCATGGACATGCTGCGCGAGCACTGCATCGTCGGCATCACCGCCAACGAAGCCCGCTGCCGCGAGCTGGTGGAGCACTCCATCGGCCTGGTGACCGCGCTGAACCCGTACATCGGCTATGAAAACGCCACCCGTATCGCCCGTATCGCCCTCGAAAGCGGCCGTGGCGTACTGGAACTGGTGCGCGAAGAAGGCTTGCTCGACGACGCCATGCTCGACGACATCCTGCGCCCGGAAAACATGATTGCCCCGCGTCTGGTGCCTTTGAAGGCTTGAACCAACGCCGGCCCTGCCAACCCAGGGCCACGCTCACCAGGCTGAGGGACTAGACACCTCTCACCTTTTGAGGGCCTGGAGATCACTCTCCAGGCCCTTTTTTTGCCCAAAAAACGCCCCCCAACACCGCGCGCCTTTGTAGGAGCTGGCGTGCCAGCGATAAAGCCCGGCCTGCCCTCCTCATCACCGCAACCGACGCCATCGCCGGCAAGCGGGCTCCTACAAAAGGCCATTGGCCGTTTTAGCAGCGCAGATTCGTGCGTCACGGTGGATAATCGTGCCTCCCCCAACACCGAGGCATTTCAGTCGATGGATCCGACGCACATCCAGGCCCTGCAACAGCTACGCAGTTGGGTCCCCGTGGGCCTGCGCCATGCGCAAGTGCTGCTTGAACAGTGCGCGGGCGATCCGCAGCAGGCTGCCGAACGTTTCAAGGCCGAGTTGCTGCAGCACCTGGTGACTCAGTCCGGGCTGCCGCTTGAACAGGCCCGGGACTGTTTGCAGCACGCCGACTACGACCTACCCCGCGCCTTGGCTGCTATAGAGGAAGCGCGCTTTACCCTGACCCAACGGATTTTGCGCAAACACCACCGCGACCCGGGCCATGCCGTCAGCCTGATCGCCCAGGCCGTGGAAACCGTGCATCAGCTTCACCGCGCCTACTGGCTGGCGCTCGAGCAACTGGACGCCCTGGCCCCGGCGCTGCGCTGCTTCATGACGCTGTACGAGTGGGCCAGTTATGAAGACTGGGAGGGTTTTGACAGCGCCGTGCATTTCCAACTGGCCCCAACCATTGCCCAGTTCAGGTACTTGCAATGGCTGGAGTTGGCGGACGCCCTTGAACAGCCCGACCTGCGCCTGGGCCGCGAGGCTTACCAACGGCACAAGCCGCAGCTGGACGAGGCACTGCTGAACCTGGCGCAAGAGAATATCCCGCTGTTCCCGCAGTAACCGGATGAGCGAGTAAACTGCCGCCCTTGCTCGGATACGGACGTCAGCCTCATCACCATGGAACTTCAGTTCAGCATCACCCCGGAATACACCGCCCTCAAACTCGCGGAGCAGCTAGAACTCGAGTTGCGCAAGGATGAAGAAAAAACGGCGCGGCGGATGCGCTGGCTGGAACACTGGCATAAAAAACTGCTCGGTCCGCTGCTGTTCAGCCTGCTGCTGGTGGCAGGGGCGCTGGCGATGTATTTCCCCGCGCAGCAGATCACCCCAGGGAAAATCATTGCCGCGCTCGTCTACACCCTGATCCTGACCCTGCTCTGGCGGCGTTTTTCCGGCCAATGGCTGACGCGCTTGAGGGCCGGCGTCAGTGCCAGTTACGCCAAGCCCCGTAAAAACTTTCGCGGCACGCAGGAGCGCTTGATCAAGGCCCGACTGCACATCGTGCTGAAATCCATCGAGGGCACCTATCGCCTGCAGCTCGGAGACCAGGGTTTTGTCATGATCAACGGCAAAGGAGCCCAAAGCGGATTGGACTGGGACCAGATTGTGAGTTTCAAGGAAAACGCCGACTTCTATTTCCTGGCCTGCGCCAAACTGGAGGCCAAAAAACAGCTGTACATGGTTGCCAAACACAGTGACCTCATGGAGCCCGAGGCTTACCAGCAAGGGCTGGCGCTGCTGCTGGAGAAATGCCCGATAGCGCCTCAGCCCGCCTGACGGATCACCCCGCCGCTATCCTGCCTTGCCTTATTGCCCAGAAACGGAATTTGCATGCACATGTCTCAACCAGCCCCTGCCAAGCCCCGCGCACTGGCCATCCTCGGCACCGGCCATGCCCTGCCTCAGCGGGTGGTCACCAGTGCCGAGCTGGACCGCCAGCTCGGCCTGGAAACCGGCAGCGTGGAACGCATCAGCGGTGTGCAGCAGCGGCATGTCGCCAGCCCAACGGAAAACGCCGCCAGCCTGGGCGCCCTCGCGGCCCGCAAGGCGCTGCTGGCGGCACAGTTGGAGCTGGGGCAACTGGACCTGATCGTCTGCGCCAGCGGCACCCAGGACCAAGGCATGCCGTGCAATGCCGCCTTGCTGCAACGGGAGCTGGGGCTGGGCCAATCCGGCATCCCGGCCATGGACATCAACGCCAGTTGCCTGGGCTTTATCGCCGCCCTGGATACCCTGTCCTGGCCGATCCAGGCCGGGCATTACCGGCGCGTGCTGCTGGTATGCGCCGATATCGCCTCCTGCGGCCTGGACTGGCAGCAGGTGGAAGTCAGCGGGATCTTTGGCGACGGCGCCGCAGCCGTGGTCCTGGGGGCCGGCGACGGTGGCGCAACCATCCTCGCCTCTCGCCTGAAAACCTATTCCGAAGGCGCCGAGCTGTGCCAGATCCCCGCTGGCGGATCGCGCTATCACCCACGGCGCATCGACGTGCCCTTCGAACCCCTGACCAGCTTTGCCATGCACGGCAAAGGCGTGTTTCGCCTCGCCGCCAAGCACCTGCCCACGCTGATGGACGAGCTGCTGGGCCAGGCCGGGCTGAACCGCGATCAGATCGACTGGGTGATCCCCCATCAGGCCAGTCAGCAAGCCATGCAGCACGCAACCCGACGCCTGGCCCTGGGCCCGGAGAAGGTCATTGATATCTTTGCCCAGCACGGCAATCAGGTGGCCGCGTCCCTGCCCACCGCCCTGGACATCGCCGTGCGTGACGGGCGCATCCAGCGCGGGCAACGGCTGATGCTGATCGGCACGGGCGCGGGCCTGTCTCTCGGCGGCATGGTCCTGGAGTACTGATGAAGATCCTGGTCACCGGCGGCACCGGTTTTATCGGTCGGCACCTGGTCTGGCGCCTGGCTGGCGAAGGCTGCGAGGTGCAGTTCAGCGGGCGCAACCCGGAGGCCGCCGCCGAGGTCATGGCCCACAGCCCGGCGCCGGTGCGCTGGTTGCGCCTGGAGCACGGCAGCCCGCTAGGGCAACGCCTGCTGGCCGACGCCAGCCAAGGCTGCGATGCCATCGTGCACTGCGCGGCCTTGTCATCCCCTTGGGGCTCGCCCCAGGCATTTGCCCACGCCAACCTCGACTCCACCGCCGAAGTGATCCATGCCTGCCGGGAACACCACATCCCACGGCTGGTGCACCTGTCCACCCCCAGCCTGTACTTCAACTTTCGCGACCGCCTGGGCATCCGCGAAGACCAGCCCCTGCCGCCGCCAGTCAACGACTACGCCCGCAGCAAAGCCCAGGCCGAGGCCCTGCTGCGCGAAGCCGACCTGCCCCAATGCGTAATCCTCCGGCCCAGGGCGGTGTTCGGCCCCTGGGACGCGACCCTGATGCCACGCTTGCTGCGGGTGATGCAGCGCGGGGCCATTCCGCTGATGCGCGGCGGCAATGCGCAACTGGACCTGACCTGCATCGACAACCTGGTGGAGGCCGTGTGGCTGGCCCTGACCCGGCCACTGCCGCGCCGGCTGTGCATTTATAACCTGAGCAATGGCACGCCGCTGAGCTTCAAGGCGCTGCTGGATCAGGTGGCGAAGCACTTCGAACTGCCCCTGCGCACCCGGCGACTGCCCTGGCGCCTGGTGGACCGGGTGGCGCAATTGCTTGAACTGAGGGCACGCCTGGGCAACGGCAGCGAACCGTTGATCACCCGTTACGGCGCCGGGGTCCTGGCGTTCAGCCAGACCCTGGACATCAGCGCCATCTGCGCCGAACTGGGCTATCGCCCGGTCATCAGCCAGGACCAGGGCATTGCCCAGCACGCCCGTTGGTGGCTGGAGCAACAGAGGCCACCGGCATGAGCCGTCGCGTGCAGGTGCACATCCTGCGGGCCGGCTGGTGCCAGCACCTGGAATGCATGGCCGATCGCGGCGGACGCCTGGCGCCCCGCCAGTTCCCGGCGCTGTGCGGCCTGATCCAACACCCGGACCACGGCTGGATCCTCTACGACACGGGCTACGCCGAGCACTTTTTCCAGGCCACCCGTGCCCTGCCGGAGCGCCTGTATCGCAGCGCCGTGCCCGTCCAGTTGCCAGTGGCGGAACAGTTGCTCGCCCAACTGCATGCCCTGGGCATTGGCCCGGAAGACATCCGTTGCGTGATCATTTCCCACTTCCACGCCGACCATATCGCCGGCCTGCGGGACTTCCCCCGCGCCACCTTTATTGCCCTGGAAGCGGACCATCAACACATCGAAAGCCTGCGCGGCCATCGCTGGCGCGCCACCCTGGGCGGGCATTTGCCCGGGTTGCTGCCGGAGGACTTCAGCGCCCGCCTGCGCCTGGCCAATGCCAGCCCGGCCTGCGCCCTGCCCGCATGGATGACGCCGTTCGAACGCGGCCTCGACCTGTTCGGCGACGCCAGCCTGATCGGCGTGCCGCTGCCGGGGCACAGTGAGGGCCAACTGGGCCTGTTTATCCCCGACGCCGAGGGCCGGCCGGTGTTTCTGGTGGCCGACGCGTGCTGGTCAGTCCCGGCCTGTCGCGCCGAACGCCTGCCCGCCGCACCGGCGCTGTGGTTTGCCAGCGCCGATCAACGGCAGTACCGGCGCACCTACAGCGACCTCGGGCAATTAATCCGCCGCGAACCGGCGGTGGCGGTACTGCCCTCCCATTGCACCCACGCCTGGCAGGCCTTCCTCGATGAACAGTGAACGCCTGATCGGCACCTTGCGCAGCGCCGCCTCTTTCCTCCTCAGCCGCTATGCCCTGCGCTTTCAGCGGCGCGACCGGCTGCAAGCCTGGCAAGCCCGGCGCCTGAAGCACTTTATGGCCAAGGTCATGCCCCGTGGGCAACGCTTCCGGCACCTGCGGGCGAGTGACCTGCAGAGCTTGCCGATCATGGACAAAGCCACGCTGATGAACGACTTCGCCGCCTTCAACACCCGCGGCCTGAGCCTGGAGCAGGTACTGCCGGTGGCCATCGCGGCCGAACAGTCCCGGGACTTCAGCCCGACCCTGGGCGACATTACCGTCGGCCTGTCCAGCGGCACGTCGGGGGCCCAGGGGGTGTTCCTGGTCAGCAGCGTGGAGCGCCAGCGCTGGGCCGGCATCCTGCTGGCGCGCACCTTGCCCCGGGCGTTGCTGCCGCGCCTGTTGTGCCCGTGGCTGGCGCCGCTGCGGATTGCCTTCTTCCTGCGGGCCAACAGCCGCCTGTACACCACCCTGGCCAGCCGCCGGATCGACTTCGCCTTTCACGACCTGACCCTCGGTTTGCCGGCGTCCCTGGGGCGCCTCAACCAACAGGACCCGGATGTACTGGTGGCCCCGGCCACGGTGCTGCGCGGGCTGGCCCAGGCTGCGCTGGCCGGCCACTTGAGCATTCGCCCACGGCACATCCTGTCGGTCGCCGAAGTGCTGGAGAGTGCCGATGCCGAGGCGGTGTACAGCGCCTTCGGGCTCCACGCCCAGCAGATCTACCAGGCCAGCGAGGGCTTTCTCGGCTACACCTGCGAAGCCGGAACCTTGCACCTCAACGAGAGCCACCTGCACATCGAGCCCCAATGGCTGGACACCGGGAAGACCCGTTTTCAGCCGATCATCACCGACTTTTCCCGGCGTACGCAGCTAATCGTGCGTTATCGCCTCAACGACATTCTGCGGGTCGCCAGCGCACCCTGCCCCTGCGGCCGGGCCGAACGGGCGATTGCTGCCGTGGAGGGTCGCGCCGATGAAATCCTCTGGCTGCCCAGCCTCGACGGCGGGCACCTGGCCGCGCTTTATCCCGACGTGCTGCGCCGCTGCCTGTTGATGCTCGGGCCGGCGCTGGAGGAATACGAAATCCGCCAACAGGGCCGCCACTGGCAGGTCAACCTGCTGACACCCGGCGACCACCCCGACCTCTGCCAACGCCTGAGCGCGGCCCTTGGCGAGCTCTGCGCCCAGCAAGGCTTGCAAGCCCCGACCTTGAGCTTCGGCCACTGGCAGGCACCGCCGCCCCAGGCCAAACGCCGTCGCCTTCAGATGCTTCAAGCCCCCGAGGGACTGCCATGCGTGTACTGATTCTTGGCGCCCGCGCGCCGGCCTGCCTGGAGTGGGCGCGAGCCTTCGAGCACGCCGGCTGGAGCGTCACCGTGGCCGATTCCCTGGCCCACCCCTTGAGCCGCTTCAGCCGCTCGGCCGAGCAGTTCGTGCGCTTGCCCGAGCCCAGGCAAGACCCCGATGCCTGGATCGAAGCCCTGGCCACGGTGATCCGCCAACAGGCCATCGACCTGCTGCTGCCCACCTGCGAAGAAGTGTTCTACCTGGCTCACGGCCTGGAACGCCTGAGCCCGCTGTGCCGGGTGTTCACCAGCCCCTTCGATTTGCTGCATCGCCTGCATCACAAGGGCCAGTTCGCCGCCATGACTCAAGGCTGGGACGTGGCCGCGCCGCCCACCCAACTGCTGCACGACGCCACAGCCGTGCAGGCCCTGGTCGCTGAGCGTGAGCAGCTGGTGTTCAAGCCGGCGTATTCACGCTTCGCCTCCCAGACCCTGATCCGCCCCAGTGCTGCGCAACTGGCCAAAGTCCGGCCCACGGCCAGCGTGCCCTGGGTCGCCCAGCGCTTTGTCGCCGGGCAGGAATACTGCAGTTTCAGCGTGCTGGTGGACGGCCAGTTGCGGGCCCATAGCTGCTACCAGCCGCGCTACCGGGTCGGGCGCGGCTCCGGGATTTACTTCAACAGCTGCGCGCCCGCGCCCATCCGCGCCTTTATTGAGCAGTTCGGTCGCGCCACCGGCTACACCGGGCAGGTGGGCTTCGACTTTATCGAGGATGGGCAGGGCCGCTTCCAGGTCCTGGAATGCAACCCCAGGGCCACCAGCGGCGTGCACTTGTTCGACGACCAGCGCTCACCGTTGGTGGCGGCGCTCGGCACTGTCGCGACCGAGCCGCTGGAGGCGACCCATGAACCGCGGATGATCGCCCTGGCCATGCTGCTTCTGGCCGCCCCACAACGGGCCTTGAGCGGCGCGTTCTGGCACGACTACCGGCGCGCCCGGGACGTGATCGTCCAGGGCGCCGATCGCGGCCCCCTGACCGCCCAGGTGTTGAGCCTGGCGGAAATTATCGGCCGCGCCCTGACCCGTCGCTGCGGCTTACTCGCCGCCTCCACCGCCGACATCGAGTGGAACGGCCAATGCCTGGACAGCCCCCGACCATGAAGCTGCTGCGCCCCGAACAACTGGCCGCACTGCCTGACGACAGCCCGGCGCGGCGTTACGTGCAGACCTGCGCCGGCGCGACGCTGATCGGCAACCTCAGCACCGGCCTGGCGCTACTCGACACCGGCAGCCAGCAGTTTCCGGTCAGCATCACCGATGGCAACGAGCCGGCGGACAACTGCTACGTGGTCTCGCCCCTGACGGCCTACAGCGGCTACGCCCGGGAAGAGCTCAAACGCCTGCAGCGGCCCTGGCTGACCTGGCCGCTGAAGCTGCTGACCCAAGGCGTCGACCGCCTGCTGCGAGCGGCCAAGGTCGACCGGTTGGTGCAGGTCAATAACTGGCTGCTGTCGACCAACCTCTACCCGCCCGACTGGACGGGTGACGACCTGCCGGCGATCACCGAGCTGCTCAAGCGGGACTTCCCTGATCACGGTTTCGGCTTTCGTTCACTCAACGACTTCAGCAACCCGGGGCTGCGCCAGCGCCTGCAAGCCCTGGGCTACCTGGCCATCCCCAGCCGCCAGGTCTACCTGTTCGACGGTCGCGACGGTGAGCGGGCGGCCTTCCTGCGCCACCACAACACCCGCCTCGACGCCACCCTGCTGCGCCGCAGCCCCTATAGCCTGGTGCACGGCGAACAGCTGCAGGCGGCCGACTTCCAGCGCATCGAGCAGCTTTACAACCTGCTGTACCTGGATAAATACAGCACCCTGAACCCCCACTACAGCGCCCAATGGATGCAGCGCGGCCAGGCCGAAGGCTGGCTGGAAATGCGCGCCCTGCGCAGCCCCGAAGGGCGCATCGACGGCGCCCTTGGCTGGTTCGCCAACAGCGCCCTGATCAGCACGCCGATCGTAGGCTACGACACCGCCCTGCCCCAGCGTGCCGGCCTGTATCGACAACTGACCCGGCTGTGCCTGCAGGAGGCGGTGGAGCGGCGCCAAGTCCTCAACTTCAGTTCCGGCGCCGCAGGCTTCAAACGCCTGCGCGGCGGCCAGCCGGAGATCGAATACAGCCTGGTCCACGTGGCGCATCTGTCCCTCGGTCGACGCCTGGTGTGGCAGTTGCTGAGCCTGCTGCTGACGCGGATCGGAGTGCCCCTGATGAGGAGGCTCAAACTGTGAAACCCAACCTTGCCTGGTGGCCCGTGGCCCTGAGCCGCGAACTGCAACGCCAGCCGCTGGGCTGCACCCTGCAGGGCGTGCCGCTGGTGATCTTTCGCGACGCCGAGGGCGTGCCGGCAGTGCTGCCGGACCGTTGCCCCCATCGCTTTGCGCCGCTGAGTGCCGGGCGGGTGCGCGATGGGCAGATCGAATGCCCGTACCACGGCTGGCGCCTGGACGCCCAGGGCCGCTGCGCCCATCTGCCGGGCCAGCAACAGCAACGTTGCAGCCAGGTGTTGCTGCAACCCTTGCACAGTTGCGAAACCCAGGGGCTGGTGTGGGCCAGCCTGGCGCCCGAGCGCCCGACGATCGCTCCGGTGGCCCCTGCCGAACAACGCCAGCCCCTGGATACCTTCTGGATTCAGAGCCAGGTGCGCTGCTCGCTGCAGGATGCCGCGGAGAATTTTCTCGATGGTTTCCATACCCATTTCGTCCATGCCGGGTGGATTCGCCACGACCGCAAACGCCAGCACATTCGGACCTGGGTGCATCGGCTGGAGGATGGCGTCGAAGCGCAATACAGCGAAGAAGGCACCCAGTCCGGGCTGATTTCCCGCCTGTTCGAAGGAGAACGCGGCGTCAGCATGGGACGCTTCCGCCTGCCGGGGTTGGCAGAAATCGAATACCACGACCGCCAGGGCCGCCTGAATTTGTTGGTCAGCGCCTGGCTCACCCCGGCCGCTGATGGCCAGTTGCGTCTGTTCGCGCGCATCGCCACCGCCCGCCACCGCGCCCCGGCCTGGCTCAAACGCAGCCTGCTGCAGCCGCTGTTCCAGGTGATCCTGCGGCAGGACCGGCAGATCCTGGAAAAACTCAGCGCCAATCAGCAGCGTTTTGCCGACGTCCCCGCCCCATGGCGTCGAAACACACCCCAGGACAGCCCGCAGGATTTGCTCGGACCCTGGATCCGCCAGTTGCTGGAACACGGAGAGTTGCGCGATTTCCAGGAACGGCACGACGCCTTCTGGCTGTAGGAGCCTGGTCCCACAGGCGTTGGTGGGCTTTCAGGCCTTATTGCGGGCAGCGGTGAATGGGTAGGAGCCAACGCCCGGGCGTGTGTAAGTAGGCGCGTAGAGGGCGTTTGGGGACGCTGACAAGAACCGATTCAGCCCTCGCGGGCCCTGCCGTTCCTCGGCCAAATGCGCAACATGCAGACGGCGAGCGCGCGCACCGGTATAGTGCGCCCCCTCTTCGCATGCACAGCCTTCGGTCACGAGGCCCAGCCGCATGCGAAAGCCGAACTAATAACAACCCGCGATATGGAACCGGGACGAAAGCTCGCCCCATGGATTTTGCTGCCCGCAAAAGACCATGTAACGAGATATTTCAAACGGGCCAGCATTTGCCTTTACAAAAAACAGCGAGGAATACTCCATGCTCGAAGTCATCAACGACTTCCTCTCAGGGAAAGTACTGATCGTGCTCATTGTCGGGCTCGGTAGCTACTTCACGATCCGCTCGCGTTTCGTTCAATTGCGCCACTTCTTCCATATGTTCGCGGTGTTCCGCGACAGCCTGAAAAGCAGCGCCGGCCAACTCAGTTCGTTCCAGGCCCTGATGCTCAGCCTCGCCGGCCGCGTCGGTGCGGGCAACATCGCAGGCGTCGGCATCGCCGTTACCCTGGGCGGCCCTGGCGCCGTGTTCTGGATGTGGGTCACCGCGCTGGTGGGCATGTCCAGCAGCTTCTTCGAATGCTCCCTGGGCCAGCTCTACAAGCGCTGCGACTCCGAAGGGCAATACCGTGGCGGCCCGTCGTACTACATTCAGCACGGCCTGCAGAAACGCTGGTTGGGCATGATCATGGCCTTCCTGTTGCTGGTGACCTTCGGTTTCGCCTTCAACGGCCTGCAATCCCACGCTGTGACCCACTCGCTGAAAAACGCCTTCGACCTCAACCCGACCTACACCGGCCTGGCCCTGGCCGTGCTGCTGGGCCTGGTATTTGTCGGTGGCATCAAGCGCATCGCCAAGGTCGCTGACCTGCTGGTACCGGTGAAGACCCTGGTCTACATCGGCGTGACCATCTACGTCATCGTCCTGCAGTTCGACCATGTGCCGGCCATGCTGGCAACCATCGTCAAGAGCGCCTTCGGCCTGGACCAAGCCTTCGGTGGCCTGGTGGGCAGCGCCATCATCATGGGCGTGAAACGTGGCGTGTTCGCCAACGAAGCCGGCCTGGGCAGTGCGCCGAACGTGGCCGCCGTGGCCTCGGTCGAGCACCCGGTGGCACAGGGCGTGGTACAGGCGTTCAGCGTGTTCCTCGACACCTTCGTGATCTGCACCTGCACCGCGCTGCTGATCCTGTTGTCGGGCTTCTACACCCCGGGCTTCGAAGGTGACGGCATCGCCCTGACCCAGAACTCCCTGGCAGCCGTGGTCGGCGAATGGGGCCGGATGTTCATCTCGGTGGCCCTGGCGTTGTTCGTATTCACCTCGATCCTCTACAACTACTACCTGGGCGAGAACAACCTGCGCTTCCTGCTTGGCGAGAACCGCAACGCGTTGCTCCTGTACCGCACCCTGGTGCTGGTGCTGATCTTCTGGGGCGCGATCGAGGACTTGGGCACGGTGTTCGCCTTTGCCGACATCACCATGACCCTGCTGGCGTTCGTCAACCTGATCGCCCTGTTCCTGCTGTTCAAGGTCGCCATGCGCATCCTGCGTGACTACGACGACCAGCGCGCTGCCGGGATCAAGACCCCAGTGTTCGATTCCAGCAAGTTTGCCGACCTGGACCTGGACACCAAGGCCTGGCCTGCCAACCCGCAGACCCCAGCTACCGCGGCCCAAGCGGCCCCGGCCAACGCCAGCCCAGCGCAACGCTGAGTGCAGAACCGGGCGGCCCCGCGCCGCCCGACGTGACACGGCGTACGCCCGCAGGCATGCTGCGGCGCACGCAGTCATCGCCCAGGAGAATGGCCAATGAACCCCACAACTTTCCCCGCCGCGCAGAACGTCATGGTGCTCTACACCGGTGGCACCATCGGCATGCAAGCCAGCGCCAACGGCCTGGCCCCAGCGTCCGGCTTCGAAGCCCGGATGCGCGAGTACCTGCACAGCCAGCCTGAGCTGGTGGTGCCCAACTGGCGCTTTCGCGAGATGGCGCCGCTGATCGACAGCGCCAACATGACCCCCGACTACTGGCAGCGCCTGCGCGAAGCCGTGGTCGACGCGGTGGATGTGCAGGGCTGCGACAGCGTGCTGATCCTACACGGCACCGACACCCTGGCCTACAGCGCGGCGGCCATGAGCTTCCAGTTGCTGAGCCTCAAGGCGCGGGTGCTGTTCACCGGCTCCATGTTGCCGGCCGGCGTGCCGGACAGCGACGCCTGGGAAAACCTCAGCGGCGCCCTGGTGGCCCTGGGTCAAGGCTTGGCGCCCGGCGTGCAGCTGTATTTCCACGGCGAGCTGCTGGCACCGACCCGCTGCGCGAAAATCCGCAGCTTTGGCCGGCACCCGTTTGCCGCCTTGCAACGCCAGGGCGGCGGCACCAAGGCCGAGGCCATTCCAGCGGCCCTGGATTATCGCCAGGCCAAGCAATTGGCCAAGGTCGGCGTGCTGCCGTTGTTCCCCGGTATCGGCGCCGAGCTGCTCGATGGCGTGCTCGACAGCGGCATCCAGGCCCTGGTGCTGGAATGCTTCGGCAGCGGCACCGGCCCCAGCGACAACCCGGCATTCCTGGCCAGCCTGCAACGCGCCCGCGACCTGGGCGTGGTGGTGGTTGCGATCACTCAGTGCCATGAAGGCGGTGTGGATCTGGACATCTACGAAGCCGGTAGCCGCCTGCGCGGCGTGGGTGTGTTGTCCGGTGGCGGCATGACCCGCGAAGCAGCCTTCGGCAAGCTCAATGCCTTGCTCGGTGCCGGCCTGGAGACCGCCGAAGTGCGGCGCCTGGTCGAACTCGATCTGTGTGGCGAATTGAGCTGAAGCTCGCGCTCGGGAGCCGGTAGCTACTGCGGTAGCCGCCGGCTCGACGA
This sequence comes from Pseudomonas morbosilactucae, assembly GCF_023241665.1. Classification (NCBI taxonomy): domain Bacteria; kingdom Pseudomonadati; phylum Pseudomonadota; class Gammaproteobacteria; order Pseudomonadales; family Pseudomonadaceae; genus Pseudomonas; species Pseudomonas morbosilactucae. The sequence continues at coordinate 241,969 of NZ_JALQCX010000005.1, read as the reverse complement.
CGAGCAGAGGGTGGCTATCGGGTTACTTTTTGACCGAGTAATCCTGGCCCCAGACCCGCACCGAACTCGAGCTCTCGATCGGCCCTTCAAACACGAACTTCTGCCGCACTGCCGCCTTGGCCGGGATGGTGACTTCGTCCGGGTTGTCGAGGCTGGCAGTCAAGTTGTTGGCGTAACCGTCCTGGTCGATCGCCAGCAGGGCGCCGGCCTGCTTGAGGTTGATCAGCCGCAACTGGCTGTCGCTGCTGTTCTTGAAACCCAGGGTAACGTTGAAGCTGTCGCCGGCGGCTTCGGTCTTCAATACCTGGACGTCGACGCGGCCTTTCATTTGCTCACGGGAGGAAATGATCGAGGCACCGTCGACGCCTTGCGCCGACTGGCGACCATCGAGCACGCCTTCGCTGACGCCGCCCAAAAGGTTTTTGCCTGCCGAAATGGCTGACGAGACGGCTGACTTGGCAGAGTCCTTGATGGTGCTTTCGCTGCTTGGCTCAGCCTCGGCCAGGCACAGCGAACTCAGGAGCAAGCCGGACACCAGAAGCAGGGAACGCGCAGGAGTGAGGGTCATACATAGTCCTTTATCGGGGTTGCTACACCACCACCTCAGGCGGTGAATGGCAGGCAGGTTGCACCAATCAAAGCGCCAAGTCACTAGCCACACTGCGCCCGGAATGCGGCATGCCGCTGGCCGGCGAACCGCAGGTCTGATCGCGGGCGGCATGCAACTTGCTCCGCTTACCGGCCTTACCCAGGCTGGAATCTGCGCATGCTGCACTCGCACCTCACCACCCTCAATGCCGTTTCCCTGGTGCTCAACACCTTCAAGGACCAGGGCCTGCCCAGTGAAGCGTTGCTGGCCGGCAGCGGTATCAACGCCGCGGACCTGAGCCGCGCCGACACCCGCATCACCACCAGCCAGGAAATGCTGGTGTGTGCCAACGCGGTTGCCCTGCAACGAGACATCGGCCTGGAGCTGGGCCGGCGCATGCACGTTTCGTCCTACGGCATGCTCGGCTATGCCCTGCTGACCAGTGCCACCTTAGGTGACGCTTTGCGCCTGGCGCTGCGTTATCCGGCGCTGATGGGAACACTTTTCGAGCTCAGCCTGGAAAGCGACGGGCCGCGTACCTGGCTCACCGCCGCCGATTATCGCGAGTGCCCGGCCCTGGCCGCCTTCAATACCGAGTTCTGCCTGGCCTCATTGAAGGTCATCTGCGACGACCTGCTGGGCCATCCGCTGCCGCTGCTGGGTGCCCGCTTCGAGTACCCCGCCCCGGACTACCAACAACGCTACGGCGAACGCTTCGACTGCCCGTTGCAGTTCGAGGCCAGCAGCAACGCCTTTGCCTTCGACCCGCGCTGGCTCGACCAGCCCCTGCCCCTGGCCGACGCCATTACCCACCAGGCCATGGCCGAGCGCTGCCGCAAGCAGAACACCGAGTTCACCGGGCGCCAGGCCTGGCTCGGGCGCATCCGCCAACTGCTGGCCGCGCAGCTGGACGCCGCACCAGGGCTTGAGGGGCTGGCGGAACAGATGAACTGTTCGGCCCGCACCCTGCGCCGGCACCTCAAGGACCTGGGCTGCAGTTATCAGGAACTGCTCGACGAGCTGCGTTTCGAACAGGCCAAGCAGATGCTCTGCGAAGACCAGATGCCGATCTACCGGATCGCCGAGGCCCTGGGCTTCAGCGAAACCGCGAGTTTCCGCCACGCCTTTATCCGCTGGAGCGGCGTGGCGCCCAGCCAGTTCCGGCCCTGACACAAACCCCGGCATAAAGCGCCCGATTGCATTACATTGCCGACCTTTCTACCGGCAAGGGACTGCAATCTTGAACCTCTCCACAGGCGCCATCGCCAGCCCCACGCGCTTGCGCCGAATCGGCCTGGCACTGCTGATGCTCGCCGTCGTACCCGCCGCCCAGGCCTTCGACTTGGCCAAGATGAAGTGGTGGGACATGTCCAGCGACTTCGTCATGGACGAGCCGGAAACCGCCACCCTGCAGATCAAGCCGTTCCCCCTGCCCGGCCTGGCGCAACCGGCGGCGCGGATCGTGCTCAGCCAGTACCGTGGGCTGTTCTACCTCAACGCCTACCAGGACCGCGGGTACCGGCAGCGGATCTATAAATCAGCGCCGATACCGCTGTTCAGCCCCGAGGAGTTGCGCGCCTGCGTGTCGCCAGGCGAGTCGATCCAGGTCTCGGACAACTGGCCGCCCACTAATGAACTGGTGGACGGGATCAGCCTGACGCCCCTGAGCTTCGACTGCCGAAGCCCTTCGGAATGGCAACTCAACCAGCGTTATCTGCTGATCGACCAGCGCGACCCGCAACACCCGCTGCTGGCCATCAGTCATCGCCGGGACATGACGGACTTGAGCTTCACCCCGCTGCAGCCCGTCAACGCCGAGATCGAGCAACAGTGGCTGCTGGCCTTGCAGCACTTTCCTCAATGGTTCCGGCCCTTCACCAGTGGCAAAGGCCCGATCACCTTCAATGCATACTCGGCACCGGCCGCGGAAGAGGCCACCTGGAAACAGTTCCGTGCACTGCACGAGCAATTGCGCAAGGCCAAGGACAAAGGGCCGGGCATCCTCCAGGTCGAGGACTTCTTCGCCGTGCATGACTACCGCACCCTCGCCCCGGACCGCAGCGAGTACCCCGGGCTGCTCAACGACATTGCCTACTGGACCACCGAAGCCGGCCAACTGAAAACCGCCCGTCCCTGGCTGGCGGAAGTGCTGCGCCGCGACCCCGGGCGCATGCCGACGTACCTCAACCTGGCGGACCTGGACTGGGCCCAGTTCGAGCAACGACCACAGGATAAACTCCACCAGGGCCGGGCCATCGAGGGTTACCGGGTGTACTGCGGCCTGCGCCTGAAACGCCAGATGAGCATTCCGCCCAGGGTGCTCCAGCGCCTGGGCCTGAGCGCCGCCAACCCGCAGGCGTGCCAGGGCTTCTGGCCGCTGGTGGCAGCGGTGGATGCCGGTGACGAAAGCGAAGTGCGGCGCTTGCTGGCCAGTGGCGTGAGTGGCGAGGTCATGGCCTTCGATGGGCGCAGCGCCCTGCTGCACGCGCTGGAGGCCCCGCACCTGGCGATCGCCCAACTGCTGCTGGACAACGGCGCCCAGACCCACGGCCATTACAACTACAGCACCCTGGCCATATTGGCCATGCGCCGCGACCTGCGGGACAGCACCGACCTTCGCCAGGGCGGGCGCCTGAAGTTCCTGCTGGACGCTGGCGTGGCCATCGACGAGCAGGACAGCCAGGGCATGACGCCGCTGATGATTCTGGCCGAACAACAGCGCAATCTCGAAGGCTTCACCTGGCTGCTGCAGCACCCGCAGAAGCTCGACCTGCGCACCCTGAATGACGGTGAAACCGCGCTGTACCGGGCGTTCTGGGGCAACAACTACGCCGCCATGAGGCTCCTGATCGAGGCTGGGGCCGACCTCAACCTGAGCTATGGCCGTGGCACCTGCTACAACGAGCCCTTGGGTCAGAGCCTGCTGATGTTCGTGGCCGACAAGATTTCCCCGGATCAGGGCGCCCCCATCGTCAGCCGGCAGGAAACCCTGGACATGTTCACCCTGCTCCTGGAAAAGGGCGCCGATCCGAATGTTGGCCAGCACTGCGAGAAGAAGGGCCGGGCCCTGCTGCTGGAGATCATCGCCCGGAAAAAACGCGACGACATGCTCCAGGTCCTGCAACGCCTGGCTCCCCAGCCCGCCGCGAGCTGACACCGCTGGCGCCCCGCAATGGGGCGCCACGCCTCTTTAGGGGGCGAATTTCGGTCAAACACTTTGGCCATATCGATCCCCTTTTGGCCTTTCCTGCCGTTCTCCGAAACCCCGCGCCCCGCAAGACTGTGACCCACCGAATCAGCCTGCGGAGAACAAGAAATGCTGACGATCTACTCGGACGATCACCACCTGCACCATGGCCGCTGCGAATTGATCGACGGCCAGCTCATGCCCTGCTTTGAAATGCCCTCCCGCGCCGACCATGTGTTGAGCCGCGTGCAAGCCCGCCAACTGGGCCCGGTGGAGGCGCCCAAGGACTTCGGCCTGGGTCCCATCGAGCGTATCCACAGCCGCGCTTACCTGGACTTCTTCAAGGGCGCCTGGGACCGCTGGGCCGCCCAAGGCATCGATGGCGACCTGCTGCCCTTCACCTGGCCGGCCCGCACGTTGCGCCGGGTACTCCCCAGCAACCTGCACGGGCAACTGGGCTACTACAGTTTCGACGGCGGCGCGCCGATCACCGCCGGCACCTGGCAAGCGGCCTACAGCGCGGCGCAAGTGGCGCTCACCGCCCAGGCCGCGATCCAGGCCGGCGCCCACAGCGCCTTTGCCCTGTGCCGACCACCGGGGCATCACGCCGCCAGCGACTTGATGGGCGGCTACTGCTACCTGAACAACGCCGCCATCGCCGCCCAGGCCTTTCTCGACCAGGGCCACGGTAAGGTCGCGATCCTCGACGTCGACTACCACCATGGCAACGGCACCCAGTCGATTTTCTATGAGCGCAGCGACGTGCTGTTCACCTCGATCCACGGCCACCCGGAAGCGGAGTTCCCGTTCTTCCTCGGCTACGCGGACGAGCTCGGCGAAGGCCCGGGCGAAGGTTTCAACTTCAACTACCCTCTGGCCGCCGGCAGCGGCTGGGATGTATGGAGCGCAGCCCTGGAAGAGGCTTGCGCAGAGATCGCCCGCTACGGCGCCGACATCATTGTCGTGTCCCTGGGTGTGGACACCTTCAAGGACGATCCGATCTCCCAGTTCAAGCTCGACAGCCCGGACTACCTGGCCATGGGCGAACGCATCGCGGCCCTCGGCAAGCCGACGCTGTTCGTTATGGAAGGCGGTTACGCGGTAGAAGAAATCGGCATCAACGCCGTGAACGTTCTCGAAGGTTTTCAACGCGCCCAATGAGGGAATAGCAGCATGAAACGATTCCAACGCCTGATCGTCCCAGCCCTCTGCGCCACCTTTGTCGGTGGCGCCGCGCACGCTGAAGAACGCACCCTGCGGGTCTACAACTGGTTCGACTACATCACCCCCAAGGCCCTGGACGACTTCAAGGCCCAGAACACCCAGACCAAGCTGGTGTACGACATCTTCGACACCAACGAAGCCCTGGAAGCCAAGCTGCTGACCGGTAACTCCGGCTACGACGTGGTGGTGCCGTCCAACGTATTCCTGGCCAAGCAGATCGAGGCCGGGGTGTTCCAGCCCCTGGACCGCAGCAAGCTGCCCAACTGGAACCACCTCGATCCCAAGCTGATGAAGCTGATCGAGGCCAACGACCCGGGCAACAAGTTCGCCGTGCCCTACATGTACGGGACCATCCTGATCGGCTTCAACCCGGACAAGGTCAAGGCCGCCCTCGGCGACAAGGCGCCGGTGGACAGCTGGGACCTGATTTTCAAGGAAGAGAACATCAGCAAGCTCAAGCAGTGCGGCGTGGCCCTGCTCGACTCGCCATCAGAGATCCTGCCCCTGGCCTTGCAGCACCTGGGCCTGGACCCCAACAGCAAAAAGCCGGCGGACTACGCCAAAGCTGAAGCACTGTTGATGAAGATCCGGCCGTACATCACTTACTTCCACTCCTCGAAGTACATGGCGGACATCGCCAATGGCGACATCTGCGTGGCAGTGGGCTACTCGGGGAGCTTCTCCCAGGCCGCCAACCGCGCCAAGGAAGCCAAGAATGGCGTGACCGTGGACATGCGTCTGCCCAAGGAAGGCGCGCCGATCTGGTTCGACATGCTGGCGATCCCCAAAGGCGCGAAGAACCCGGAAGATGCCTACACCTTCATCAATTACCTGCTGCAACCCCAGGTGATTGCCCCGGTCAGCGACTTTGTCGGCTACCCGAACCCGAACAAGGACGCCACCGAGCTGGTCGACCCGGCGATCCGCAATAACCCCAACCTGTACCCCACCGAAGCGGCGATGGGCACCCTCTACACCCTGCAACCCCTGCCCCGCGACGCCGAACGCGCCCGGACCCGAGCCTGGACCAAAATCAAATCCGGAACCTGACGCCCATTTGTTGGGGGCCGCTGCAAGAGCGGCTGGGGGGGCGTTGTGCTTGCCAGCGATAGCGCCCCTGAGACCGCTGCAAACCCACGGGCCTTACCGCCGGCAAGCCGGCGCCTACGGGGTCCAGGCGTTGCGCAGGCGGGCCAGGGCGGACTGGATGTCGGCTTCGGGCACGGCGGCAAAACCCAGCACCAGCCCCGCTCGCTGATCCACGGGCAACTCCGAGTCCGGCAACCAGTAGCGGCTGAGGCCACTGATTTCCACATCGACCTCGGCCGCCTGGGCCACCAAGGCTTGCTCGCGGGCCAGGCTGGCTACCGGGATGGTCAGGTGCAACCCCGCCGCCACCGTCGGCAATGCGCCCACGCCAGGGATATCCACAGGCCAACCGGCCAGTAAGGTATTGCGTCGGCTCAGCGCCGCCCGCCGCATACGGCGGATGTGCCGCTGAAAATGCCCGGCGGCCATGAATTCGGCCATCACCACTTGGGTGCTGACTTCCGAATGCCGTACATCCACTGCCCGACGCTGGGCAAAGGCCTGCACCAGCCCCGGCGGCAGCACCAGGTAACCCAGGCGCAGGGCCGGGAACGCCACCTTGCCGAAGGTGCCGACGTAAATCACCCGCCCCTGGCGATCCAGCGCAGCCAACGGCGCCAGGGGCGCACCGCTGTAACGGTACTCGCCGTCGTAGTCGTCCTCGACGATCCAGCCCTGGGTACGCTCGGCCCAGGCCAGCAGCTCCAGGCGCCGGGCCAGGCTCATGATGACCCCCGTGGGGTACTGGTGGGACGGCGTGACGTAGGCCAGGCGACAGTGCTCCAGGCGGTTCAGCGCCTGACAGTCGATACCCTCCTGGTCCACCGCCACGCCACGCAGTTGCGCCCCGGCAATCGCGAACGCATGACCGGCCGCGCGGTAGCCGGGGTTTTCCACAGCCACGGCGTCGCCGGGCTCCACCAGCAGCTGTGCACAAAGGCTAATGCCCTGCTGCGCGCCACTGGTGATCACAATTTGTTCAGCGCTGCATTGCAGCCCCCGCGAGCTGCGCAAATACGCCGCGATCATGCCGCGCAAGCGGCTGTCCCCGGCAGAGTCGCCGTAACACAACTGGCGCAGGTCGGGTTTGCGCCAGAAAGCCGCGTTCAGCTTGGCCCAGACCTCGAACGGGAACAGGTCGAAGGCTGGAATACCCACGCGAAACGCCCGTGGCGGACCACTGGGCGGCAGGCTCAAATGGTGCTGCTCCACACGCTGCAAAGCGCCGCTGTGGATAACTTCACTGGATGTAATACCAGGTAAACCCGTCGATTTTGTGGATAAACCTGTGGGTAAGCCTGTTGAAAACCCTGTGGATACTTTTGTGGATAGTTTTTTGATTGGCAGGCGGGTTTCCGGCAATTGGGCCACATAGGTGCCGTCACCGACGCGGCCTTCGATAAAGCCTTCGGCGTACAACTGGTCGTAGGCCCGCACCACGCTGTTGCGGGAAATCCCCAGGGCCGCGGCCAGGTCGCGGCTGGCCGGCAGTCGCGTACCGCTGGCCAGGCGCCCGTCCAGCACCCGCAAACGCAGGGCCTGGTACAGCTGGCGACTAAGGCCCTGGCGCCGGTCGAGTTCGATACCGGCCGGGTTGAAAGACAACGGCAGCGATGGGCTGTTCATGGCGGGAACCTGAATGATTGGACCTATGAAATAGACCCTAGATGGCTCTTACAACAGACCATTAGCCTGCCTAGGATGCAGCCATTCGCCAAGGATATTTTCCATGTACCTACCCCGCGCCTTTGCCGAGGACGATCTGTCCACGTTGCAACAACTGATCAGCGAAACCCGCCTCGCAACCCTGGTAACCCATGGCGCGCTGGGCCTGCAAGCCAGCCACTTGCCCCTGCTGCTGCACCCTGAACAGGGCCCCAATGGCACCCTCTACGGGCACCTGGCCCGGGCCAACCCACAGTGCCAGGAATTGGCCAGCGGCGCCGAGGCATTGGTGATTTTTGCCGGTGCGGAGGCCTACGTCAGCCCGGGCTTTTACCCGAGCAAGGCGGAGCACGGCAAAGTGGTGCCCACCTGGAATTACGTGGCGGTGCATGCCTACGGCAACCCCGAGGTGTTCAGCGATGCCCCGCGCCTGCTGGCGTTGGTCAGCGGCCTGACCGACCGCCACGAAGCCGGGCGTGCCCAGCCCTGGCAGGTCAGCGATGCCCCCGCCGACTACATCGACGGCATGCTCAAGGCCATCGTCGGTTTCGCGTTGCCGATCCAGCGCCTGGAAGGCAAACGCAAACTCAGCCAGAACCGCACCCCGGCTGACATGGCCGGGGTGCGCGAGGGCCTGGCCGCCAGTACCGATCCCCGTGACCAACAACTTTCCCACCTGATGCGCTAAGGAACTTGCATGAGCCAGATTCAGATCCGCCCCGTCACCCCTGCTGATCACGCCGCCTGGCTGCCGCTGTGGCAGGCCTACTTGCGCTTCTACAACACCGAGCTGCCCGAGGCCGTCACCCAAAGCACCTGGCAGCGCTTGCTCGATGCCAGCGAGCCGACCCACGCCGCCCTGGCCTGGGATGGCGAACAAGCGGTGGGCCTGGTGCATTTCATCTACCATCGCTCGAACTGGAGCATCGAGAACTCCTGCTACCTGCAGGACCTGCTGGTGGCCCCTGAGCAACGGGGCACCGGTGTAGGCCGGCAACTGATCGAATTCGTCTACGCCCAGGCCAAGGCCGATGGCTGCTGCAAGGTCCATTGGTTGACCCACGAAACCAATGCCACGGCCATCCAGCTCTACGAGCGCATTGCCGAGCGCCCGGGCTTCATCCAGTTTCGCAAAGGCCTTTGAGGCTCAAGGAGAGCAATATGTCGACGTCACTCGCCGATTGGAAAGGGGCCCCGCTGCCTTCGGCCACCCTGCTGCAAGGGCGCTTTATCCGCCTGGAAAAACTGGACCCGGCGCGCCACGGCGACGGCCTGTGGCAAGCCCTCGAAGGCCCCGGCGCCGACCCCAAGTTGTGGGACTACCTGCCCTATGGCCCGTTCGAGCGCGCCCCGTTCGATGCCTGGCTGGCCAACCACGCAGCCAACAGCGACCCGTACTTTTTCTGCGTGGTCGACCAGGCCAGCGGTGAGGTCCAGGGCATGCTCAGCCTGATGTCCATCGTCGCCGCCCAGGGGCGTATCGAGATTGGTCATGTGACCTTCGGCGCGCCCATGCAGCGTTCGCCGAAAAGCACCGAGGCGGTCTATCTGCTGGCCAAGGAAGCCTTCGCCATGGGTTACCGGCGCCTGGAGTGGAAGTGCAACAACGACAACGCCCGCTCGCGCTATGCCGCGGAACGCCTGGGGTTCAGTTTTGAAGGGGTGTTTCGCCAACACATGGTGGTCAAGGGCCAGAACCGTGACACGGCCTGGTACTCGATCCTGGACTCGGAATGGCCGGCGATTGCCAAGGGTTTCGAACAGTGGCTGAGCGATGAGAACCAGAGCGGTTCGGGGCAGATCCAAACCCTGGCGCAATGCCGGGGCTAGACCGAACAACGGTATCACCGACCAAGGCAACGCCAGGCGACGTTGCCTTGGTCGGCGAAGGGCTTAGCCGAGCTTCTGCGCCAACACCGCAATATGCTCCGGGCCAATGCCGCAGCAGCCGCCAATGTGGCTGGCGCCGCGCTGGTTCCAGTCCGCCGCCCATTGCAGGTAGCCAGGTGGGTCCAGGTCTTCGCGCAACGGGCACAGGCCGTCGTTGGCGGTAGCGTCCTCGGGTTGCGGCGGGAAGGCGTTGGCGTACACGCCAATGTTGATCTGCACGCCCAGGCGTTCGAAGGTCTCACGGGCCGCGTCCACGGCAGCGCCGATCACTTCCGGCTGGCTGCAGTTGAACAGCAGGGTTTCCACCCCCAACTCGGCCGCCACGGCAGCCGCTTCGGCCACCGGCTCGCCGGAACGCAGACGCGGCACTTCGTCGGTGTCTTCATCCTTGAGGGTGAAGGACAGCCAGAACGGCTTGCCGTCCTGGGGCAGACCGGCACGAATCGCCCGCGCCTCGACGATGGAGCTCTGGGTTTCCGCCAGCCACAGGTCGACATGGGGCGCCAGGCCCTTGACCAGTGGTGTCAGCAGTTCGCTGACCCGCTCGGCCTGGAACAGGTCGGGACGGTAGGAACCGAACAGCGGCGGCAACGAGCCCGCCACCCGCACCGGTTTGCCGGAAGCATCCACGGCGCGACGCGCCAACTCGCCAGCCAAGGCCGCCAGGGCCTGGCCTTCGGCGGCAAAGCGTTCTTCACCAATGTGGAAAGGCACCACCGCGTAGCTGTTGCTGGTGATGACGTTGGCGCCGCTTTCGATATAGGCCGCGTGCACCGCCTCAACCGCCTGCGGTGCCTCGCTCAACGCCAGGGCAGACCACTCGGGTTGCCGGAACGGCGCGCCGCGACGCTGCAGTTCACGGCCCATGCCGCCATCCAGGATTACTGTGCTGCCTGCGCCCATATGCTTTTTACTCATATGCTTATAAAAATAACTCACTACCGGAGTCGGTCTTATAACTATTAAATACGCTCCATTCGGTTAATCACAACCTTTTTTCAGTCAGGATCCCCATGAATCTCAAACCGCTACTGGCCCTGGGCCTGACACTGATTGCTGCCTCTGGCCAAGCCTTTGCCGGTGCCACCCTGGACCGCATCGAGCAGAAAAAAGAACTGGTCGGCGTGCTGATGGAAAGCTACCCGCCCTTCTCTTTCCTCAATGACCAGAACCAGCTGGACGGCTTCGACGTCGACGTGGCCAAGGCCGTGGCGGAAAAACTCGGGGTCAAGCTGCGCCTGGAAACACCGTCCTGGGACGTGATTGCCGCCGGTCGCTGGAGCGGTCGTTATGACATCTGCATCTGCTCCATGACCCCGAGCAAAGCCCGCGCCGAAGTCTTCGACTTCCCGGTTGAGTACTACGCCTCGCCTGCGGTGATCGTGGTCAACGCCAAGGACGATCGCATCCACAGCGCCAAGGACCTGAGCAACAAGAAGGTCGGCCTGACCAGCGCCTCCAGCTACGAGAGCTATCTGAACAAGAACCTGGTGATCGAAGGCGCCGAAGACACTCAACTGCAATACCCGTTCGAGAACGTGCAGATCGCCCCGTACGACACCGACAACGTGGCTTTCCAAGACCTGGGCCTGGGCGCCGGCGTGCGCCTGGACGCCATCCTGACCAACCTGGTGACCGCACAACCGCGCCTGAATCAGGACAAACGCTTCAAGCTCGCGGGCGAACCGCTGTACGCCGAACCCAACTCGGTGGCCATCGAGAAAGGCGACGCCCAGTGGAACAGCAAAGTGCGTGAAGTCTTTGCCCAGTTGAAACAAGACGGCACCCTGAGCAAACTGTCGGACAAATGGATCGGCGCCGACATCAGCAAATGACCTCTCTCTCGCAACCCCCTCAGCCACCGCAACCGGTGCTGAGTCGTTTATCAAACGCTTGCTGGGTTTCCGCACCCGGCTGTTCCTGACCTGGGCGGTGATGTTCGGCCTGTTTGCCAGTTTTTTCCTGAGCTTCGACCTGAAGTTCTCGATCATTCTCGACAAGCTGCCCAACCTGATCGGCTTGCACCTGGCGCCCAACGGCTTCCTCCAGGGGGCGGCGCTGACGCTGTTCCTCTGCCTGTGCTCGATCGTTGCCTCATGCGCCCTGGGCTTTATCACAGCCTTGGGACGCCTGTCGAAAAGCGCCGTGGCCTTCGGCGTGGCGAGCTTCTACGCGTCGTTCTTCCGCGGCACGCCGCTGCTGATCCAGATCCTCCTGATCTACCTCGGCCTGCCGCAATTGGGCGTGGTGCCGGGTGCCGTCACCGCAGGGATCATTGCCCTGTCGTTGAACTACGGCGCCTACCTGAGCGAGATCTTCCGCGCCGGCATCCTCGGCGTGGCCCACGGGCAACGTGAAGCCGCCCTGGCCCTGGGCATGCGCGACAGCGTGATTTTCTGGCAAGTCACCCTGCCCCAAGCCATGCGCACCATCATCCCGCCGACCACCAACCAGTTCATCTCCATGCTCAAGGACTCGTCGCTGATTTCGGTGATGGGGGTTTGGGAAGTGATGTTCCTGGCCCAGTCCTACGGCCGCTCCAGCTACCGCTACATCGAGATGCTGACCACCGCGGCGATCATCTACTGGCTGTTGTCGATCGGCCTGGAACTGATCCAGGCCCGCATGGAACGCCATTACGGCAAGGCCTACGCCAAGCGCGAGTGACCGAAGCCCCTACCCGGCACGCCCTCGTAGGAGCCGGCTTGCCGGCGATGGGGCACTCGAATCCGGACTCACACCCCAGGCCGCCATCGCTGGCAAGCCAGCTCCTACACACCTCTTGCTGGCGACGCCCCTACCCGGCGGATATCACGCCCTCCGTAGGAACCGGCTTGCCGGCGATGGGGCTCTCGAATCCGGACTCACACCTCAGGCCGCTATCGCTGGCAAGCCAGCTCCTACGCACCTCTTGCTGACGACACCCCTACCCGGCAGATATCACGCCCTCCGTAGGAGCCGGCTTGCCGGCGATGGGGCCCTCGAATCCGGACTCACACCCCAGGCCGCCATCGCTGGCAAGCCAGCTCCTACGCACCTCATGCTGGCGACGCCCCTACCCGGCGGATATCACGTCCTCCCTGCAACCGGCTTGCTGGCAATATTGCGGGCGAAAAAAAAGGGGGGCACATGCCCCCCGAGGTAAAACGTTGCAGATGAAGGTCTGGAATCAGCCTTCGATCTCGATCAGTACTTCACCCGGGTTGACCCGGTCGCCCTTGGCCACGTGAATGGCGGTGACCTTGCCCGCAATCACCGCCTGGACTTCGGTTTCCATCTTCATGGCTTCGGTGATCAGCACGGCCTGGCCGGCCTTGACCACGTCGCCTTCCTTGACCAGCACATCAACGATGTTGCCCGGCATGGTGGTGCTGACGTGGCCCGGTTCGCTGGCCTGCTTGCGCTTGCTGCTGCCACCGCCGACGAATTCGTTGAGCGGTTCGAACACCACTTCTTCCGGCATGCCGTCGATGGACAGGTAGAAGTGACGCTTGCCTTCAGCCTTGACCCCGACACCGGTGATGTCCACACGGTAGGTTTCGCCGTGCACGTCGATGACGAACTCGGTCGGCACACCCTCGCCACCCGGCTTGCTCACACCGCCCGCTTCCGGGATTGGCAGCAGCACTTCCGGCGCCAGGGTGCCGGCTTCGCGTTCTTCGAGGAACTTGCGCCCAATGTCCGGGAACATGGCGTAGGTCAGCACGTCTTCTTCGGACTTGGCCAAGGTGCCAATTTCGCCGCGCAGCTTGGTCATTTCCGGCTTCAGCAGGTCGGCCGGACGAACGTCGATCACCTCTTCGCTGCCGATGGCCTGGCGTCGCAGTTTCACGTCCACTTCGCCCGGCGCCTTGCCGTAGCCGCCTTGCAGGTAGAGCTTCACTTCGTTGGTGATGGTCTTGTAGCGCTCGCCGGCCAGTACGTTGAAGAACGCCTGGGTGCCGACGATCTGCGAGGTCGGGGTTACCAGCGGCGGGTAACCGAGGTCGTGGCGCACCCGCGGGATCTCGGCCAGCACTTCGCCCATGCGGTTCAGGGCGCCCTGTTCCTTGAGCTGGTTGGCCAGGTTGGAAATCATCCCGCCCGGTACCTGGTTGACTTGCACCCGGGTGTCGACCGCGGTGAACTCGCTTTCGAACTGGTGGTACTTCTTGCGCACGGCGTAGAAGTACAGGCCGATCTCTTGCAGCAGTTCCAGGTCCAGGCCGGTGTCGAACTCGCTGCCTTTAAGGGCCGCGACCATGGACTCGGTGCCCGGGTGGCTGGTGCCCCAGGCAAAGCTGGAGATGGCGGTGTCGATGTGGTCGGCACCGTTCTCGATGGCCTTGAGCTGGCACATCGCGGCCAGGCCGGCGGTGTCGTGGGAGTGGATAAACACCGGCAACGACAGCTCGCTTTTCAGCGCCTTGACCAGCTCGCCGGTGGCGTAGGGGGTCAGCAGGCCGGCCATGTCCTTGATCGCGATGGAGTCGCAACCCATGGCTTCCATCTGCTTGCCCTGGGCCACGAAGGCCTCGATGGTGTGCACTGGGCTGGTGGTGTAGGCGATGGTGCCCTGGGCGTGCTTACCGGCAGCTTTCACCGCTTCGATGGCCACCCGCAGGTTACGCACGTCGTTCATGGCGTCGAAGATACGGAACACGTCGATGCCGTTGACCGCCGCCTTGGCCACAAACGCCCGGACCACATCGTCGCTGTAGTGACGGTAGCCCAGCAGGTTCTGGCCACGCAGGAGCATTTGCAGGCGCGTGTTAGGCAGCGCGGCGCGCAGCTTGCGCAGACGCTCCCACGGGTCTTCTTTGAGAAACCGCACACAGGCGTCGAAGGTCGCGCCGCCCCAGCATTCCAGCGACCAGTAGCCGACTTTGTCGAGCTTGTCGCAGATCGGCAGCATGTCTTCGGTGCGCATGCGGGTGGCCAGAAGCGATTGGTGGGCATCTCGCAGGATGGTGTCGGTTACGAAGATTTTCTTGGACATATTAGGATCTCCTCATAGCGGCAAGCTTAAAGCTACAAGCTGCAAGCAAAAGCCTATCGGCCCTGACTTGGCGCTTGCCGCTGAAAGCTTGCCGCTTTTTATTCATAAGCCTGCGTGGGCGGCGATGGCGGCAGCGATGGCCAGGGCCAGCTCTTCGGGTTTGCGCTTGATCGAGTAGTTGGTCAGTTCAGGGTGGCTTTCAACGAAGCTGGTATTGAACTGGCCGCTACGGAATTCCGGGTTGCGCAGGATTTCCTGGTAATAGGCGGCGGTGGTCTTCACCCCCTGCAGACGCATGTCGTCCAGGGCCCGCAGGCCACGGTCCATCGCCTCTTCCCAGGTCAGGGCCCAGACCACCAGCTTCAGGCACATGGAGTCGTAGAACGGCGGAATGGTGTAGCCGGTGTAGATCGCCGTGTCGGTGCGCACGCCGGGGCCGCCGGGCGCGTAATAACGGGTGATCTTGCCGAAGCTGGGCAGGAAGTTGTTCTTCGGGTCTTCGGCGTTGATGCGGAACTGCAACGCGAAACCACGGTGATGGATGTCTTCCTGCTTGACCGACAGCGGCAGGCCGGAGGCGATGCGGATCTGTTCACGAACGATGTCGATGCCGGTGATTTCTTCGGTGATGGTGTGTTCCACCTGCACCCGGGTGTTCATCTCCATGAAGTACACCTCGCCCTCGGCGAGCAGGAACTCCACGGTGCCGGCGTTCTCGTAGCCCACGGCCTTGGCCGCGCGCACCGACAGGTCGCCGATGTAGGCGCGCTGCTCCGGGGTCAGTTGCGGGCTGGGGGCGATCTCGATGAGCTTCTGGTTGCGGCGCTGGATCGAGCAGTCACGCTCGAACAGGTGCACCACGTTGCCAAAGCTGTCACCGAGAATCTGCGCCTCGATGTGCTTGGGATTGACGATGCATTTTTCCAGGAACACTTCCGCCGAACCGAAGGCCTTGGTGGCTTCGGAAATCACCCGGGGGAAGGCTTGTTCGAGTTCTTCACGGCTGTTGCAACGACGAATGCCGCGACCGCCGCCACCGGAGGTGGCCTTGAGCATCACCGGATAACCGATGCGATCGCCTTCGGTCAGGGCTTCGGCAATGTCTGCTACGTTGCCTTCGGTGCCCGGGGTGACGGGCACGCCGGCCTTGATCATGCTGCGGCGGGCTTCGGTCTTGTCGCCCATGCGCCGGATCACTTCCGCCGACGGGCCAATGAACTTGATCCCGCGTTCAGCGCAGATGTCCGCCAGCTCGGCATTTTCCGAGAGAAAACCGTAGCCGGGGTGCAAGGCGTCGCAGCCGGTTTCCACAGCCAGGTTCACCAGCTTGCGCGGGTTGAGGTAGCCGGCCAGAGGTTCGGCACCGATGCTGTGGGCCTCATCAGCGCGCTTCACATGCAAGGCATGGCGATCGGCGTCGGAGAAGATTGCGACCGAGCGAATGCCCATCTCGGCGCAAGCACGCACGATTCGTACGGCAATCTCACCACGGTTGGCAATCAGGATCTTTTTTATCACTTGGAGGTTCCCTTGAGCCGTTGGCACAGACGACCCGCTAGACCGAGTCGGCGCATGACTAAATGTTTCAAGCCAGTCGCCCAACCACACTAGCGGCCGCGATGGATTAACAAAAATCAATAATTATTGGGTCGTGCATAAGCAAAGACTTATAGTTGCGGCTTGAGCCTTGGGTGCGGGAGTAAAAATAATTCGTAAGTCATTGATGCGTATGACATTGCGTCAACTTCAGGTTTTCAATGAAGTGTGCGATTTGCGCTCCTACAGCCGAGCGGCCGAGGAAATGTCCCTCACTCAGCCGGCCGTCAGCCTGCAGATTCGCCAGTTGGAAGAGCTGGTCGGCCAGCCGCTGTTCGATTACGTCGGCAAAAAACTCTACATGACCGAGGCGCCGAAGCCCTGCAACGGGCCAGCCGGGATATTTTCGGGCGCCTGGAAAACCTCGACATGCAGCTCTCGGACATGCAGGGATCGCTGCAAGGCCAACTCAAGCTGGCGGTGGAGTCGAGCGCCAAGTACTTCGTGCCGCACCTGTTCGCCGCGTTCAAGCGCCAGCACCCGGAAGTGAACCTGCAACTCACGGTGGTCAACCGCGGCCAGGTGATTCGCCGTCTTTCCGACAACCGCGATGACTTGGTGATCATGTCCATGGTCCCGCAAGACATGGGCCTGGAATTCCTGCCGTTCCTCAACAACCCGATCGTTGCCGTGGCCCCGCCGGACCACCCGCTGTGCCACTTGGGGCCACTGCGCCTGCAAGACCTGGAACCCTACAACCTGCTGGTGCGGGAACAGGGTTCCGGCACGCGCCTGGCCTGCGAGGAATACTTCAAGGAAAAACGCGTGCACTTCACCCAGACCCTGGAAGTGTCGTCGGCCGAAGCCCAGCGCGAGTGTGTGCGAGCGGGTCTGGGCGTGGCCTTGTTGACGCGCCACGCCCTGAACCTAGAGTTGGCGACGGGGGGACTCATCGAGTTGCCCGTCGAAGAGCTGCCGTTGTACCGCAGCTGGTGCCTGGTGCAGGCCAAGGCTAAACGCCTGTCACCGGTGGCGCATGCGTTCCTGGGGTTTATCCGCAGCGAACGGGTGCAGATCAGCGGGTTGGTTGAGCGTTTCGACGGGAAGCTGCCGGCGCGGCCTGCCAGTAGTTGATGGCTTCAAGCTCCGGGTAATCGTTGATTTCCTGCTGCAACTGGCGCAGCTCACAACGGTGTTCAATCGCGCGTCGGAACTCCATGCGACGCTGGTCTTCCTGCTGACGGCGGGTTTTTACAACGCTGTTGCTTTCTTCGTAAGGCCGGGCCATTTCGAGTCTCCCAATGCGAGTACGGGAGTTTCACGATGGACGCAGGGCGTTACGGTTTAACGGCGCGCCCATGACAGGACGATGAATATTGCGCCGGGCCTCTCTTACGATCGCGCCCTTGTAGGAGCCGGCTCGCCGGCGATATCAATCCCAACCCCCCTACCGCCAGCAAGCGGCTCAATCATCCAGGGCTTTGACCGACTTGGGTGACAGGCGCAGGCTGCGCAAGCTGCGCTTGACGCTCTTGAGGTGGTTGACCAGGCTCGGGCCGCGGGCCATGGCCACGCCCATCGCCAACACGTCGATCACCACCAGGTGGGCGATACGCGAGGTCAGCGGGGTGTAGATTTCGGTGTCTTCGTGCACATCGATCGCCAAGTTGACCGTGGACAGCTCGGCCAATGGCGTCTGGCTCGGGCACAGGGTGATCAGCGAGGCGCCGCTTTCACGCACCAGGTTGGCGGTGATCAGCAGGTCCTTGGAGCGCCCGGATTGGGAAATGCAGATCGCCACATCGGTGGGCTTGAGGGTCACGGCCGACATCGCCTGCATGTGCGGGTCGGAATAGGCCGCTGCGGTCAGCAGCAGGCGAAAGAACTTGTGCTGGGCATCCGCCGCCACTGCGCCCGACGCGCCGAAACCGTAGAACTCAACACGCTGGGCCTGGGACATGGCGGTCACCGCCTGCTGCAACGCCACCGGGTCGAGTTTCTCGCGAACCTCCATCAGGGTGTGCAGGGTGGTGTCGAAGATTTTCAGGCTGTAGTCAGCGACCGAATCATCTTCATGGATCGCGAACTGGCCAAAGCTGGCACCCGCCGCCAGGCTCTGCGCCAATTTGAGCTTGAGATCCTGAAAACCCGAGCAACCGATGGCGCGACAGAAGCGCACGATGGTCGGCTCGCTGATGCCCACGCTATGGGCCAGGTCAGCCATGGAACTGTGCATCACCGCCGCCGGATCGAGCAGCACATGGTCTGCGACCTTGAGCTCCGATTTGCGTAACAGGTGACGGGACTGGGCAATGTGCTGCAACAGATTCAAAGGGCTGGACTCATTGTTATGGGCAGACGCCAGGGATGTAGCAAGCTTGTAGTTATACTACAAGAAATGGCTTTTTGCCCGCTCAATACACAACTCGACATCCTTGACGCCCGCTGTTTTAGCGCTCGGGCGCCTTGTAGCCATGGGCGCCTACAAGGCTTGGGAATCGGCCCTGAGCAACTGCGCCAGGCCCTCGGCCTCCACTGGGCGGCTAATCAGATAGCCCTGCACTTCATCGCAATGTTCACGCTTGAGGAAGGCCAATTGCCCGGGGTGCTCCACCCCTTCGGCTACCACTTTCAACGACAGACCGTGGGCCATGGCGATGATCGCCCGGGTGATCGCGGCGTCCTCGCTGCCTTCGGCCAGGCCGCGAATAAACGCCTGGTCGATCTTCACGTAATCCACCGGAATACGCTTGAGGTAACTCAAGGACGAATAGCCCGTGCCAAAGTCGTCGATCGCCAACTTGACCCCCAGGTTACGCAGTTGCTGGAAGGTGGCAATGATGTGTTCGACGCTGTCGAGCAACTGGCTCTCGGTCAGCTCCAGTTCAAGGAGGTGCGGGTCCAGCCCGCTCTCTTCGAGGACCTGGCGCACCAGGCTGACCAACTTGCCCTGGCGCAGCTGATGCACCGACAGGTTCACCGACACGCGGATCGGCGGCAGCCCCTGGCGCTGCCATTCACAGGCCTGCCAGCAAGCCTGGCGCAGTACGAATTCGCCGATGGGCCCGATCAGGCCGGTCTCTTCCGCCAGGCCGATAAAATCCCCCGGGGGAATCCGCCCCATGGTCGGGTGGTCCCAGCGCACCAAGGCCTCGGCAGCGTTCAGCTTGCCGGTGGCCAGGCACAGCTTGGGTTGATAGAAGACCTTCAACTGGTGCTCGTCGATGGCTTTGCGCAGCTGGTTTTCCAACTGCAGGCGCTCCAACGTGCTGGCTTGCAGGTTCTCGGTGTAGAACTGGAAATTGTTCCCGCCCAAGTGCTTGGCGTGCTGCATGGCCATGTTCGACTGGCTGACCAGGGCAGAAATGTCCCGCGCACTGTCCGGCAACATGCTGATGCCGATGGACGCGCTGACCACCAATTCATGGCCTTCCACAATGAGCGGCAGGCGCAGTTTGCTCAGCAACCGCGTGGCGACCCGGGTCAGGCTCGACAGGCTGCCGTAGGCATCGAACAGCACGGCGAATTCATCCCCGGACAACCGGGCAATGGTGTCGGCTTCGGGCAAGGCATTGGTCAGGCGCCGGGCCATCTTCTGCAGCAACTGGTCGGCCATCTCGTGGCCCAGGCTGTCGTTGAGCAGCTTGAAGCGGTCCAGGTCGATATGCAGCAAAGCCAGGCTGCGCCCGCCCTGGCGTACCCGTTGATGGGCTTCGCTGAGGCGCTCGCGAAACAGCGAACGGTTGGCCAGGCCTGTGAGTTCGTCGTAGTGGGTCAAGTAGCGCATGCGCTCTTCGGACTCGCGCCGCGCCGAAAGATCGGCGTAGAAGCCGACGATATGCCGCACTTTGCCCCGCTTATCGCGCACCACATTGAGTTGCAGCCATTGCGGGTACAATTCGCCGTTCTTACGCGCCTCCACCAACTCGCCCTGCCAACTGCCGTGCTGCTCCAGAGCCTGGTGGATCATGCTGAAGTGCCGACGCGCGTCGCGGCTGCACGGCAGCTCCAGCACATTGCGCCCGAGCATGTCTTCGATCTGATAACCGGTGACACGGCTGAACGCTTGATTGACTGCGAGCAAGGCGTAGTCCGGGTCGAAAATCACGATGCCTTCGCTTGCCGCCTCGAACACCGTGGCCGCCAAGTCGCGCTGGGCTTCCAGCTCCTTGCTGGCGCTGATGTCCCGTCGCGTGCCGAGCATCCGCGTGACCCGCCCGCTGGCGCTGCGCTCCACCGCCCGCCCACGGTCCTCGATCCACACCCAGTGCCCGGCGCCGTGCCGCACCCGGTACTCCACTTGATAATCCTCGCTGCGGCCCTTGAGGTGCTCCACCAGGGCGCGCTTGAGCAGCGGCAGGTCCTCGGGATGCAGCCGCGGCTTGAGGTGGCTGAGCATGGCAGTGACGTATTCCGGCTCCAGCCCGAACAGCTCTTTGACATGGCTGTGGTGCACTTCATCGGTCTGCAGGTTCCAGTCCCACAGCCCCAGCTCACTGGCTTTCAGGGCCAGGGCCAGGCGCGCTTCGCTTTTGCTCAAGGCCTGGTTGGCCGCGTCCAGCTCCAGGCTACGCTGGGCCACTCGTTGCTCAAGGCCAGCCTGGACTTCGCGCAGCTCATCCTCGGCGCGCCGGCGCTGTTCGATTTCCCGGGCCAATTCGCGGTTGAGCAGTTCACTGCGGCCCTGGGCGGTTTGCAGATGCTCGATCAGTGCCTGGTTCTGAAAACGTCGCAGCAGGCCATGCTGGATCAGCCGGTTGATCTGCCACGCCACCACGCTCAGGGACCCCAGCAGGATCAACCCCAGCCACCCCCAGCCGCGCTGCTGCTCATCACCGCCCCAGAACAGATAGCCGATGGCCGGCAGCAGGCAGGGCAAGGTAAAGGACAGGAAGGCCGGCAGGCTGACCGCATAGGCAACGCTGGCACTAAGGATGGCCGCGCCGATCAGGCCGAAGACCCAGGCTTGCTGGAGGAAGTTGTCGGTGGGCATCAAGGCAATGCCGGCACAAGCCAGGGTCAGGCCGCTGACCGTGGAGCCGAGCAGAAACATGCGCTGCCACACCGGCTGGGCCTGGCGACTGGGGATGGCGGAGTCGAACGCGGCGACCTGGATCACCCGCAGCGCCACCAGGGCCAGGAGCCAGACCATCCACACGCTGATCAGCAGATAACGCTCGGGACTCCACAGCAACCAGGCGCACACCAGGCCATTGAGCAGCATGAACAGGGTGGGCAGCAGCGAGCCTTGGTACAACAGGCGTGTGCGCTCCACGGCCATCTCCATGGCGTAATGCTGGCGAATCACCCGCGGCTCCACCAGGGGGCCGGACAGGCTGGGGTCAAGTGTCATAGGCAATGTTCTTATAATGGTGAGCCCGAAACGTCGCGGGAGCATACACAAGCAATGCGCCGGACCAAACTGCCCCACGTCATAAAAGTCGAGAAAACTCTCCGGTACCGCCACCCTCGCAAAACCCCAGGCCCAGACCGCCCCACGGCTGCAGGCAATGACCGACCGGTCGTCATCAAACACAGTTTTGTCGGTTAAACCCACGCCGGGTTTGCCCGGGGTCGTCCGGCCCCCTAGAATGCGCCGATGCGCGATGATCTCTCCCTCCTGTTGAACTCCCTCAACGATGCCCAACGCCAGGCCGTAGCTGCCTCCGTGGGTCGTCAGTTGGTCCTGGCCGGTGCTGGCTCCGGCAAAACCCGAGTGCTGGTGCACCGTATCGCCTGGTTGATCCAGGTCGAGAACGCGTCACCCCATTCGATCCTGTCGGTGACCTTCACCAACAAGGCCGCTGCCGAGATGCGCCATCGCATCGAGCAGTTGATGGGTATCAACCCGGCCGGCATGTGGGTCGGCACCTTCCACGGCCTGGCCCACCGCCTGCTGCGAGCGCACTGGCAAGAGGCCGGCCTGAGCCAGACCTTCCAGATTCTCGACAGCGACGACCAGCAACGCCTGGTCAAACGGGTGATCCGCGACCTGGGCCTGGACGAGCAGCGCTGGCCGGCCCGTCAGGCCCAGTGGTTTATCAACGGGCAGAAAGACGAAGGCCTGCGTCCGCAACACATCCAGGCCAGCGGTGACCTGTTCCTGGCCACCATGCGCAGCATTTATGAAGCCTATGAAGCCGCCTGCCAGCGCGCCGGGGTCATCGACTTCTCCGAACTGCTGCTGCGCGCCCTGGACCTGTGGCGCGACCACCCGGGCCTGCTGGCGCACTACCAGAAGCGCTTCCGCCATGTGCTGGTGGACGAGTTCCAAGACACCAACGCCGTGCAGTACGCCTGGTTGCGCCTGCTGGCCAAGGGCGGTGACAGCCTGATGGTGGTGGGCGACGACGACCAGTCGATCTACGGCTGGCGCGGCGCGAAAATCGAGAACATCCATCAGTACTCCGCCGACTTCCCGGACGCCGAAGTGATCCGCCTGGAGCAGAACTACCGCTCCACCGCCGGCATCCTCAAGGCCGCCAACGCCCTGATCGCCAACAACACCGGGCGCCTGGGCAAAGAGCTGTGGACCGACGGCAACGAAGGCGAGGCGATCAACCTCTACGCCGCCTTCAACGAACACGATGAAGCGCGCTACGTGGTGGAAACCATCGAAAGCGCAATCAAGACCGGCCTGGCCCGCAGCGATGTCGCCATTCTCTATCGCTCCAACGCCCAATCCCGGGTACTGGAAGAGGCCTTGCTGCGCGAACGCATTCCGTACCGCATCTATGGCGGCCAGCGCTTCTTCGAGCGTGCCGAAATCAAGAACGCCATGGCGTACCTGCGCTTGCTCGAAGGCCGCGGCAACGATGCGGCCCTGGAGCGGGTGATCAACGTGCCGGCCCGGGGCATTGGCGAGAAGACCGTCGAAGCCATCCGCGAACACGCACGCCACAGCGACGTGTCGATGTGGGAAGCCATGCGTCAGCTGGTGGCCAATAAAGGCCTGACCGGCCGCGCTGCCGGCGCCCTGGGTGCCTTTGTCGAGTTGATCGAGAACCTGGCGGCAAAAACCCTGGAAATGCCCCTGCACTTGATGACCCAGACCGTCATCGAGCAATCGGGGCTGATCGCCTACCACGAAGCGGAAAAAGGCGAGAAAGGCCAGGCCCGGGTGGAAAACCTTGAGGAACTGGTGAGTGCCGCGCGCAACTTCGAAAACACTGAAGAAGACGCCGACCTGACGCCCCTGGCCGCCTTCCTCGGCCACGCCTCCCTGGAGGCCGGCGACACCCAGGCCGACGAGCACGAAGACAGCGTGCAACTGATGACCCTGCACAGTGCCAAGGGCCTGGAATTCCCCTACGTGTTCCTGGTGGGCATGGAAGAGGGCCTGTTCCCCCACAAGATGAGCCTGGAAGAACCCGGCCGCCTTGAGGAAGAACGCCGCCTGGCCTACGTCGGCATCACTCGGGCGATGCAGAACCTGGTGATGACCTACGCTGAAACCCGACGCCTGTATGGCAGCGAAACCTACAATAAGGTGTCGCGTTTCGTTCGTGAGATTCCCAAAGGCCTGATTCAGGAAGTGCGCTTGTCCAACAGCGTCAGCCGCCCTTTCGGCGGCGGCCAACAGCAGAGCTCCAGCAGCCTGTTCGGTGGCTCGGTGATTCCGGAAACCGCCTTCAGCCTGGGGCAACAGGTTCGCCACTCAGTGTTCGGCGACGGCGTGATCCTCAACTTCGAAGGCGCTGGCGCCCAGGCCCGGGTGCAGGTGAACTTCAGCGAAGGCAGCAAGTGGCTGATGCTCGGCTACGCCAAACTGGAAGTCATCTAAAGCCATTGCCGTGGATTGGCTAGGGTGGGAACGGCACGGCGACGTGCCGTTTAACGGCCTTATCGCCGGCAAGCCGGCTCCTGCGGGCTAGGGCAACAATGGAAGCGCAATCATGGGCTCAGGCTTTTTTTCCTCGTGGACATTCTGGGCCCTGCTGTCGGCAACCTTCGCTGCATTGACGGCCATCTTCGCCAAAATCGGCATCGAGAACGTCAACTCCGACTTTGCTACCTTGTTGCGCACCGTGGTGGTGCTGGCCAGCCTGGCCTTGATTTTGTACGCCACGGGCCAATATCAATCCCTGGGATCGATCTCCGCGAAGAGCTACCTGTTTTTGCTGCTCTCGGGGCTCGCGACCGGCGCCTCCTGGCTGTGCTATTTCCGCGCCTTGAAACTCGGCCCCGCCTCGCTGGTGGCGCCGGTGGACAAACTCAGCGCGGTGTTCGTCGCCCTGATCGGCGTGCTGCTGCTCGGGGAGAAACTCGACCTGCGGCAATGGGGCGGCATCGGCCTGATCACCGCGGGCGTGGTGCTGCTGGCCTTGCGGCGCTGAAGCGCGGGACGCCTCCACCCGTTCAACGGACAAACCTAGACACGACCGCGCTGCACCTGCCGAAGCTGAACCCAGCCTGTCAGGCAAAAGCCCGAAACATTATGTCGCTAGCCACTGACACGTCACCTGTGCAACATGACGCGCCTGCCATCCACAAAATGGGAACCCCCCTTTATGAAACGTTTTCTTAGCATCGCCATGGCGCTGTGCATCGGCCTGACGATGAGCCTGGACGCCAACGCCAAACGCTTTGGTGGTGGCAAGAGCGCCGGCGCCGCGCCGACCCACCAGACTCGCCAAGCTGCACCAGCCACGCCTGGCGCACCGGCTGCTGCCGCCACTGCAGGTGCCGCTGGCGCCGCTGCCAAAGCCGGCGGTGCTTCGCGCTGGCTCGGCCCTCTGGCCGGTATCGCCGCTGGCGGCCTGCTGGCCTCCATGTTCATGGGCGACGGTTTCCAGGGCATGCAGATCTTCGACATCCTGATCATGGCGGTCATCGCCTTCCTGGTGTTCCGTTTCATCGCCGCACGTCGTCGCAAGCAGCA
Organism: Pseudomonas morbosilactucae; assembly: GCF_023241665.1. Classification (NCBI taxonomy): domain Bacteria; kingdom Pseudomonadati; phylum Pseudomonadota; class Gammaproteobacteria; order Pseudomonadales; family Pseudomonadaceae; genus Pseudomonas; species Pseudomonas morbosilactucae. The sequence continues at coordinate 216,930 of NZ_JALQCX010000005.1, read as the reverse complement.
GGAGCAATTCGCTCCAGCCGGCCATGCGCCAATGCAGCGTGAAGCTTTCGAACCTCAGCAGCCAGCCCAGGCACCAGGCTCGATCTTCGGTGGCGCTTCGGCAGCCGCAGCCCGTCCGGTGATCAATGCCCCGGCCTGGTTCAACGAAGAGCGTTTCGTCGAAGCCGCACGCAACCACTTCCAGTCCCTGCAACAGCACTGGGACGCCAACGAAATGGACAAGATTGCCGAGTTCGTCACCCCGCAACTGCTGCAATTCCTCAAGCAGGAGCGCGCTGATCTGGGCGACAACTTCCAGTCGACCTACATCGACAACCTGAATGTGCAACTCGATGGCGTGGACGACCGTGCCGACAAGACCATCGCCACCCTGACCTTCAGTGGTGTGTCGAAGACCTCGCGTTTCGACCAAGGCGAAGTGTTCAGCGAAAGCTGGAACATGGAGCGCGCTCCAGGCGAAAACCAGCCTTGGCTGGTGGCAGGTATCCGCCAGAACGGCTGATCAATCCTGGTGTCACAGCAGTAGACAAAACCCCGACTCCGGTCGGGGTTTTGCATTTCGCAATTTGCAGTTATAGCGAGCTACTGTATAAACCGCCGTCATACAAACCGCGCCATAGAGCTAGAGAGGATGCAGGCCGTGGAAGAAGTCATCGAACAACTCCGTGAAGCCAATGAACCGGTGCCCGTTCCCCTGGAACTGCCGGATGAAGACCAACTGGTGGAAATTGAAGAACAACTGTTCATCAACATCCCCTTTGTCTTCAAAGAGTTCCTGTTGACCGTGAGCGATGTGGTCTACGGCAGCCTGGAGCCCGTGACGGTCACCGACCCGCAATCCCATACCTACCTACCGGAAGTGGCAGCGACCGCCTGGGACCTGGGCGTGCCGCGCGAGTTGATCCCTATCTGCCAGGACGGTGAGGATTACTACTGCGTCGAAGAAGATGGCACCGTGGTGCTGTGGTCCGGCGAAGAAGAGCTGATTACCGAAGAATCCTGGGAATCGGTGTGGCACTGGGCGCGGGATGTCTGGCTGGAAAGCTGATGACTGCGGAGCAGGTCGACCCTCTCGACCTGCTCCCTCCCATGCCTGGCGGGGGCGCTAGCGAGGCTCAGTGCCCCGTACCGTCCTTGTGGTTGTCGAGGGTTTCGATCAGCGCCACCTGCATCCGCGTATGCACCCGGATAAACCAGCGCCACAGCACCGCTGCCACCGCCGCCGCAACTACCGCGATCAACATCAGCAATTCGTTGGTCGGCAAAATGCTCGACGACAACGCCGACAACAGCAGGAAAATCACCAGCAACGACAGGATCGGGATCACCTCGGCAATCACTCGTCGTACCCGCTGGGTGTGCCGCCCGGCCATCTCTGCCTTGACTCCCATCTCCGCCAGCAGCATCGACAGCGCCTTGAGCTTGCGATAAGCGGCGATCAGGAACGGCAACGACAACAGCAGCGCCCCGCCCCAGATCACGGCCTTCTGCCAACTCGGATCACTGACCCAGTCCTGCATGTACCCGGCGATCCGCTGGGCAAAGAAGCCGCCAGAGAAGAAGATCGCCACCACCAGGGCCAGGTTGACCCCCACCTGCAACAGAATCCGCCGGATCATCGACGCCAGCAGCGCGCCCTCCCCCTGGGGCTGGATACTGCGCAGCCATTCACCGTACATGCCCAACACCCGGCCCAGGCGCTGGGGCATCACCGCCGCGAGCTTCTGCGACAGCGGATCGGCACCGCGGATCAGGTACGGCGTCAGCAACGTGGTGATGGCCGATACCGCCACCGCCACGGGATACAGGAAGTCGCTGGTGACCTGCAAGGTCATGCCCAGGGCCGCGATGATGAACGAAAATTCGCCAATCTGTGACAGCCCCATGCCCACGCGCAGCGAGGTACGTCCGTCGTTGCCGGCGATAAAGGCCCCCAGCCCGCAGGACAGCATCTTGCCCAGCACCACGGCAACGGTGATCACCGCGATGGGCCAGGCGTACTGCAGCAGAATCTGCGGGTCGATCATCAGCCGATGGCGACAAAGAAGATGGCGCTGAACATGTCGCGAACCGGCTCGATCAGGCGCTCGATCTTCAGCAACTGCCGGGATTCGGCCATGATCGCGCCAATCAGGAAGGCCCCCAGGACCATGCTGTACTCAAGCTTGACCACCAGCAGGCAGAAGCCGAAACACAGCCCCAGCACGGTGATCAGCAGCATCTCGTTGCTCTCGAACTTGGCCACGTAGGCCAGTAGCCGCGGTACCAGCAGAATGCCGATCACCAGGGCCACAATCATGAACAACGAGAGCTTGCCTACGGTGGAGAACACCTCGCCGGAGCTGACGGTGCCGCTCACGGCGATGCTCGAAAGCAAGGCGATGATGCCGATACCAAGGATGTCCTCGACGATCAGCACGCCGAAAATCAACTGGGCGAAGCGCTCGTTCTTCATCTTCAGGTCGTTGAGGGCCTTGACGATGATGGTGGTGGAAGAGATCGCCAGGATGGCCCCGAGGAACAGCGAATCCATGGTGTTCCAGTCGAACCAGCGGCCGATTTCGTAGCCGATCCAGATCATCAGGACGATTTCCAGGAACGCTGCGATAAACGCCGTGGCGCCGACCTTGAACAGTTTGCGCAGGCTGAACTCCAGCCCCAGGCAGAACATCAGGAAGATCACCCCCAGCTCGGCCAGGGTCTTGATGGTGTCTTCGTCATGAATCAGGCCGAACGGCGGTGTGTGCGGCCCGATGATAAAGCCGGCGACGATGTAGCCCAGGACCACGGGCTGTTTGAGCCGATGAAAGAGGATGGTCACCACGCCTGCGACCAACATGATCACTGCCAGGTCCTGAATAAAGCTGATGGCATGCATGGCGAAGATCTCCTTGAATTGCACTCGGATGCGATCGACCTATCCACAAGAATGATCTGAGATAGAGAAAGAAAAACCCCGATAGATGGTAAGAAAATGCCCTGGACCGGGCTTTTCGAAGGTTAACACCGGGACTTCCAGCAAAAAGCCGGTGCAATATATGGAAACAGATCCACAGTCGCGTGACGGCGAGCCACGGCCCGGCGTCCCGTTATCGATGGTTTGAAAATGCTGATCGAGCACCCACAGAGGTGCACCCGTCATCCCTGCCTACAACCCGTGAGTGTGCTATGGAACCCGGAAACGCCCAGCTGTCGATGACCGTATTGATGACCCCTGACATGGCCAACTTCTCTGGCAATGTCCACGGCGGCACCCTGCTCAAGTACCTCGACGAAGTCGCCTACGCCTGTGCCAGCCGCTATGCCGGCCGCTACGTGGTGACCCTGTCGGTGGACCAGGTGATCTTTCGCGAGCCGATCCATGTCGGCGAACTGGTGACCTTCCTGGCCTCGGTCAACTACACCGGCAACACCTCCATGGAAGTGGGGATCAAGGTCGTCACCGAGAACATCCGCGAGCGCTCGGTGCGCCACACCAACAGCTGCTTCTTCACCATGGTGGCGGTGGACGATCAGCGCAAACCGGCGGTGGTGCCACAGCTGCAGCCTCAGACCAGCGAAGACAAGCGCCGCTTCATGCAGGCCCAGCAACGCCGGCAGATCCGCCAGGAGCTGGAAAAGCGCTACCAGGAAATCAAGGGCGACGCCTAAGGCTCAGCCGCAACGCCTGACATTCGGGGCCAGGGACGGCCTCCTTGCAGCCCAACTGCGCCCCTTTCGCCTCGGCCTTCAGCGCCTCTGGCAGTGATCTTCGGTCATCTCGATTGGCCATTTCGATCCCCTTTTGACCACATAGAGGGTTATCCCCCCGCAGCCCCGCTGCCAGAATCGACGCACCGGCAAAACGCACTCCCGAGGCTTGGGAGATTCGAGCAAAACGAACGCGTGAGAACAACAACATGCCCAGTGCCAGCCAACGCCCGTCCAGCCATCCCTCCTCCCATGACTTTACCCACAGCGCCCAAGGTACTGCCCTGCGCCGCATCCTCGGGCTACCGGCCCTGGTGTTTTTCGGCCTGGTGTACATGGTGCCGCTCACGGTGTTCACCACCTATGGCGTGGTGACCCAGATCACCGGCGGGCGCACGGCCGCGGCTTATGTAGTGACGCTGCTGGCGATGGTGTTTACCGCACTGTCCTACAGCTTCATGGTCAAGAAATACCCGATTGCCGGCTCGGCCTACTCCTACGCCAGCCTGAGTTTCGGCCCGGGAATCGGTTTTCTCGCCGGCTGGTCGCTGCTGCTGGATTACCTGTTCCTGCCGATGATCAATTACCTGGTGATCGGCCTGTTCCTCAGTATCGCCTTCCCCCAGGTGCCGGCCTGGGTGTTTATCCTCGCCACCATCGGCCTGGTGACGGCGCTGAACATCCGTGGCATCAGCTCGGTGTCGAGCATGAGCAACCTGATCGTCGGCGCGCAGATCGTCTTTGTCCTAGTCTTCGTGGCCCTGGCGGGCCGGCAGTTGCTGGGGGCGGAACAGGTGGACCTGAGCGCCCCGTGGCTGGGCGATGGCAGCCAGGGCGGCCTGATGCCGCTGATGGCCGGTGCGGCGGTGCTGTGCCTGTCATTCCTGGGCTTCGACGCGGTCTCGACCCTGGCCGAAGAGGCCCGCGATCCGCGACGCGACATTCCCCGGGCGATTGTCATGACCACCCTGGGCGCCGGGCTGCTGTTCATCCTCTTGGCCCTGCTCAGCCAGTTGGTGTTTCCCGGCAGCCAGTTCAAGGACCCAGACGCCGCCGCGGGCGAAGTCATGCTCAAGGCTGGGGGGCACTTCCTGGAGATGCTGTTCACCGCCGCCTATGTGGCCGGCGCTGCGGGCTCGGCCCTGGCATCCCAGGCGTCGGTGTCGCGGATTCTGTTCAGCATGGGCCGCGACGGCATCCTGCCACGCCGGGTGTTCGGCACCTTGTCGGCGCGCTTCAAGACGCCGACCACGGCAATCGTCCTGGTGTCCCTGGTTTCGCTGCTGGCGATGGTCATCGACCTGACCACCCTGGCCTCGATGATCAGCTTCGGCGCCCTGGTGGCGTTCTCGGTGGTCAACCTGGCGGTAATCAAGAGTCACCTGGGCAACGGCCAACCCCGCAGCGGCGCCGACCTGCTGCGCTATGGCCTGCTGCCGCTGATCGGCTTTGCCCTGATTGCCTGGCTCTGGACCAGCCTGTCGGCGCTGACCCTGGGCATCGGCTTCGCCTGGTTCGGCGCCGGCCTGGCCTACCTGGCCTGGCACACCGGCGGTTTCAAGCGCCGGGCGCCCACGGTGCAGTTCTCCGAACAGCCTTGAAGGCCCCGCACCGTTTGGCTTAGAGGCTGATCGGCGTGGCTTCGAATCGCACCCGGGGATGGGCGATGCGGTCCTGGGCCCGCACCAGTTCCAGCTCGTAGCTGGCGCAGGCCTGGGTTTCCAGCAGCACTTCATGCACCGCGGCGGCAGTGAACTCGAAGGCCGCCAGCAGGCTGTCCCCCAACAACACCCGGGCCAGGAACAAACCGGACGTGAGGTCGCCCACGCCCACCGGCTGACGGGGGAACGCCAGCAGCGGGCGACGCAGGTGCCAACTGCCTTGGGCTGTCACCAGCAACATCTCAAAGCCGTCCGGCAGCTTGCCGGGGTAATCCAGATGCTTGACCAACACCGCTTTTGGTCCACGGGCCAAGAGCGCGCGGGCCATGGCCAGGCAGTCGAACAGGGATTGCGGTTTGCGTCCGGAAAAGCTGTCCAGCTCCAACTGGTTCGGACAGAGGAAATCCGCCATGGCCACGGCCTCGTCGAGGAGGAAGTCACTGACCTCGGACGGCACGCTGCAGCCTTTTTCCGGGTGGCCCATCACCGGGTCACAGAGGTACAGGGCCTTGGGGTTGACCGCCTTGATCCGCGCCACGCCGCTGAGAATCGCCCTGCCCTGGCCGCGCTGCCCAGGTAGCCGGACAGAATCGCGTCGCAATTGCCCAACTCACCGATCGCGGCAATGCCCTCTACCAACGCGTGAATCTGCTGCGGCGCCAGGACCTCGCCCGTCCACTGCCCATATTGCGTGTGGTTGGAGAACTGCACGGTATTCAACGGCCAGACATTCACCCCGACCCGCTGCATCGGAAACACCGCAGCGCTGTTGCCGGCATGGCCAAAAACCACATGGGACTGGATCGCGAGCAGATGAGGCGTACGTTTCATGCAGAATTTTTCCATAAAACCATTGGAATTCGAGCCGCGCAGTATGCGACTAAACCCATCCTGTACGACAGACCGCGCGCCAGTTAAGCTGGTGCCTCTTCGTTGGAGCCTTGTTCATGCTGACCCTTGGAAACATTTTCGTGCTGATGCTATTGGCCACCGGCGGCGCCTGGCTGTGGCACAACCACGGTTTGCGCGAGCGGGCACTGGAGAGGGTCAAGCAGCACTGCGCCAAGCTGGACATCGAGCTGCTCGATGGCAACGTCGCCTTGAAGCGCATCGGCTTCGTCAAGGACGCCAAAGGCCGGCGACGCTTGGCGCGAATCTACAATTTCGAGTTCACGGTGACGGGTGAAACCCGGCATTCAGGGACCATCACCCAGTTCGGCGCCCACAGTGCGCAGATTGAACTGGCGCCCTACCCCTTCGAAGTGAAAACCCCAGCGCCCAGTGCGCAAGTGATTGAACTGAGCCAGTGGCGCGACGAGCACAACAAGGGCCGGCAGTAAGGCTCGCCCCGCCACGTGCCGGGGCGACGCCTGACTGAAATACCATCCCTTACAAACGGCAGGCCGCCAGGCCGTCTTGCAAGCGGCCCAGATCCTGGGCCTGGTGGAAAATCAGTTCAAGACGCGAATCCCGACGCCATTCACTGGGCTGCCAGTCGATCTCGGCATTGTCCAGGGCGTTGGCCGAACACCAACCATCCGCGCCATGCACCACCAGCTTGGCCCGCCGCCAGTCCAGGCTGTGCAGCCAATCGCGAAGCCGAACAGCGTCGAACTGCTGACTGGGGTGCCAACGCCACCCCACACTCCAACCCTGTTCCTGGGCCTGGCTCAGGCAGATCGGCACGCTCGGGTCGGTCCACACCGCGGGCATCTGCGCCAGGCCCTGGGGCACCTGAAGGTCGGCCACGGCAGCGCTGGCCCGGGCCTGCAGACCCGGCAGGCGGGCCAGCGGCAGTTGCCCTTGGCGGGTCCAGTACAGCGGGCAGTCCGGCAATTGCCGGGCGATCTGCTGCCGCTGGGGTTCATCCAGCCCTTCATCCTTGTTCAGCACCAGCAAGCCCGCACGGGCCAACGCCGCCTGCTGGGCCTGAGGCAAGGGCTTGCCCGCCGCCAGGGCCTGGGCGTCCAGTACCAGGAGCGCCGGCTGGACCGCCAGCACACCGCGCCACGGCGCCTCGCCCAATTGCTTGAGCAACTGCCCGGGGTGCCCGAGCCCTGAAGGCTCGATCAACAAGCGATCCGGCCGGGCCTTGCGCAGCAAGCGCCCCAGACCCACTTGAAACGGCGCGCCGTTGACGCAGCACAGGCAGCCGCCCGCCACTTCGCCGAGGGCAATGCCGTCGTCGTCACGCGTCAACAACGCGGCATCCAGGCCGATCTGGCCGAACTCGTTGATCAGGATGGCCCAGCGCTCCTCGGCCGGTTTCTGGCGCAACAGGTGCTGGATCAGGCTGGTCTTGCCAGCACCCAAGGGGCCGGCAATCACATGGGTAGGAATGTTCTGCAACATGGAGGAAAGGTTTCCACAACGGTGGCCTGTGATCCTACGCGCTTCACCCAGAGGGTGAAAATCCATGAGGCCGATGGCGCGCCCTTCAGCCCAGCCAGTCGAGGGTCAGGATCAAGCGGCGCTCACCCGGCGCCGGTTGCGGCGAGCGGTGAATCAAACCAAACCCTTCATTGCCGTGCCACTTTTCGCCCTTGAACAACGCCACAGCGCCGCTGGCAATCTGCTGGATCTGCCCCGCGTCCTCAGGCTCGGCGGCGGCCTGCCCCAACTGACGCCGGTCCATGGCGCCTTCCTTGAGCCACTGGCTGCCGACCCCGGCATAAGTGGTGATCAAGCGCACCGGCACATGGTCCACGTGAAAGCGCGGGCACATGGCCTTGTCCAGCACCCGCAAACGCAGGCCCACACGCCGGGCCCCCAGCAGGCAGGCAAAAGCGCTGACCAGCCAGGCCACATCGGCGATAAACCCCTCATACCCTTCCAAATCGCTGAAGCCCGAAGCCAGGCCGCGCAGGTCGGGTTCGGCCTCGTCGTCAGCAATCTCCAGGGACAGGGATTGCGCCAAGGGCTCGTTCAACGACAGCAGCAACTCGCCAAAGTCCGCAATGTGTGCCGGCAATTGGCGCTGCCAGAGCGCCAGGTTGATCTCATCGTCCAGCACCTGGGCCAGCACGGCCGGGGCATCGCCCTGCACCTGGCGGCGAACGGTCGTCGGCTCGGTCTGGAGCACCAGCACCCCAGCCGATCGAACCGCCGGCAACGGCAGGATGGGTGTATTCAGGGTCAACATCAGGCCGCCACCCCCTCGTCGTGCCAGGGGCCAAAGGGGTCCGCCAGAAGGCTCCAGGCTTCGGCACCCAGGGCCATTTCCGCGTCAGTCAGCAGACAGGCATCCAGCTCGGCGCTGAGCTGCGAGAAGTCGATGTTCTGGCCGATAAACACCAGTTCCTGACGGCAGTCGCCCGTGGCGGGAAGCCAGTTCTGCATGATCGCCGCGGTACTTTCCGAATCATGGGGCCAGTGCTGCTTGGGCACAAACCGCCACCAGCGCCCGGCAAAACCATGGCGCATCAAGCCGCCAGCCTGGGACCAACTGCCCGCGTCCTGGTGTTTGCTGGCCAGCCAGAAAAAGCCTTTGGAACGCAGGAGTTTGCCGTTGATCCACGGGCGATCGATAAAGTCGAAAAAGCGCTGCGGATGAAACGGCCGCCGCGCCCGATAGGCAGTGGAGGCGATGCCATATTCTTCGGTTTCCGGCACATGCTCGCCGCGCAGTTCCTGGAGCCAGCCCGGCGCCTGGGCCGCACGCTCAAAGTCGAAACGCCCGGTGTTGAGGATCCGCTCCAGTGGCACCTGGCCCATGACCATGGGAATGATCTGCGCCTGGGCGTTGAGACGCTCGAGGATCGCCATCAACTCCCGGCGTTCGTCGCTGCTGATCAGGTCGATCTTGCTGATCAGGATCACGTCGGCGAACTCGACCTGCTCGATCAGCAGATCGGTGATCGAGCGCTCATCCTCCTCGCCCAGGGTTTCGCCCCGGGAGGCCAAGCTTTCAGCGGCCTGGTAGTCGAGCAGGAAGTTCATGCCGTCGACCACGGTGACCATGGTGTCGAGACGCGCCACATCGGCCAAGCTCTGGCCTTGCTCGTCACGAAAGGTGAAGGTTTCCGCCACCGGCAGCGGCTCGGAAATCCCCGTGGACTCGATCAGCAAATAGTCGAAACGCCCGTCCCGGGCCAGCTTGCCGACTTCTTCCAGCAGGTCTTCGCGCAGCGTGCAGCAAATGCAGCCGTTGCTCATTTCCACCAGCTTCTCTTGCGCGCGATTCAGGCTGACATCGCGCTGGACTTCGCTGCCATCGATATTGATTTCGCTCATATCGTTGACGATCACCGCCACCCGCAGGTTGTCGCGGTTACGCAGGACGTAGTTGAGCAAGGTGCTTTTACCGGCGCCGAGAAAGCCGGACAGCACGGTAACGGGAAGACGGTCGGTCATCGGGGGTTCCTCATCAGGGAAGGTGGCTGGATCAAAACGCTCGTTGATGGCGTTCGCGCAGCTCTTGGCGTTCTTTGGCTTCGATACACAGGGTGGCGGTGGGGCGCAGCAACAGGCGCTTGAGACCGATGGCTTCACCGGTGTCGCGGCACCAGCCGTACTCGCCCCGGACCAGGCGTTCGAGGGCCTCGTCGATCTTGTCCAGGAGCTTCTTTTCCCGCTCCAGCAAGCGCAGCTGCCACTGCCGCTGCTCTTCGGCGCTGCCGATGTCAGCCGGGTCGCTCTGGGGTTCATGCTCACGCAAATCCTCGAACTCGCCGGCGATGCGCGCTTGCAGTTCAGTGCGCTGGGCCAGCAGCAAATCGCGGAAATAGCCTTGCTGAGCGTCGTTCATGTAGTCCGCTTCGGGTTGGGCGAGCAGCTCTTGTTCAGTCATGGCGGGTCACGGATCAGGTTTTATTTTATGTTATATTATAACAATACAAATAAGCCAATCCTCTCTTGCCGACCGCGACGAAGGGCGCGATGCTGGCGCCCTCTTGCTTCCCGAGAACACCGATGCGCCCTGCCCTGAACTACCTGCTGCCCGGGCTCTTGCTGCTGGCCGGACCCGCCGCCGCGCAAATGCCCAGCCTGACGGCCACCTGCACCCGCAGCGCCAACCTGCTGGCCTGCGTCGACCCGCTGGGCAACGCCTACAGCGTGGCCACCGCCGGCAGCACCACGTACCTGCGGGGTTTCGAGGTAATCGGCAAGCGTTACTGGGCACAAACCAACAGCCGCTACGGGCAACTGACGTTTTTCACTGGCCTGGCCTCCGACGGTGAAGCCTGGGTGGGCTACAGCCAGCGCATCGGCTGGACCACCCGCAACCGCTTCTCCAGCTCCGGCGGCAGCAGCAGCCAATTCACCTGCAGCCGCATCACCGGCTGCTAAGCCCCCGTCACCCCACCTGCCCCCATGTAGGAGCTGGCTCGCCAGCGATAGCGCCCTCAAGCCCAGCCCAAAACCCAAAGCCGGCTCCTACGCGAGGCGGTTGTTTTTTGTGTCCTGGAGCCAGGCCAGGTAACTGTCCGCTGGCGGATTTTTCTGGAAGTAGCGCTGCAGACCGGTAAACAGGCCATCCGCGATTGCCTGTTGATGCCGCGCCGTCACCAGCCGCTGGCTGTCGCGAACGTTGGAGATAAACCCGGTTTCCACGAGGATCGACGGCACATCCGGGGACTTGAGCACGGCAAAGCCAGCCTGTTCCACACGCTTCTGATGCAGGCTGGTAATGCCCGACAGGCTGTCCAGCACGCTGCCGCCCAATTGCAGGCTGGAGGCAATGGTGGCGTTCATCGACATGTCGAGAATCACCCCCGCCAGCATCGGGTCCTTGTCCTTGAGGTTGAGCAGGCGGGTGGCGCCCAGCAGGTCGGCGTCGTTTTCCCGCTGGGCCATAAAACGCGCAGTGGCCGAAGTGGCGCCGCCTTCGGACAGGGCAAAGACCGAGGCGCCAGAGGCAGTCAGCCGCGGCGCCGCATCGGCGTGCACGGAAATAAACATATCGGCCCTGTGCTGGCGGGCGATCTCCACCCTTTTACGCAGGGGCACAAAGAAGTCGTCGTTGCGCACCAGCTTCACGTCGAAGCCTTTCTCGCGCTTCAGGCGCTTGGCCAGCAACTGGGCGATGGACAGCACCACGTCTTTCTCCCGCTCGCCACGGGCGCCCACCGCACCCGGGTCCTTGCCACCGTGGCCGGGATCGACCACCACCATGATGTCGCGCTTGGCATGGGCCTGGCCCTTGGGGGCAATCGAAGCGATCACCGGCGCAGCCGCCATTGGCGCCGGTGGCGCGGCGCGATGGGACAAGTCCAGCACCAGTCGATGGCCCTGGCCATCCTGGGGCGGCAATAAAAAGCTGTTGAGCTGCAGCGGCTCGCTCAGGTCGAGCACGATGCGCGTGGCGCCCTGGCCAACGTGCCCGGAGCGAATCGCCCGGATCGGCGTATTGGCCAGTTCCAGTTGACTGAAGTCGCCGCGCAGTTGGGCGCCGCTGAGGTCGATGATCAACCGCTCGGGCGCCGTCAGGGTGAAGGTCTTGTAGAGCACCGGGCCGCTCAGGTCGAGGACCAGTCGCAGCTTGTCAGCCGAACGCCAAAGCCGGGCGTCGCGAATCTGCGTGGCACTGACTCCCAGGGGCAACAACAGGGCCGAACCGGCCAACAGCAGGTTGAGCAATTGACGTCTGTGCATGGCATGTACCGCGAATGGAGGGAGCGTCCGTACTCACAAGGGCTGGGCAAAAAACCTTCAGGAAAAGATTCCATCATGTGTATTGTTATAATATAACATGTCGAATTATTTCCAACGATGGACCTGCTCATGAATGCGCTGACTCTGCCGGATATCGCCGCGCAGGCCTCACGCCAAGCCTTGCCCCTGGATTGGGTGGGCATGTGCGGCATTGCCCTACCTGTGTTGATCGACGGCCAGCGCATCGCCGCCACCGCGGACGCGGGCGTCAGCCTGGACGATGGCGAAGCCCGGGGCATTCATATGTCGCGGCTGTACCTGGCCCTGGAGAGGCTCGAACAGCACGCCTTGACCCCCGCCCTGCTGCGCCAGGTATTGCAGCGTTTCCTCGACAGCCATGAAGGTTTGTCCAACCGTGCTTACTTGCGAATTCACGCGGATCTGCTGCTTAAACGCCCGGCCTTGGTCAGCCCATTGAGCGGTTGGAAAAGCTACCCGGTGAGCATCGAAGCGCGCTTGGAAAACGCAATGTTCCACGTGGAACTAAAAATCGACGTCAGTTATTCCTCCACCTGCCCCTGCTCCGCCGCCCTGTCCCGGCAGTTGATCCAGCAGCAATTCGCCGAGGATTTCGCCAATCAGACGCTGCATCACGACGCGGTTCTGGACTGGCTGGGCTCGACACGCGGCATCGTGGCCACGCCCCACAGCCAACGCAGCAGCGCTCAGTTGCAACTGCGCTTGCATGAACATGTAACCCAACTGCCGCTGATCGCGCTGATCGACGACGCCGAACAAGCCCTCGGTACCGCCGTGCAAACCGCCGTGAAACGCGCCGATGAGCAAGCCTTTGCCCTGGCCAACGGACAGAACTTGATGTTCTGCGAGGACGCCGCCCGCCGTTTGCACCTGGCCCTGAAACGCGCCCCCGGGATCAAGGCCCTGCGCCTGCGAGTGGTCCACGCGGAAAGCCTGCACGCCCACGACGCCGTGGCGCAAAGTGCCTGGAACTGGGACGCGCCATGATTCGTTGCGAAGGAGTGCAGTGGGGGCCGCCGGGCCAGCCACTGACGCCCCCCCTGGACCTGAGCCTGGAACCCGGCAGCCTCAACGCCATCATCGGTGCCAACGGCTCGGGCAAAAGCAGCCTGCTGAAGGTGTTCGCCGGTTTGCAGAAGCCCCTGCGGGGCAAGGTCCGGCTGGCGGTTCCACGCCGCGAAGGCCTGGCGTACTTGCCACAACAACAGCACCTGGACCGGCAGTTTCCCATCAGCCTGCAAGAGCTGGTGGCCGCCGGGCTCTGGGGCAATAAACAGCCCAGCCAAGTGCGCGCCCAACGCCTGCGCCTCGTGCTGGAAGACTGGTGCCTGAGCGGCCTGGAGCAACGCCCGTTAATGGCGCTCTCCGGCGGTGAGTTGCAACGGGCATTGTTGGCCCGTTTGAGTCTGGCCGATGCCCAGGTGTTGCTGCTGGACGAACCCCACGCGGCCCTCGACGAACTGGGCCAGGGGTTGCTGTGGAAGCACATCCACCAGTGGCAAGCCGAAGGCCGTACCCAGTTGGTGGTCTGCCATGACTTGGTCAGCGTGCGCCAACAAATCCCTCACACCCTGCTGTTGAAAAGCACCGGTTGCCTGTACGGCGCCAGCCAACAACTGATCGCCCCACAACTGCACATGTGGGTGGCGTGATGCTGCTCGCCACCCAACTCTGGCAACCCTTCCACGAATTTGTCTTTATGCGCCGGGCCTTGCTCGGCGGCTTGGTGCTGGCCTGCAGCATCGCCCCGTTGGGGGTGTTTCTGATTCTGCGACGCATGAGCCTGATCGGCGACGCCGTGGCCCATGGGATCTTGCCGGGTGCGGCACTGGGCTTCTGGTTCGCCGGGCTAAGCCTGCCGGCGCTGACCTTGGGCGGCCTCGGTGCCGGCCTGGGCCTGGCCGGTCTGGCGGCCTGGATTACCCGCCGCACCGGCCTGCGGGAAGACGCCAGCATCGCCGCGCTCTACCCCATTTCCCTGGCCGGCGGCGTGCTGATTTTAGGCCTGGCCGGCAAACGCCTGGACTTGCTGCACCTGCTGTTCGGCTCGGCCCTGGCCGTGGATGGCCCGACTCTCAACGGCATGCTCTGGGTCTCGGGCTTCAGCCTGCTGGCCATGGCGCTGATCTACAAACCGCTGCTGCTGGACACCCTCGACCCGCTGTTCCTGCACAGCGTCAGCCGCCTCGGCCCACTGGCCCACGGCCTGTTCCTGACCCTGGTGGTGCTCAACCTGGTGATCGGCTTCCAGGCCATCGGCGCGCTGATGGTGGTCGGACTGATGATGCTACCGGCCGCTGCCTCACGTTTCTGGAGCCGGCGTCTGCCAGTGTTGATCGCCATCGCTGCGGTGCTCGGCTGCACCTCGGTCTGGCTCGGCCTGTTGCTGTCGTTCCATTACTCGCTGCCCAGCGGCCCGGCCATCGTGCTGGTGGCGGGTGGCCTGTACCTGCTGTCTGTGGTGTTTGGTCCGGTGCACGGCTTGCTGCGCCGCCCGCCTTTGTTCACATCCCCATGAGGTGTTTCCCGATGCGCGCTTTACTTGTGCTGTTCAGCTTGCTGCTGCCGCTGTCATTGTCGACTGCCCAGGCTGCGGAAAAACTCCAGGTGGTCACCAGCTTCAGCATCCTGGCCAACATCACCCAGCAGATCGGTGGCGAGCATATCCAGATCACCAACCTGGTCGGGGCGGATGAAGACGCTCACACCTACGAACCCTCGCCCGACGATGCCAAAGCCCTGCTCAAGGCCAAGTTGATCATCAAGAACGGCCTAGGCTTCGAGCCCTGGCTGGACCGCCTGGTGGCCAGCACCGGCACTCAAACGCCGGTGATCACCGCCAGCCGCGGGGTGATTCCGCGCAGCCTGGAAGAGGACGGCGAAACCATCCCCGATCCCCATGCGTGGCACAACCTGGCCAACGTCGAACTCTATGTGAACACCATCACCAAGGCGCTGATTGCCGCCGACCCGGCCGACCAAGCCGACTACCAGCGCAACAGCCAGGCCTACCTAAAACAGATCTATCGCTTGCTGGCCGAAGCCAAGGCCAAGTTCGGCAGCCTGCCTCCGGGCAACCGCAAGATCGTCACCTCCCACGACGCCTTCGGCTATCTGGGCCAGGCCTACGGCATCGACTTCATGGCGCCCCAAGGGCTGTCCACCGAGCGTGAACCTTCGGCCGCCGAAGTGGCGGCGCTGATCACCCAAATCCGCCAGGCCAAGGTCAAGGCGGTGTTTATGGAAAACATCAAGGATGCGCGCCTGCTCAAGCAAATCGCCGAGGAAAGCGGCGCCCATATCGGCGGCACTCTGTACTCCGATGCCTTGGCGGCCAAGGGCCCGGCCAGCACCTTCACCGGTCTGTTCGAATACAACCTCAACACCCTCTACGACGCCCTGAGCCAACCATGACCCGGCCTTCGCCGCTGTCGATGCTCGACCTTGAAGGTGCCACCCAAGGCAGTCGCTGGCCCCTGCCCGCCGTACTCGATGCCCTGCCGTGGAACAGCGATGGCCTGATTGCCGCCATCGCCCAGCAACACGACAGCGGCGAGGTGCTGATGCTGGCCTGGGTCAATCGCCAGGCCCTGGAAGAGACCCTCGCCAGCGGCCAGGCCTGCTACTGGTCCCGTTCGCGCCAGCGACTGTGGCGCAAGGGCGAAAGCTCCGGCCACCGCCAGCGCCTGATCGAAGCCCGCCTGGACTGCGACGGCGATGCCGTGTTGCTGCTCGTGGACCAGCAAGGCCCGGCGTGCCACACCGGCCGCCCCAACTGTTTCTACAACGCCATCCGGGGTGGCGCGGTGGAAGTCATCAGTGCCCCCATTGAGGAATCCCCAACATGATCCGCAAGAACCCTTCCGGCGATCTGCCGGTCATCGCCGAATCCGCCTACGTCGACAAGACAGCCATCATCTGCGGCAAGGTGGTGATCGGCGACAACGTCTTCGTCGGCCCCTATGCGGTGATCCGCGCCGACGAGGTGGACGCGTCCGGCAGCATGGAGCCCATCACCATTGGCGCCAATTCCAACATCCAGGACGGCGTGGTGATCCACTCCAAATCCGGCGCGGCCGTGACCATTGGTGAGTTCACCTCCATCGCCCACCGTTCCATCGTCCACGGCCCATGCCAGGTCGGTGACCGGGTGTTTATCGGGTTCAACAGCGTGCTGTTCAATTGCGTGGTGGGCGACGGCAGCGTGGTCCGCCACAACTCGGTGGTGGACGGTCGCGACCTGCCGCCCGGCTTCTATGTGCCCTCCACAACCCGCATCGGGCCCAAGACCGATCTCGCGCAATTCCCACCGGTGAGTGTCAGTGCTTCGGAATTTTCCGAGGACGTGGCGCGCACCAACGTCGACCTGGTCCGTGGCTACAAGGCCCTGCAGAACGAGTTTTAAGCATGGGCCACCTCCTTATTCGCAATGCCCGCCTGGTCAACGAAGGCCAGGAGTTCGATGCCGACTTGCTGGTCGTCCAAGGGCGCATCGAGAAGATCGCCAGCAGCATCGACGGGCACAACGCTGACGTGGAAATCGACGCCCAAGGCCAGTGGCTGCTGCCGGGCATGATCGACGACCAGGTGCATTTTCGCGAGCCCGGGGCCCCGGAAAAAGGCAGCTTTTATACCGAATCCCGGGCCGCGGTGGCCGGCGGTATCACCAGCTTTATGGACATGCCCAACACCTCGCCGGCCACCCTGACCCTGGCCGCCCTGGAGGACAAGATGCGCCGCGCCGCCATCGCCTCGGTGGCCAATTACGGCTTTCACTTCGGGGTCAGCCAGCACAACCTGGACACCGTCGCCGCCCTGGACCCGCAACGGGTGGCCGGGGTCAAAGTGTTCATGGGCGCCTCCACCGGCAACATGCTGGTGGACGACCCGCAGATCCTCGAGCGCCTGTTCGCCACGGTGCCGACCGTGCTCCTGGCCCATTGCGAACACACCCCCAGCATCCAGGCCAACGAAACCCAATGGCGCGAACTGTTCGGCGACGCCATCCCCGCCGCTGCTCACCCGCGGATCCGTGACGCCGACGCCTGCTACCGCTCCTCGTCCCTGGCCGTGGCCCTGGCGAAAAAACACGGCACCCGCCTGCACGTGTTGCACCTGACCAGTGCCCGGGAACTGGCCTTGTTCGAGGACAAACCCTTGGCCGACAAACGCATCAGCGCCGAGGTCTGCCTGCACCACCTGCTGTTCGACGACCGGGATTACCCGCGCCTGGGCCACCAGATCAAATGCAACCCGGCGATCAAGAGCCAAGACGATCGCGACGCCTTGCGCCAGGCCCTGTTGAGCAACCGCCTGGACGTGATCGGCAGCGATCACGCGCCCCATACCTGGGAGCAGAAACAGCGGCCCTACGCCCAGGCCCCCGCCGGCCTGCCCCTGGTGCAACACGCCCTGCCCGCCTTGCTGGAATTGGTCGCCGACCGCCTGCTGCCCCTGAGCACCCTGGTGGCCAAGACCAGCCACCGGGTCGCCGACCTATTCGCCATTCCCGACCGTGGCTACCTGCGCGAAGGTTATTGGGCTGATCTGGTGCTGATCCACCCGGAACCCGCCGGCAAGGCCGTGGCCCGCCAGCCGGTGCTCAGCCAATGCGGCTGGACGCCCTTCGCCGAGCGGCGCTTTCGCCACAGTGTCAGTACCACCGTGGTCTCCGGGCAGCTTGCCTGGCACAACGAGCGCCTCTACGACGACTGCCAGGGTTTGCCTCTGCGGTTCCTGCGTTGACTCCCCCTGAAGCGAACCCCAAGGACCACCGAAGATGATCCGCATCACCCTACCTGATGGCTCGTGCCGTGAGTACGACCAAGCGTTATCCGTGTTCGAGGTGGCCGCCAGCATCGGCCTGGGCCTGGCCAAGGCGGCGATTGCCGGCCGGGTCAACGGCGTGCTGGTGGACTGCAACCATCTGCTGGAACAGGATGCCGAACTGAGCATCGTCACCGGCCGCGACCCCGAAGGCCTGGAGATCCTCCGGCATTCCTGCGCCCACCTGCTGGCGATGGCGGTCAAGCAGCTCTACCCTTCGGCCCAGGTGACCATCGGCCCGGTGATCGAGGACGGCTTCTTCTATGACTTCGCCTACGAGCGCCCTTTCACCCCCGACGACCTGGCGCTGATCGAAACCCGCATGCGCAGCCTGGCTGCCACCAACCACAGCGTGCAGCGCCGCGAGCTGTCGCGAGAGCAAGCCCTGGAACACTTCAGCGCCCGGGGCGAGCACTACAAGGTCGAGCTGATCCGCGACATCCCCGAGGGCCAGGTGCTGTCGCTGTATCGCCAAGGGGATTTCGAAGACCTGTGCCGGGGCCCGCACCTGCGCAGCACCGGTCAGCTCCAGGCCTTCAAATTGACCAAGGTGGCCGGTGCCTATTGGCGCGGCGATGCCAGCCTGGCACCGCTGCAACGGATCTACGGCACCTGCTGGGCCAGCCAGAAAGACCTGGACGCCTACCTCACGCGCCTGGAAGAGGCCGGCAAGCGGGACCACCGCAAACTCGGCCAGCAGTTGGACCTGTTCCACTTCGACGACTGCGCGCCGGGTTCGGTGTTCTGGCACGCCAAGGGCTGGAGCCTGTTCCAGCAACTATTGGGCTACATGCGCCAGCGCCAGGAACAGGCCGGTTACCAGGAAGTGAACACCCCGGACGTCATGGACCGCGGGCTCTGGGAAACTTCCGGACACTGGCAGAACTACCGCGACCACATGTTCACCACCAGCACCGAAGACCAGCGGGTGTTCGCCCTCAAGCCGATGAACTGCCCCGGTGCGGTGTCGATCTTCGACCGCGGCCTGAAAAGCTACCGCGACCTGCCGCTGCGCATCGCCGAGTTCGGCAAGGTCCACCGCTACGAACCTTCCGGAGCCCTGCACGGTTTGTTGCGGGTACGCCACTTCACCCAAGACGACGCGCACATCTTCTGCACCCCGGCGCAGATGCAGGACGAGTGCGCCCGCACCATCGCCCTGGTGTTCGACATCTATCGTGACTTCGGCTTTACCGATGTGGCGGTGAAACTCTCCACCCGTCCGGCCAATCGCATCGGCAGCGACGCGGTGTGGGATCAGTTGGAAGGCGCCCTGTCCGGGGCGCTGCTGGGCATGCAGATCGACTACCAGCTCAACCCCGGCGAAGGCGCCTTCTACGGGCCCAAGCTGGAGTTCGTGCTGCGCGATGCCATCGGCCGTGACTGGCAGTGCGGCACCTTACAGGTGGACCTGAACCTGCCGCAGCGCTTTGACATCAGCTACATCGACGAACAGGGCGAACGCCGTCAGCCGGTGATGCTGCACCGGGCTTTGTTCGGTTCCCTGGAGCGTTTTATCGGCATCCTCATCGAGCATTACAGCGGCGCCCTGCCCTACTGGCTGGCACCCCATCAGGCGGTGGTGCTGAACATCAGCGAAAACCAGAGCACGTACGCGCAGCAAGTCACCCACGCCTTGCGCCAACGAGGGTTGAGGGTTCAGGCCGACCTGCGCAACGAGAAGATCAGCTACAAGATTCGCGAGCACAGCCTGCAAAAAGTGCCGTACTTGCTGGTGCTGGGGGATAAGGAAAAAGATGGGGGATTTGTCAGCCTGCGCAGCCGCCACGGTGAAGACCTGGGGCGGCTGCCACTGGAGCAGGCGGTGCAGCGAATGGCGGCGGCCAGTCGCTGACGGTGGGAATGGCGATCAGGTGCGCGGCTTGACCGTGCCGCAATCCTGGCCGAGCCATACAGCGCGGGTGTCCATGCTGCCCTTCTGCTGGATGCCCGTGGCATTGAAGGTGCCGCTGACTTTACTGGTGAACTCGCGATCACTGATAAAGGTGGCCACGCCGGTGCCCTGGGCCTTGGGGCAACTGAAGCGGAATTTCCACTGGTTGCCGCTGCGTTCAGTGATCTCTTGCTTGCAGCCCGATTGCGGGTCCTGCAGGGGAATACTGTCGGACTGCACCTGAGCCTGGGTCAAGCAGGAGCGGATGCCCTTGCCGCCGACTGTCACGCCTTGCTTCTCCAGCATCGCCCGCTGCTCCGGGGTCATCTGCTGCTGCAACTGGCCAAGGATCAACGACAAATCGGGCAGGTTCTGGTCGTCGACCTTCATGTTGCTGCTGGTCAATTCCCACAAGCCCGGCTGCAGCATCTGCGCCTGCGCGGCCAGCGGCAGCGACACACCCAGGACCATGGCGCAACCCAGTAGACGAAGCTTCATTGCATAACTCCTAGACAGTAGTGGCCGTTAGACGCCGGAAACCTGCAAGTGTTGCACGGCGAATAAAATAGCGACATTCGCTGTGGAACATGGTCTGTTAGGCATTGAGTCTTCAGGAGCTGCCTTGCCCCATGGATTACTTTGGCCCCCACCTTTTTGGCTATTTGATCGCACTGCTGCATTTCCTCGGGCTGATCGCCGCCCTTCACGCAGTGCTCACCGTGCGGACCGCCCAAGGCGCCATCGCCTGGGCCCTGTCGCTGATGTTCATCCCCTACCTCACGCTGATTCCCTACCTGGTGTTCGGCCGCAGCACGTTCGACGCCTACATCCAGGCGCGGCGCCAGGCCAACCTGGAAATGCACAAAGCCATCAACGAACTGAACTGGCGACCCTGGGTCGAGGAAGCCCTGACCGCTCGCGCCTCCAGCGCCTACGCGTCGTTGCGGGCCATGCCCAAGCTCGGGCGCATGCCGTGCCTGGCCAATAACCAGGTGCGCCTGCTGATCAATGGCGAAGCCACTTTCGAGGCCATCTTCGACGCCATCCGCCGAGCCCGCAGCGCGGTGCTGATCCAGTTTTTCATCATTCACGACGACGACCTGGGCCGACGCCTGCAAAGCCTGCTGCTGCACAAGGCCGCCGAGGGGGTAACGGTGCATTTGCTGTATGACCGCATCGGCAGCCACTCCCTGCCCCACGAATACCTGCAGCCCCTGCGGGACGGCGGAGTCCAGGTACACGCCTTCGCCACCCGCAGTGGCTGGCTCAATCGCTTCCAGGTGAATTTCCGCAACCACCGCAAGATTGTGGTGGTCGATGGCCTGCTGGGGTTTGTCGGCGGGCACAACGTGGGCGATGAGTACCTGGGCAAGAAGCCGCCGCTGGCGCCCTGGCGCGACACCCATGTGCAGGTCAGCGGCCCGGTGGTGGCGTGCTTGCAGGAATCCTTCGCCGAAGACTGGTTCTGGGCGTCGCGGCAACTGCCGCCGCTGATCCTCCCGGACACCTACCCCGATGACGGGGTGCTCTGCCAATTGTTGGCCAGCGGCCCGGCGGACCCGTACGAAACCTGTTCCCTGTTCTTCGTCGAAGCCATCCACGCCGCCAATGAGCGAGTGTGGATCACCAGCCCTTATTTCATCCCCGACGAAGCGGTCTTCGCCGCCCTGCGCCTGGCGGTGCTACGGGGTGTGGACGTGCGCATTCTGCTGCCCTCGCGGCCCGACCACCGCATCGTCTACGCCGCCTCCAGCCTGTATGCCTTTGAAGCGGTGCGCGCCGGGGTCCGAGTGTTCCGTTATCAGCCGGGGTTCTTGCACCAGAAGGTGGTGCTGATCGACAACGAAATCAGCGCGATCGGCAGCGCCAACCTGGACAACCGCTCGTTCCGCCTCAACTTCGAAGTGATGCTGCTGACGGTGGATGAAGGTTTTGCCGCCGAGGTCGAGCACATGCTCACGGCAGACTTTGCCCAAGCCCGAGAAGTGGCCCGGGAAGAAAGCCACCAGACCCACCGCCTGCAACAGCTGGGCATGCGGATCGCGCGGCTGATTTCTCCGATTCTTTAAGGCGTGTAGATGTCGTCGCGGGTCCACGGCAACTCATGGCTGCCATCGGCGTGGGCCTTCACCGCAAGGATCTGGTGCAGGTTGATCCAGCCCTTGGCGAAAGCGTAGGCGCAACCGGCCAGGTACAGGCGCCAAATCCGCAAGGCCTGCTCCGGCACTTCCCGGGCGGCGGCTTCGAGGTTGTCTTCCAGGCGCTCGCTCCAATGGTCCAGGGTCCGCGCGTAATGCAGGCGCAGGCTCTCGACATCGACGATTTCCAGCCCCGCTTCGCTGATCTCGGCAGAGATCATCGCCAGGTGCGGCAGCTCGCCGTTGGGGAACACATAACGCTCGATAAACTCGCCGGCCCCGCGCCCCACCGGGCGACCGTCGGTGTGCTTGGCGGTAATCCCGTGGTTCATCACCAGGCCGCCTTCGCGCACGGCGCCGAACAGGGTCTTGCAGTACTCCGCCAGGTTGGCGTGGCCCACGTGTTCGAACATGCCGACACTCACCACTTTGTCGAAGCGACCGTCCTGGGGCAGGTCACGGTAATCCAGCAGTTGCAGCTCGACCTGGCCCTCCAGGCCTTCGGCTGCCACCCGCTCCCGCGCCAGGGCCAGTTGCTCCTTGCTCAGGGTGATGCCAAACACCTTGGCGCCGAACTCACGGGCGGCGTAGCGCGCCAGCCCGCCCCAGCCACAGCCCACGTCCAGCAGATAGTCCCCGGGTTGCAGCCGCAGCTTGCGGCACAGATGGCGAAACTTGGCCTGCTGGGCCTGTTCCAGGCTTTCGCTGCCGGTCTCGAAATAGGCGCAGGAATAGGCCATGTCGCTGTCGAGCCAGAGCTGATAGAAGGCGTTGGAGAGGTCGTAATGGTAGGAAATGGCCGCGGCATCAGTGGCCTTGTCATGCACCGAGCGCGACGGCAGGTTGTCGTCATCGGCGCCCAGCAAGGCCTGGCTCCATTCATCGCAGACGCGGATCACATCGCTGATGGAACCCTCGAGTTCCAGCTTGCCCTCGACAAACGCGCCTCCCAGGGCATTCAGGCTCGGATGGCTCAGTTGCGCGACCAGCTGTGGGTCCTTGACCACGATGGTGACGCTAGGCTCAGGCCCAAGGTTGAACTCATGGCCATCCCAGAGCCGCAAGCGCAGCGGTAGATGCAGATTCTGTAAGGCCGGTGGAAGTTGCGCGAGCATGGAAAATCCCCCCTTGTTTCAGACGTCTGAAAAAGAGGGTAGACCATCGCTGAAAATTAGCAGGCTATCGATTTGATAGCCCGCTTCTATAAGCCGCTACGCCGTAACCCGCCGCCGTCAGCCCACCGTTTCAGCGCTGTGCCGCAGGTAACGGCGCGCCCTCTTGATAGAGGACTGCGGGTGCCGCTCACTAGTTCAGCAGCGCTGCCCAGCGCCATCGGAACGCCCAGGCAGCTGTGCCGGCTTGCCCGGTTCAGAGCTTGGCCAGGGGTTCTTGAAAGCGCAGCAACCGCCCGGCGTTACCCAACACCAGCAAGGTGCTGAGGTTGTGCAGCAACGCAGCAATCATCGCCCCTGCCGCCCCCAGCCAGCCAAACGCGGCAAAGGCCACGATGGCCAGGGTCCAGCCCAAGCCAATCACCACATTGACCTGCAAGGTGTGCCGGCACTCGCGGCTCAAGCGCACGCACGTACCCAGGCGCCGCAAATCACTGCCGATCAGCACCACGTCCGCCGAGGCCAGGGCGATGTCTGCCCCGCCCGCCCCCATGGCCACGCCCACCACCCCGGCCTTGAGTGCCAGGGAATCGTTGATGCCATCCCCCACCACCATCGGCCGGAAGCCTTTGCCGATTTCCCCCAGCACGCGGTTGAGTTTGTCTTCCGGCAAGGCCTGGGCCTCAACGTCACTGATGCCGACGTCCTGCGCCAGTTGCTGGGCCACGCTGTGGCGGTCCCCGGTCAACAATAACTGCCGGCCCAGGCCCAACTCACGCAACTCACTCAAGGCCTGCCGCGCCTCAGGCTTGACGCTGTCGGCCAGAAGCAGCCAACCGAGAAACTCGCCGTTCAGGGCCAGCCCGGCAATCGGCCCGTCATGGGCCGGTACTGCCGTGGTGACGATGCCCAGTTGGCTGAACAACTCCGGGCGACCCAGCGCCACTTCGCCCTGCTCAGTCTGGGCCACCACACCGAGGCCCTGGCGTTCACGAATCTCCTCCAGTGGCAGGTAGGCGTCGGGCGCTACCAGGCCAGCCAGGGCCCGACTCACCGGGTGGCTGCTGGCTGAACCCAGGCTCGCCGCCAGGCCCAGCAAACGACTGTGATCCTCCAGGTGGGTGTCGAGCGCCTGCAAGCGCAAGGTGCCAAAGGTCAGGGTGCCGGTCTTGTCCACCACCAGGGAGGTCAGGTCCGCCAACTCCTCGAGGAAGGCCGAGCTGCGGATCAGGATGCCGTGCCGGGCCGCCACGGCGATTCCGGCGATGGCCGTGGCCGGCGCCGACAGCACCAGGGCGCACGGGCACGCTGCCACCAACACCGCGAGCATGGCTTGGGCGTCATGGGTGATGAACCAGGTCACCGCCGCCAGCAGCAACACCAGCACCAGATAGCTGCCGGCATAACGCTCCAGCAGACGGGTGATCGGTGGCTTGGAGCGCTCGGCGTTCTGCATCAGGGCGATGACTTTGCCCAGGGTCGATTCATGGCCGGTGCGGGTCACCTGCAAACGCAGCAAACCGTCGAGGTTGATCGCCCCGCCAAACACCAGGGTCCCGACCACGGCCTCCAACGGGACCGACTCACCGGTGATGGGTGCCGTGTCCAGGCTCGCCTGCCCGGACAGCACCCGACCATCGGCGGGCACCCGATCCCCGGCGCGCACTTCCACCTGATCCCCGGCCTTGAGGCTGGCATTGTCCACTTCCAGGATGCTGCCATCGGCCTGCACCAAGCGCGCGTGGCTGCGGGTCAAACGGCCCAAGGCGTCGATTGCCTCTTGGGAGCCGATCACGCTGCGCTCTTCCAGCACATGGCCAAAGATCATGATGATCGGCAGCAAGGCGGCGGTCAGCAGGTCACCGGTGGCCCAGGCCCCGAGCATGGCCAGGGCGATCAACTGATCGGTAATGCCATGCAAGCTGGGGTAACGCAGGCTGTACCAAGCCGAACGCATGACTGGCACGGCCACCAATAGGGAGGCGACCCCCAGCAACAATTGGCTGACACCCATTTGGTCGGCAGCCCACCAGCGCCAAGCCAACCCCAAACCGAGCAGGCCCAAGGCAAGCATGGCCAGGGTCAATTGCCGCGCGGCACTGCGTTGTTCGGCCGACGTCAGCATGCTCGCCGGAGCGGCGTGAGAGTGGGCGGTCATGGTTGGGCTCCCTGGATAATCAGGCGGGAATCGTCTTGGGGATTGACCGTGGTCACCGACCCGGCCTGGCCAAGAATTTTCGGCAGGCGTTCGCGGTACAGGCGCAGGAGCATGTCCGGGTCGCTGCCGCTCTGCTGCGCCTCGGCCAGACCTTGCACCGTGGCGGTCTGCGCCTGGGCGCCGGCCAAACGCTCACTGGCCTGGGCATGGGCGACCTGCAGGCTGCGATCCGCTTGTTCGGTGGCGCTTTGGCTGAGCTTTTCCGCGTCGGTGCGGGCATTGGCCACAGCCTTGTCGGCCTGCTGGCTGGCGGTCAG
Organism: Pseudomonas morbosilactucae; assembly: GCF_023241665.1. Classification (NCBI taxonomy): domain Bacteria; kingdom Pseudomonadati; phylum Pseudomonadota; class Gammaproteobacteria; order Pseudomonadales; family Pseudomonadaceae; genus Pseudomonas; species Pseudomonas morbosilactucae. The sequence goes on along the minus strand of NZ_JALQCX010000005.1, from coordinate 191,501 downwards.
CACCGCATTAAAGGCACTCACCGCGGGCTCCGGCAAACTGGACTGCACGTCCACCCGAGTGGCTTCGATGCCCAGGCTCTGACCGCTGGCCGTCAACTGCGCCAAACGCTGGTTGATACCCTGCAACAAGTCACCGCGCAGACGTTCGCGACGCTCAGCGGCCAAGTGATCGGCGCCCACCAGCTCCGGCCGGGCCACCAGAATAGTGTCCAGGTCCCGCGCTGCGGCCAGTGCCACCGCGCTGCGGGTGACCAGGCGATCCAGGGCCGGCAGCACATGCTCGCCCTGCAACACAAAGGCATACGGCTCGCTGACTTTGTAAAAGACCCGCACATCCAGTTGCACCACCCCGGCATCACCGGTGAGCAAATAACCGGAGCCGGCCAGGGCATCGCTCAACGGTGTGGCAAAACTCGCTACCCGATCCCCCTGCAAGGCGGCATCGGAACGCAACAAGCCTTCGACCCGGCGCTCGATCACCCGGTCGGCGGCCGGCAGCAACACCACCTGCTCAAAGGGCCGCGGCCAGGCCAACAACAGCCCGGCATTCTGCACCCGATCCAGGGCGCCGAAATGCAGAACCACCGCGCGATTTTGCGGGTCGATCTGCCTGACGTTGGAGAAAACCCAGGCCAGTGCTGCGAGCACCGTCACCCCATACAGGGCGATAAATGCCAAACGCCCAGCCTGAATCCACGGGCTGCCCAGTTCGGATGTTCCACGTGGAACCTTATTCATGGCTGCGGCCCGGCGGCTTTATTGCCCAGGCTTGGCGGGCCGTCCACCAACACCCGGAACGGCGCCGCATCGGTGCGCAGAATCAGCTTGGTTCCAGGGGTGACCACCGTGCCCAAGGTGTCCAGGGAGCGCAGCAAGTTGTACAGCTGGGGCGAGCTGGCGTAGGCGCGACCATAAATCTGCGCCGCTTCAACCCGGGACTGGGCTTCAATCTGCGCCGCCTGCACCGTGGCATCGGCTTGCAGAATTCGCGCGTCACGCTCGGCTGCCGAGCGGATTTGCGCCGCTTCGCGTTTGCCTACGGCCGTGCGCTCGGTGGCAATGGTTTCACGTTCGGCGCGCATCCGGTCCACGGTGGCGCTGAGGGTGACTGAGGGCAAGGTCAGCCGCTCAATGCCCACTTGCAGGACCCGAACGCCATAGGTGCTCAATAACTGTTGGTCGATCTGTTTGCGCAGCTGAGCTTCGAAATCGGCGATCTGCACCTTGCCGGCATCCGTGTTCACCAGGCTCGCCAGGTCGAAACTGCTGGCGGTGGTTTCCAGGGCTGAGCCGACAAAGGTACGAATCTGCCGTGCCGCTTCGTCGGGTTGGTTCTGCACCGCACGCATAAAGCGCTGCACATTGTCCGGGTCGCCCTGCACCTGCCAGGCCACATAGGCCTGGACGATAATCCGCAAACCGTCGCGGGTGCCGACATCCTGCAAGCCGCTGGAGGTGGTGCGCAGGCGCAGGTCCACCGGGATCGCCGCTTCGAACGGCGCTGGCCAGCGCCAGTTCAAACCCGGTTCCAGCAGCACCCGCGCCGGGTTGCCGAAGCGGGTAATCACCGTGGCTTCACCGGAGCGCACCTGCACCAGGCTCGCCGCCGCCACGGCAAACATCACCAGCAACAGGGCCCAGCCCATGCGCCGCCAGGGAAACGGCCCCGCCTCGCCTGGGTGACCGTGGTGGTGATGCCCATGATGGTGGCCGTGATGATGAGCGTGGCCATGGTCATGACCTTCGTGGTTCGACGCATGATCGTCATGCTGATCGTGAGTAGCGGAAGACTGGCTCAATGGACGGCTCCTGGCGCGGCCTTGCCGGGTACCGAAGGGTCGGCCGGCACAGTGAAAGTACGCAGATCGAGGGTCGGCGCGCTGGCCCCGCCCAATCGATGATCAAGAATCAGCAGCTTGGCGTGGCTCAGACCCAGGCTCAGTTGGCTCAGGTACTGCTCCAGAACAAAGGCCTGCCCCGCCGCCGCGTAGGCTTTTTGCTCGGCGGCAAAACGCAGGTCGGCCGCCTTCGCCGTGGCCCGGGCTTCATGGGCATCGGCGTCGGCCTGGTCGCGGGCAACGCTGGCCTGCAACTGCGCCTGGTTGGTCTGCTCACTGGCAGCGCCACGCTCGCGGGAAATCAGGGCCTGGGCACCTATCTGCGCGGCCTGCACCCCGTGGTAGGCATTGGCCGCGCCGGCTGGCGGGTGAATGGCCTCGACCACGGTGGCGAGGATTTCCACCCCGCTGTCGAGCCGCTGCAAATCGGCCTGCACCGCCCGACCAATGTCCTCGGCCAGGGAAGTACGGTCTTCGCCGAGCAAGCCATCCAGGGTCCGGGAGGCAAAGTCATGCACCAGGATCCGGCTGGCGGTGCTGCGGATCAGCGCTGGAACATCGGCGCTGTTGTAGGTGGCGGCCAGGGCCGCCTGATCGCTGAGGCCGATGCGGTAGACAAAACGCACGTCCATATTGACGATCTGCAGGCTCTGCTTATCGCTACTGCCGCTGGCAATCACTTGGGATTTGTCATTCACGTGGCTCGCGTCCCACAGTCGGTTGGCCGTGGTCGGCGCCGGGCCTTCCGCCGCCGATGTCGGCACCGGCGCGGGGGTATCGCCAACGCTGCTGGCGAGTTCATGCACCACGCCGTTTTCAACCGCCAACACCCGGCCCAACGGCCACGGCAACCCGACATGCAAACCGGGGCCAAACACCGCCACGGGTTTGCCAAAGCGCTCATAAATACCGCGACTTTGCAGGGATATTTCATGAACCCCGGTTAACAGCCAACCCACCGACACCACCACCAGCAGCACCGGCAACAACGCCCGGCGCATGTAGGTGAACGCCCAGATCTGTCGCAGGTCGATGCCGAAACGGTTGTGCAGTTCGTGCTGCAAGACTTGCAGCGGCCGAGGCGGCCAACGCAGCAGATCGGCCAGCATGCTGTGGGCCAAGAGGCGCGGTTCCTGCAACTCGCGACGCGGGCTGAACAGTGACAACAACGCCCGCAGCAACAACTCCAGGGCCACCAGGGCCGGCAACAGGCCCAGTAGCACGGCCAGCCGTACCGGCCACAAAGCCGCGTCGCTGCTGAACAACAGGCTCACGGCACCGAGAACCAGGCTGATGATCGCCACCCGTGCCAAGGCGGCCAGGGCGCCCGCTTCCGGCCATTGCTCCGGCGCTTGCTGGGCCAAGTGGCGCTCAAACACCAACAAGGCAAACGCCAGCAACAAGCCCAGGACCGCCGCGACACTGGCATTGAGGCCGAGGGCCGCAGCCGGCAACGCCAGGTTCCAGATGGCCCGGACGCTGAACAGGATCAACAGTGCCCAGCCACCCAGCCACAAGGTGGGCGCGCCGATCTGTGCCAACCCGTGCGCCCCGCGCTCGCCGATCCAGGCCAACAGCCGCTCATACGCCCCGTGAATAACCTCAGGCTCGGACGGCGGCGCCAGGGTGAGGTCCGGCGGCGCCAGCGCGTGCTGACGCCAGGTGCTGACGGTCGCCGCCGATTGCAACCCGGCCACCAGCACCAGCAAGGCCGCCGCCTGATTCACCAACAACGCCGGCCAGATCGACTGGGGCGCGAACAGATCGACAAAAAACGCCGCCACCAGCCCCAGGCCGGCCATTGCCGCCAGGACCACGCCCCAACGCTGAGAACGCCGCCGGTGAAGCCCCGCCTGCTGAAACCGTGGCAGGGCTTCAAGCCCCTCCCCTTCAGCCTCTAAATCGACTCGCATAGCACCCCAGCGTCTGTCGTCCTGCAGAAAACACAGCCTGTGGATAACCCCTCAGGCGGCTGCCAATCGAAACAATTCGTTACGATATAACGATAGTGGTGAAATTTTTGTCAGCGCGCCATGTCTTTTGCTGCGCGAGGTGCGTCGAACCATCACGAGACAGCACTGGATTGTTGCCGAAAGTTCTGATGTCCGGCCTTCGGCATTTATGCCAATAATCCGCACCTGCTACCCCATGCGTGACAAGGAAAGGTCCCACCATGCTCTCGATCTACCAGCTCAAACCGCGCTTTCAGAATTTGCTGCGGCCCCTGGTGCAGCGTTTGTACGACAACGGCACCACGGCCAACCAGGTCACGGTGCTGGCGGCCGTGGTGTCCGTGCTGCTGGGGGTGCTGATTGCCGCCTTCGCCCAACACACCTGGCTCTTCGTCCTGATTCCCCTGTGGATGATCCTGCGCATGGCGCTGAACGCCATCGACGGCATGCTGGCCCGTGAGTTCGGCCAGCAATCCCGCCTCGGCGCCTACCTCAACGAACTCTGCGACATCGTCGCCGACAGCGCTCTGATCCTGCCCTTTGCCCTGTTGCCCGGCGTCAGCCTGGTGCTGGTGCTGCTGGTCACTCTGCTGGCCCTGTTCAGTGAATACGCCGGTGTGCTCGGGCCCATGGTCGGGGCCTCGCGGCGCTACGACGGGCCCATGGGCAAAAGTGATCGAGCCTTTATCTTCGGCGTGCTGGCCACCGGCATTGCCCTGGGCTGGCTCGCGGCCGTGTGGATCAACGGCGTGCTGGCACTGGTTGCCGCGCTGCTGATCTACACCCTGGTCAACCGGGTCCGCCAGGGCCTGAAAGAAGTGCAGAACAACGCCCCTACAGCATAAGGAAATGGTAATGCGCGAAGCCCAACATCAGTCCTTCACTACCCATGACGGCGTCGAACTGTTCTATCGCCACTGGCCTGCGCCCGCGGCCGTGCCCGGCGAACCTCGCCAGGCCGTGCTGCTGTTCCACCGCGGCCATGAGCATTCGGGGCGTATCGCCCACCTGGTGGACGAGTTGGACCTGCCCCACTGCGACTTCTTTGCCTGGGACTCCCGGGGCCACGGCCAATCCCCCGGCGCCCGTGGCGATAGCCCGAGCTTCGCCACCAGCGTGCGTGACGTGCAGACCTTCTGCGATCACATCGGCACGGCCCATCAGATCGCCGAAGACAACCTGGCCGTGGTGGCCCAGAGCGTGGGCGCGGTGATCGTCTCCACTTGGGTCCACGACTACGCGCCACGCATCCGCTCCCTGGTGCTGGCCTCGCCGGCCTTCAAGGTGAAGCTCTACGTGCCTTTCGCCCGTCCGGGCCTGGCGCTGATGCGCAAGCTGCGCGGCAACTTCTTCGTCAACAGCTACGTCAAGGCGCGCTTTCTCAGCCATGACCCGGAGCGCGTGGCGTCCTACGACAGCGACCCGCTGATCACCAAGGCCATTTCGGTCAACGTGCTGTTGGGCCTGTATGAAGCTGCCGACCGCGTGGTGGCCGATGCCCAGGCGATCCAGGTGCCGACCCAGTTGCTGATTTCCGGCTCGGACTTCGTGGTGGAGCGCAAACCCCAGGAACAGTTCTTCGAACGCCTGGGAACCCTGCACAAGGAAAAACACATCCTCCCAGGCTTCTTCCACGACACCCTGGGCGAGAAGAATCGCGCCCCGGCCGTGGCCAGTGCCCGACGCTTTATCCTGCAGAACTTCGAGCGCCCGCAAAAGCGCCCTTCCCTGCTGCACGCCGACGTCCTGGGGGCCACCTGCGCCGAGTCCGAATCCCTGGCCGCACCACTGCCCCACAACTCCCCGCGTGACCTGTACTGGCGCATGACCCGCGCCAGCATGCGCCTGGGCAGCCAGTTGTCGGACGGGGTCAAGCTGGGTTTCGACACCGGTTTCGACTCCGGCAGCACCCTGGACTACGTCTACCGCAACCGCCCCAGCGGGCGCAGCGCCGTGGGCCGGATGATCGACCAGAACTACCTGAACTCCATCGGCTGGAAAGGCATCCGCCAGCGCAAGCTGCACGTCGAGGAGCTTCTGCGCCTGGCCATGCAACAGCTGCGCGAGCAGCAGAGCGAAGTGCGCATCGTCGACATCGCCGCCGGCCACGGCCGCTACATCCTCGAAGCCTTGCAAGGGGTCAGCCCGCTGCCGGAATCGATCCTGTTGCGCGACTACAGCGACATCAACGTGCGTGACGGCAGCGCACTGATCCAGGAAAAAGGCCTGGGTGACATCGCCCGCTTCGTCAAAGGCAACGCCTTCGACCGCGAAGACCTGGCCGCCCTGGACCCGAAACCCACCCTGGCGGTGGTCTCCGGCCTGTATGAACTGTTCGCTGACAACAGCATGGTCGGTGGCTCCCTGGCGGGCCTGGCCGAGGCGGTGGAACCCGGCGGTTACCTGGTCTACACCGGCCAGCCATGGCACCCGCAGCTGGAACTGATCGCCCGCGCCCTGACCAGCCACCGCGAAGGCCAGGCCTGGGTCATGCGCCGCCGCAGCCAGGTGGAGATGGACCAGTTGGTGGAGGCCGCAGGCTTCCGCAAAGTGACCATGCGCGTGGATGAGTGGGGGATCTTCAGCGTGTCCCTGGCGCAACGGGTGCAATGATGACCGGCAGGGTGTTGCCCACGCGCGAACCCGGCCTGTTGAAACCGGCGGTGCTCTGGCTGTTGCTGCTGGCACCGCTGTTTTTCAGCACCTACGGTTTTGCCACATGGTTCACCAGCCAGCGCGACGACGTTGGCACCCTGGTGTTCGACTGGGAGCGGCACATGCCGTTCTGGGCCTGGACCATCGTGCCGTACTGGTCCATCGACCTGCTCTACGGGCTGTCGCTGCTGCTGCCCAACACCCGGGACGAGCTCAAGCGCCACGCCTTGCGCCTGCTCACGGCGCAGCTGATTGCCGTCAGTTGTTTCCTGCTCTGGCCCCTGACCTTCACCTTCGAACGGCCGCCCCTGGAGGGCGTGTTCGGCTGGATGTTCGCGGTGCTGGCCGGCTTCGACAAACCCTTCAACCAGGCACCGTCCCTGCACATTGCCCTGCTGGTGGTGCTCTGGACCTGCTACGCGCGGCACACCCAGGGCCTGTGGCGGGTGCTGGTGCATGGCTGGTTCGCGTTGATCGGGGTGTCGGTGCTGACCACTTATCAACACCACTTCGTCGATGTGCCCACCGGCGCACTGGCCGGCTGGCTGTGCGTCTGGCTGTGGCCTCTGGACCGGCCAAGCCCGCTGTTCAGCGCACGGCTGGCCCAGGACCCGCAACGCCGACGCCTGGCCCTGCGCTACGCCCTGGGCGCGGCGCTGCTGGCCGCCCCGAGCTTCCTGGGCGGCACCTGGCTGTGGCTGATCTGGCCTGCCGTGGCCCTGCTGCTGGTGAGCCTGAACTACGCCCTGCTGGGCGCCACGGGCTTTCAAAAACGCCAGGACGGACGCCTGACCCCGGCCGCGCGCTGGCTGCTGGCGCCCTACCTGGCGGCGGCGTGGATCAACTCGCGGTTGTGGACAAAAAAACATCCACAGCCGGATCAGGTTGTGGATAACGTCTGGCTCGGTCGCCTGCCCACGGCCAACGAGCTGAAACATAGCCCGTTCCGTGCCGTGGTCGACCTCTGCGCCGAACTGTCCCTGGACAGCCAGGGCGTGGCGTATCGCTCAGTGCCGGTGTTGGACCTGACCGCCCCCAGCCGCGAACAGTGCCAGGCCGCCGCCGATGCCATCGAGGCGCTGCGCGGCCACGGCCCGCTGCTGGTGTGTTGCGCCCTGGGCTACTCGCGCAGCGCCACGGCCCTGGCCGCCTGGTTGTTATCCACAGGCCGCGCGGCCACGGTGGATGACGCCGTGGCGCAGATTCGGCGAGTGCGCCCGCAAATCGTCCTGCACCCGGCCCACCGCCAGGCCCTGGCAGGCTTATCCACAACCCGTGAGGCAGCCCATGCCCACTGACCTGCAACTGTTCAGCGTGGCCGCCCTGCTGCGGCGGGGTAAGGCCCTGGACCAGTTATCCACTGGCCTGACCCTGCTCGGCGCGCTGCTGGGCCTGGGCCAGTACCTACTGGGCAGCGTCAGCCTCTGGGGGCTGCTGCTCAGCGTGACGCTGCTGGTGCTTGGCCTGCTGGAAAAATACTTCGCCCTGCGGGTGGCCTTCGACGCCGAACTGTTCCAGGTGACAGCCGACTCAACGGCGCCTGTGGCAGAACGCGCCACGGCACTGGACCAGGCCCTGGCCGCCCTCGGCCTGCAGCCGGCGGCACGCGGCGGCCGCCCCTGGGAACCCCGGATTCAAGGTGCCCTGGCGTTGTTACGCCGCCAGGCACTGCTGCTCGCTGCACAACTCCTACTGACACTGGGCTTGATCCTGGCCAGCCCCTGGCTGACCTTCGCTGGATAAGGAATTCTCATGTTCGAACCCCTGGTCGCCAACCTGATCACCTCCGCCGCCCGCTCCATCACCGGGGCTCGCAGCCTGTGGCTTGGCTGTGAACCGCAACGGCGGCAACGCATCTACTTCGCCAACCACAGCAGCCACGGCGACTTTGTGCTGCTCTGGGCCTCGCTACCGCCGGCATTGCGCAAGCTGACCCGGCCCGTGGCCGGCGCCGATTACTGGCAGAAGAGCCCGCTGCGGCGCTACATCATCAACCGCGTGTTCAACGGCGTGCTGATCGACCGCGAGCGCAAGGAGCCTGTGGATAACCCCCTGCAGCCCATGCTCGACGCCCTGGAGAACGGCGACTCGCTGATTATCTTCCCCGAGGGCACGCGCAACCTGGAAGACGGCCTGTTGCCGTTCAAGAGCGGCATTTACCACTTGGCGAAAAGTTACCCACAGGCGGAACTGGTGCCGGTGTGGATCGCCAACCTCAACCGCGTCATGCCCAAGGGCCGTTTCCTGCCCCTGCCCCTGCTCTGCACCACCAGCTTCGGCGCCCCGCTGAACCTGGAAGAGGGTGAAAGCAAAGAGCAGTTCCTCGAACGCAGCCGCGACGCGCTGCTGGCCCTGGCCCCGGAGCATTCCTGACATGGATAAGCAAACCCTGATGTTGTTCGGCGGAATCGGCGCGATCCTGGTGCTGGCCTCGCTGATCGGATTCATCCTCAAGCTGAAAACCCGTGGCACCCCCAACAGCGTGATTGAAAACCTCAACGCGCGGATCAACGCCTGGTGGGTGATGGTGCTGGTGATCGGCATCGCTTTCTGGCTCGGCACCGGTGCGGTGATCCTGCTGTTCTACGCGGTGTCGTTCTATGCCCTGCGGGAATTCCTCACCCTGACGCCGACCCGACGCAGCGACTACCCGGCGCTGGTGGCCGCGTTCTACCTGGCCCTGCCCCTGCAATACCTGCTGATCTACTCGGACTGGTACGGGCTGTTCTCGATTTTCATTCCGGTCTATGTGTTCCTGCTGCTGCCGATCCTCGCCTCCCTGGGCGGCGACAGCACGCACTTCCTGGAGCGGGCGTCCAAAGTCCAGTGGGGCTTGATGATCGCGGTGTTCTGCGTGTCGTTCGTACCGGCCCTGCTGACCCTGGACATCGCCGGCTACGAAGGCCGCAACCTGCTGCTGATCGCCTACCTGGTGATCGTCGTGCAGCTCTCCGACGTGCTGCAGTACGTCTGTGGAAAACTCTTCGGCAAGCGCAAGATCGCGCCCAACCTGTCGCCGTCGAAAACCGTCGAAGGCTTCGTCGGCGGGATCTTCCTGGCGTCGCTGATCGGTGGTGCGCTGTGGTGGATCACCCCGTTCGCCATCTGGCAGTCGTTCCTGATCGCCCTGCTGATCAACCTGCTGGGCTTCGCCGGCGGCATCGTCATGTCGGCCATCAAGCGCGACCGCGGGGTCAAGGATTGGGGGCACATGATCGAAGGCCACGGCGGCATGCTCGACCGCCTGGATTCGGTGTGTTTCGCGGCGCCGATCTTCTTCCACCTGGTGCGCTACTGGTGGACCTGACACCCAGCCGCTAGCCCTTGCCGGCCAGCCGAGGCCTGCTCCCCGCAGGCGCCGGCTGGCCGACGATCCCTCCGCAACCACCGCTCCTTTCCCACACACCAGGCTTGACCGGTGTGGCTTGCGCAGAACATATTACGCTCGTAATATTTTCCACCACCTACCTTTACAGCCCGATTCCTGCGCAGGAGATCCGCCATGAGCAACTACGACGTCGTGATTCTGGGGGGCGGCCCCGGGGGTTATAACGCCGCCATCCGTGCCGGTCAGCTGGGCCTCAAGGCCGCCTGCGTCGAAGGCCGTGCGACCCTCGGCGGCACCTGCCTGAACGTTGGCTGCATGCCGTCCAAGGCCCTGCTGCATGCCTCAGAGCTTTACGCGGCGGCCATGGGTGCGGAGTTCGCCAACCTGGGGATCGAGGTCAAGCCGCAGCTCAACCTGGCGCAGATGATGAAGCAGAAGGACGACAGCGTGGCCGGCCTGACCAAGGGCATCGAGTTTCTGTTCCGCAAGAACAAGGTCGACTGGATCAAGGGCTGGGGCCATATCGACGGGCCCGGCCGGGTCTCCGTGACCGACAGCCAGGGCAGCAAGACCGAGCTGCACGCCAAGGACATCGTCATCGCCACCGGCTCGGAACCGACGCCGCTGCCCGGGGTGGAGATCGACAACCAACGAATTCTCGACTCCACCGGCGCCTTGTCCCTGACGGAAGTGCCCAAGCACCTGGTGGTGATTGGCGCCGGGGTCATCGGCCTGGAACTGGGCTCGGTCTGGCGCCGCCTGGGGGCGCAAGTGACGGTGATTGAATACCTGGAGCGCATTTGCCCGGGCACCGACGCCGAAGCCGGCAAGACCTTGCAGCGTTCCCTGGCCAAACAGGGCATCCAGTTCAAGCTCGGCACCAAGGTCACCCGCGCCTTGTCTTCAGGCCAGGGCGTGCAACTGCAGGTGGAGCCGGCGGCCGGTGGCGAAGCCGAACAGATAGAGGCGGACTACGTGTTGGTGGCCATTGGTCGGCGCCCCTACACCCAGGGCCTGGGGCTGGAAAATGTCGGTTTGAACACCGATCAGCGCGGCATGCTCGGCAACCGCCGGCATCGCACCGAGGCGCAAGGGGTCTGGGTGATCGGCGACGTCACGTCAGGCCCGATGCTCGCCCACAAAGCCGAAGACGAAGCCATGGCTTGCATCGAGCAGATCGTCGGCAAGGCTGGCGAGGTCAACTACAACCTGATCCCCAACGTCATCTACACCCAACCGGAGCTGGCCAGCGTCGGACAGACCGAAGAGCAGCTCAAGGCCGCCGGTCGCGCCTACAAAGTCGGCAAGTTTCCCTTCACCGCCAACAGCCGGGCCAAGATCAACCACGAGACCGAGGGCTTCGCCAAGGTCCTGGCCGATGCCCACAGCGACGAGATCCTCGGCGTGCACCTGGTGGGCCCGAGCGTCAGCGAGATGATTGGCGAATACTGCGTGGCCATGGAGTTTTCCGCCTCGGCCCAGGACATTGCCCTGACCTGCCATCCCCACCCGACGCGTTCCGAAGCTCTGCGCCAGGCGGCGATGAATGTGGAGGGCCTGGCCACCCAGATGTAAGGCCTAGGGCGCGACCCCGCGACCGCTGCGGCGACGCCACCACAAGGCGCCGCCGCCAGCCAGCAGCACCAGGGCGCCCCCGGCCAGCAGCGGGCCCTTGATCGGCGCCAGGGTCTGGCGCAGGTCACCAACAAACTGGGTCAGGTAACGCTTGTTGGCACCGGAGAAGTCCGGGTCTTCACACTCGTTGCCGAAGTTCTCAGCCCACTGCACAAAGGGCCCGTTCTCGACATAGCGCTGATAGGCCGCCGACTCGACGTCACTGCCCCGGGTCCAACGCGCCGCCTTGCACAGCACCGCAGCGAAGGCCTGGCTGGTGTGCGGCAGCAGGTCCGCCGCCCGGTTGGCCAGGGTGCCGGCCACATAACGGTAGTGGTAACGCACGTCGGGCTCGGCCCGGGTCGCTTGCTGGCGCTGCACTTCATCGGCACCGATCCAGGGCCCGGCCACCGGCTCGCTGATCTCCAGGCTGTAGCTGCCCGAAAGGCTGTGGTAATCCGGGCCCATCTCGTAGCCGAGGATTTCCATGCCTGAACGCCGCGCCAACAGGCCCGCCTGGTAATAACCTTCGGCCCGACGGCTCGGTAGCCAGGCAGACTCGGCCTGCTCCCGGTATTCGCCGTAAGCCTTGGCCGCAGCCTGCAACTCGGGGCTGGCGAAATAACCCGGGGCTTCGGCGTAACGCCCTTCGCGCAGCAAGCGACGCCCCAACAACTCACGCAATTGCGCCGCCACCGGCAAGGTCGAGTAATAGTCGTCGGCCTTGGGCGGCGTGTACGGCGGGGCCGGCACCTGCTCATCGACGAACTGCTTGAGCTCGTCCAGGCTCAGCACCCGCTCGGCCACCATGGCTGCGTCCTGCCAGTAAATGCCTTCGCTGCGGTACAGCAGTTGGAAGGCTTGCAGGTAGTCGCCACGGTCCAGGGCCAGCAGGGCGTTTTCGCCATCGACCCGGCAACCAGGCTTGAGGGTTTCGTAATAGCCCTCGCCATCCGTGCGCTCGCCCCACTGCTCGTCCCGGGGGAAGGCCTTGGACGCCTTGGCATAGGCCTCGGCAGCCGCCTGCTTGTCGCCGGCGCGGACCGCCAGCTTGGCCCGCAGCCACCAGGCCAGACCGCTGTCGCCGGCCTTTTCCAGCAGGCGCTGGGTGTTGGCGTAGTCGCCCATCTGATAATTCAGCGCCGCCAGGCGATCGGCATTGTCCAGGCTGGCCTGGGGGCTGTTGCTGAGCAGGCTGATGATTTTCTTGTTCGAGTCGGTGGTTTCACCGGAGCTGTTGTCCAGGTAACCGATCATCACCGCCGCCAACAACCGGGGCACCGCGCTGTGGCTCAGCAGGCCTTGCAACTGCTCATCGGGCAGGCTCGCCAACTCGGCCGCCAACTCCCGCAGGGAGCTGGTGCCGGTGTCGGAACCCAGGCGGCTCTGGCTGGCGTACAGCTCAATCGCCCGCTGCCAGTCGCCGTCCATTTTCACCAGCCGCGCTTCCTCGCCAAGGCTGGCAATGCCCAGGGCCAGCGGGTCGCTGAAGCCTTCAATGCTCAATTGCCGGGCTTGCTGGAAGGCTTGCCGGGCCTGGAGCAGGCTGGCCTGGCGGGCCGCGTCATCGAGTTCGCTGGCGTCCAGGCCCAAGGCGTACAACGAGCGCCCCAGGGAGTAGGCCGCCCAGGTGCTGCGCTGGGCGCGCTGGGCCGCTGGCAACGCCAGCACCTGGCGGAAATACTCCGCCGCCAGGGTGTAATCGCCGGCGTTGAAGGCCACGGCGCCAGCGGTGTAGAGATTGATTTCCCGAGGCAACGTGGCGCCCCGGCGCTCAGCCTCATGGGCGTCTCTGAGTTCGCGCAGTTGGACCAACAAGCCGGCCTGCTCCGGGCTCAGGCCTGCGTTCTCGGCCTTGGTCTTCTGGTAGCTCTGGCTGACCAAGGCATCGGTCAAGGGCTGCAGGCCGTCGATCGCCGGACCAAGGCGACTGGCCTCTAGGATGAAGCTGCCTTCCGGCAACTGCGCCAGGCTGTAGGCCCGGTCGCTGAGCAGGCGCATGGGGAAATACGGCCCGCACGCCAGGGCCGAGGTCAACGGCAGGCACAGGCTCAGGCACAGCAGATGCCGGGGTTTAGGGGCGAACATGGGAAGCTCCTTGATCAATTTTTGTACAGCGCGCCCAACCCACAGCCCGCTCACCGCCCGCGGCCAGGCGAGCGGGTTGCTGGCGGCTGAACAACAGCTGTGGGCCCTGCTGGCGCACCGTGTAACCGGCCACGGCATCGAAGCCGTCGCATTGGGCAACGGCCAGGGTCAGGTGTTCCGGCAAAGGGCTGTCGAGGTTGCCCTGGTTGCGCAGGCGGATATCGAAGAGCCCGTCCTGCTCGACCAGCGACAGGCCGAGCTGGCTGTCCAGGGCCTCGCCCCGGGCCACGGCCTTGAGGGTGGTCAGGCTCCAGGCCCGGCGATCGCCCTTGAGCGGCAGGCGAAACCAGATCAGCCCCGCCAAGTGTGGTGGCGGATCCTTGCGTAATTCCAGGGCCAGGGTTGCCAGTTGCCGGGGGTCAGCCATGAGCTCCTGACGTTCACCGGCCTGCTCGATGGCCACTTCGCTTTCCACCAGGGGCGCGCCTTCGGTGTTCGACAGCAAGGCCACGCCGTAGGCCGGCAAGGCCAGGTAGAAGGGTTTATCGGTGACCTTGCTCCAGGCCTGGGCCCACTGCCGGGCCTGGCCGGGTTCGAACAGCCCCAGGCGCGGGTCGCTCACCGCATGCACCTGCAGCACGCTGCTGTCCACCGTGGCCAGCAGCGCCGGCAGCTCACGGCTACCAAGCCAGGACGGCAAGGCGGTGATGCTCAGGGCCAGGGTGCTCGGCAGGCGGTTGCGCAACTGGGCCAGAAAGGCCTGGTAACCCGGCAGCCGGGCAACCCCCGCGTCATGGTCGATTTCCAGCCCGGCCAGGGTCAGGCCTTGGGCTTGCCAGTCGGCCAGCAGTAGCTGGATCTGCGTGTTGATCTGGTCCTGGTCCAGGGCCGGCAGTTGGCCGTCGAGGCGCACCACGGCGATCAGCGGGCGGCCGTCGGCCTTGAGCGACTGGGCATCGATCCGTGCCCGGCTCCACCCCGCCTTGGGAAAGGCCTGCAAGGCCAGGACGCGCAACGTGGAAAAGTCCTCGCGGCTGTGCGCCAGCGCCTCGCGATGGGCGTCTTTCCACTGGCGCTGCCAGACATACACCTGCTGATCCAGGGGCGGCGCGGCCCGCTGCTCACAGCCATTGAGCAGCAGCACGCCCAGCAGCAGCGCGGCGAAACGAATACCGGCTGAGGCTAATCGCGAGTGCGGCCCTTGGAGGCAAAAAACCCCTCGGCTCACGGCGTGCACCACGTGGCCACCTCCCGCGGATTGAACCCCGGGCAACGGGCGTCTTTGCCGATCAGCCGGTAGGGGGTTTCAGGGGCGTAGGAGAAATAGAAATAGTGCTGCCGGTCTTCACCGTACAGCCAGTAATTGCTGGAGCCCTGGTTGATCACCGTGGGCTCGAAGGTCCAGATCGACGACTCCGGCGGAATGAAATTGGAGCGCTCGACCAACAGCTGCCAGGCGTTGGACAGCACAGGGGTCAGGCCCCCCAACAGCACGACACCCAAGGCCGGGACAAGCATCCATGCACGCAACCATCGAGTGTTCATCAGGCCCCATTCACCGGACTTGCAGTTTTATTCTGAAAAAAAACCGTGCTCGTGCGTCTATAGCCCAAGCCGCGGTTTTCTGGAGGGCAAATGGTACCGGATAAAGCGATCGCCCAAGCAACATTGGATCTGTACCTCGACATCTTGCAGCGGGCCGACCAGCACCTGGCAGACACCCTGCCGCACCTCGACGACGGGCAGGCCAGGGCCTATAAGCTGGCGACGGGCAAGGTGATGGGCGAGATCATCGAGGCTTTTCTCAACCCGCTCATCCGGCAGCACCCCGAACTCAAGCCCGAGCAACTGGATTGACATGGAGAACGCCGTTCAGCGCACGCCGGAACGACTCAATTGATAATGCTTATCAATCAAAGTAAAGTCGCGAACCGCTGCCCATTGGCTCCATTTTCAGAGCGTTCATTCATTTCATGGCCGAGCCAGGTACCAAGCTGGAAATCTACCTCGCCAACCGCAAGGCGTTGGTGGACTACGCCGCGCCGATCGTAGGCGGGCGCGCACAAGCCGAGGACGTGGTCCAGGATGCCTGGTTGCGTTTCGACGGCCGCGACGCCAGCCCGATCCAGCAGCCGGTGGCGTACCTGTATCGGATCGTGCGTAACCTGGCCGTGGACCTGACCCGGCGCCTGCACACCGACAAATACCAGGCGGATGGCGCCGAGTTGCTGGCCACCCTGCCCGCCGACACCCCATCCCCCGAACACCAGCTGTACCATCAGGATGAACTGCGACAATTGGAATCGGCCATGGCCCAGTTGCCTGAACGCACACGGATCGCCTTCGAGATGCACCGCCTGGGTGGCTGCACCCTGCAGCAGGTGGCCAATCACCTGGGCATTTCCATCGGCCTGGTCCATCAACTGGTGCGCACCGCCCTCACCCATTGCGCCGAACAACTGGGCGAAGACGATGACTGATGCGACACTGGCGCCCCCCGACACCACGGACCGCACTGTGCCAATGAAGGCTCCCCTCGCCCAGGACCCCGTCTGGAATACCGCCCTGGACTGGCTTGAACGGGTGCAACAACGCCCGCAGGACAACGCCCTGCTGGCCGCCTGCCAAGCCTGGCAGGCCGAATCCCCGGCCCACGCCAAAGCCTGGCGCAAGGCCGAACGCATCTGGCGCCTCAGTGGCGAACTGCCGCCGCAGTTCAGCGAACAGTGGTCGGCCGACAGACTGCGACCCCACAACCCATGGTGCTCAGCCCGCCGGCCAAGCCCCGGGCCAACCGCCGCCGACGCACTTGGGTCGGTGCCGCCCTGGCCGCGAGCCTGGTGCTGGCGGTGTTGCCCACCACCACCCAATGGCGCGCGGACTACAGCAGCCAAGTCGGTGAAATTCGCCAGGTCCAGCTCAGCGACGGCAGCCTGGTGACCCTCGGCAGCGACAGCGCCCTGGCCGATCACTTCGATGGCGGCGCCCGCAATGTCGAGCTGCTGCGTGGCGAAGCGTATTTCGAGGTGCGCCCGGACCCGGCCCGGCCCTTTACCGTCAAGGCCGGCAGCGCAGCAGTGCGGGTCACCGGCACCGCCTTCGATGTGCGCCTCGACGACCACCGCACCCAGGTGGCGGTGACCCATGGTTCGGTCAAGCTCAGCGACCAGCGCTTGCATGCCCCGGAACTGGACACTGCGCTGCGCGCCGGCGACCAGGTGCGCCTGGACTACACGGCCGCCACCTTGCAACGCAGCCGCCTGCAAGCCAGCCAGGTGGCCAGTTGGCGCCAGCAGCAACTGATCGCCAACGACCTGAGCATCGGCGAGTTGGTGGAACAGCTGCGGCGCTATCACCGTGGCCTGATCCTGCTACCGGACAGCTCCCTGGCCGGGGAAACCGTCACCGGCGTCTACGACCTGCGCGACCCCCAGGCCGCGTTGCGCGCCATCGTCCAGGCCCACGGCGGCCAGCTCAAGGTGACCAGCGCCTACCTGTGGATTGTTTCGCGCCCCTAAGCCTCTAGGGCCTCACGCCAAACCACCCTGAACGGCGAGGGCCAAGCCTCGCCGTGACACCTCTCGAACCGCTCTACCGGGCCATCTGAGCGGCGTCTTCCCCTTACAAACGCCCCTTCCCTCTGCGAACTCCGAGCCGGGCAGAAAATTATTTTGCCTATTTTCTGAAAATTTCCTGAAGCACTGCGTCATTTGCCTACGACGCATTTGAGATGCGTTCTCATTCTGTTTTGCGTGCGCATTTTTGCGGTGCTCTGGGGAGTAGTTTCGGATGACCATTGCCAAGCCGGCGTCTTTGAATTCGCCGTCTGATTCCACCTTGTTCAGCCGTATCAGCCTGCAACTGGGGGCCGTCGGCCTGGCCGGCGTGTTGTTGAGTACCTCGCTGCAAGCGGCCGAAACCAGCGCCGTGGTCCCGGTCAGCCAGCGCCTGGAACAACGCTTCACGTTCGACATCCCGGCCCAGCCCCTGGCTGGCGCGCTGATCGCTTTCGGCCAGCAGGCCGGGATCCAGATCAGCACCGACAGCGCCCTGCTGCGCAACCGTGAATCCCTTGGCGCCCACGGCCAGCTCTCAGCCCAGAGCGCGCTGATCGACCTGCTGCACGGCAGCGGCGTGCGCTGGCGCCTGAACCCGGCGGCCGACACCCTGACCCTGGAAGAAATCCCCGAGACCGAGGCCAGCCGCCAAAGCACCAGCGAGGTCATGGTCACGGAAAACATCGTGGTCCTCGGCACCCCACCCGAGGCCAGCTACATGGGCCAGACGGTGATCGACCGCAAGGCCATCGAAGCCTTCCCCGGGGCCAACGGTGACATCACCACGCTGCTGCAGATGCACCCCAGCGTGAAGTTCAGCGCCGATCAGAAAAGCTCCAACACCGCCGGGGAAATCGACCCGGCGGACATCAGCATCAACGGCGCCAAGTACTACCAGAACAACTTCATGATCGACGGGATCAGCATCAACAACGACCTGGACCCCGGCAGCCATACCTGGAACGACTACAACAGCCAGGAAGGCCTGCCCAGTCGTTCCCACGGCATTGCCCTGGATGCCGACCAGCTGGAATCGGTAAAGGTCTACGACAGCAACGTGCCGGCTGAATTCGGGGGGTTCAACGGTGGCGTGGTAGACGCCATCACCCGCCGCCCCACCGAAGACCTGCACGGCAAGGTGTCCATGAGCATGACCCGCTCGGCCTGGACCAACTTCCATATCGCCGATGATCAACGCACCGCCTTCGAGCAATCGACCAACTCGCAGAACCAGCCAAACTTCGAGAAGTTCACCTACAAGGCCACGGTCGAAGGCCATCTCACCGAAAATTTCGGCTTGATGGCCAACTTCTCGCGCAAGACCTCGCTGATCCCGTTGAACGCCTATGACAATGGGTTCAACAGTGCGGCCGACTCAGAAAAGCGCGATCAAAAAAGGCAGATCGACAACTTCGTGCTCAAGGCGTTCTGGAACCCCAACGAGCGCCTGGAAACCCGCATAAGCCTGATGCACGCGCCCCAGGAAGGTCAGTATTACCGCGACAACGCACGCGACTCCGGCATGCAGATCCATCAAGGCGGCTACCAGGGTTCGTTCCAGGCCATCTGGCTCGGCGACCAGGCCACCTATACCCACAAGCTGGCCTATACCAACCTGGAAAGCTCACGTGCGTCCGACGCCAACGTTTACAAGACGTGGCGCTGGTCTCAGGACAAGAACTGGGGCAACCCGACCCGTAACGGCGCACTCAGTGCGGCCGCCACCAGTAACGAAGGGGGCATGGGCGACCTGAACCAGACTCAGGTCGGAGGCACCTACAGCCTCAAGGCCGACTGGCTGCCAGTCACCACCTTTGGCATCACCCACAAGCTGCAGACCGGGCTGGAGCTGTCCCAGCAGACCGCTACCTACGAACGTCCCGAAGATGCCTGGACCGCCACCACCGTAGTGAGCACCAACTACACCGGCACCCAGACCTGTAACACCGTCGGTGGCGGCCTGGACTCGGAGTACTGCTCGATCAGTACTAACGCCGTGGGGACGCCGGTTCGCCAGTACCTGCGCATGCTCAACTACTACCGCGAGGGAAGCATTGAGCTGACGGAGCGCAAGTACGCCCTGTTCGCTCAGGACGAGATCCAGCTGGGCAAGCTGACCCTGCGCCCGGGCCTGCGTTTTGACGGCGACGACTACATGGACAAAAAGACCCTGGCGCCGCGCTTCTCTGCCGAGTACGACGTGTTTGCCGACCGCTCCACGGTGCTGACCGGCGGCCTCAACCGTTACTACGGGCGCAACCTGTTCATCTATCGCCTGGCCGATGGCCGAGAGTCCCTGCGCTGGCGCCGTAGCCGCGCGGTTTCGGGTGCCACCAACATTCCCGTGTTCGGTGATTGGGTGAACTACGGCGTCGACGAAAACTCGTTCCGCCAATTGGACATCCCCTACGACGACGAAGTGATGCTGGGCATTAGCCAGCGCTTTCTCGACACCACCTTCGACCTCAAGTACATCCATCGCGAAGGCCGCGACCAGGTGGTGCGTTCCCGGGCACGCAACCTCGACCTGGCCGATGGCGACGGCAGCGGCACCGTCGCCAACTACTACACCTACTCCAACCTGGGCCGCAGCGAGAGCGACAACATCACCCTGACCATCAGCCCCGACTGGCGCCTGACCGGTCTGGGGACCACGACCTCGATGCAGGCAGCCTTCGACTGGAACCGCACCCGCAGCACCCACTCCGACTACCAGGACACCCTGTCGGCCACGGAAGTGGATGACACCGATGTGCTTTACGACGGCAAGGTCACCGCCTACAGCGACCTGCCATCCGGGGATTTCAACCGCCCCTGGACCGCCCGCCTGACCACCATCACCGAGGTCCCAGCGCTGCACCTGACCTGGAGCAACTTCTTCCGCTACCGCGGCGCCTACAAGCAGATCGTCAACACCGGCGACACCACCATCCTGCCCACCAACGGTTACCTCACCGAATACGACGTCTACGAAGCCGCCACGGTGAAAGCCGCGCCGACCTGGGACACCCGGCTCTACTGGGAACTGCCCACCGCCGACGAACAGGCCATGTTCGTCGCCGTGGACGTGACCAACGTCATGGACAAGGTCTCGCCCATCGTCAGCTACAGCGGCAGCACCAGTTATGAAATCGGCCGCCAGTACTGGCTGGAGGTCGGCTACCGCTTCTGACCCGACGCCTTTGCAGAGCTGACAACCATAAGTCAGCCCCAACCCTTTGTGTGATTAGCCCGAGACCCTTATGTCCAAGAACCTCTTCACCGGCCTGCTCGGCCTGCTGTTGCTGACGGCGTGCGCCTCGCACACGCCGCGCACTTCCTTCCAGTGGGACGACCGCCTGCAACGCGGCACCCTGGCCAACGGCTTCGAATACTGGTTGCTGGCCGATCCGGCGGTCAAGGGCCGGGTAGACATGCGCCTGCTGGTGCAGGCCGGTTCAGTGGATGAGAGCCCGGAGCAGATTGGCAACGCCCACTTGCTGGAACACATGGCCTTCTATCAACGCGGCCAGTTGCCCGGCACGGTGCGCCAGACCTTGCTCGGTGCCGGTTGGAAACAGGGGATGAATTTCAACGCGGTGACCAGCAACGACCGCACCCAGTACTTGCTCAGCCCCGCCGCCGGCAACCAGCAACTGGAGCTGAGCCTGCAAGTGCTGGCGACCATCGCCGGCCCGGCGGATTTCAACGCCGCCGACCTGGCCCGGGAACGGCCCATCGTGCTCGAAGAGTGGCGCGGCGGCCTGGGTGTGGCGCAACGCATGAACGAGCAGCGCCGTGACGCCCAGCGCGCCGGCTCGCGTTACGTCGGCCACCCGCCCATCGGCAGCCAGCAAGGCATCGAGAACGCCCAACTGGAGAGCCTCAAGCGCTTCCATCAGGACTGGTACCAGGCCAGCAACATGCGCCTGATCATCGTCGGCGACGTCGACCCCAAAGCCCTGGCCCAGCGCATCGAACACTGGTTCGGCTCGCTTCCGGCCACCCGCTCGCCAGCCCGGGACTACCTTGACCTGCCCCTCGATCGGCAATTGAAGATCATCCAGTTGCAAGACAGCCAGAGCGGCGGCAGCAACGTGGCGCTGATGTTCCGCTTCCAGGAGCCGGACGCCCGCGGCCAGGACGCGGCCGCCGCCCGGGAGCGCCTGATCGCACGCCTGACCCTGGGCCTGGTCCAACAACAGCTGGGCCGCCAGGCTCGCCAGGAGCACTCTGCGGTGCGCAGCCTGACGGTGCAGAAACACCAGATCGGCCAGCAGTCCACGGTCCTCGCCATTGGCGCCGGGGTCGGCGCCAGCGGCCACGAGCAAGGCCTGCAACGGCTGCTGGAAGAGATCGCCCGCCTGCGCCAGCACGGTTTCAACCCCCAGCACTTGCAGGAACAGAAGGACAGCCTGCGCGGCATCGCCCAGCGCATGCTGGACAAGGGCGATGACCGCGACTTTGCCGACTGGGTACGGCGCCTGAACGACGCCTCCCTGCAGCAGCACCAAGTGCTGCGCCCGAGCACCATCGCCCGCAACACCCTGGAGTTGCTGGACAGCATCCAGGTGGAAGACCTCAACCAACACTTTATCCGCTGGACCGACCAGCAGGACCGCGTCCTGCAATACCAGGCACCGGGCCTGACGCCGGTGCAATTGCCGAGCCGGGAACACGTCGAGGCGTCCATCCAGCACTGGCAGCAACAGGACCTGGCGGTGGCCCTGCCGATCATCAAGCAAAACGCCGACCTGCCCACCTTGAGCCCTGCACCCAACAGCGGCCAGGTCGTCGCCACCCAGCGCTTCGACGCCGAGCAGGTGGAGCACTGGCAACTGAGCAACGGCGACCGCCTGGTCTGGCTCAAGCGCCCGGGCGCCGACGGCAAGGCCCAGTTGCGCATCGACTCGGGGGCCGGCTACCTGGCCCAGGGCCTGATCCCCTGGCAGGCCCAGGCCGCCGCCCAACTGGTGGGCCAAAGCACCCCGCCGGGCTGGAGCGAAGCCCAACTGACCCGCTGGCGCAGCACCCACGGCGTGCAATTGAGCCTGGACAGCCAGGCCCAGCGCCTGACCTTCAGCGGCCAGAGCGCCGTGGAGCAACTGCCGCAACTGCTGGGCCTGTACCGCAGTTGGCAGAGCCAGGCCAGCATCAGCCAGGAAGCCGTGGAAGAGAGCCTCAACAGCCTGGCCGATAGCCTGGCGCGGCAGACCGACAGCATCAGCAGCCGCCAGGGCCAGGCCTTGAGCGAGCTGCGTTTTGCCCCGCAGCCGAGCATCACCCCAACGCCGGAGCAACTGACCCAGGTCAGCAGCGAAGACCTGCTCGAACAGTGGCAACGCATAAGCCGCAGCCCAGTGACCTACTACGTGATGGCGGACCTGGATGCCGAGCGCCTGCGGGCTTGGGTCAGCCAGGAACTGGCAGGCATCCCGCGCGGGCCGGCACTCTCGGCGCCTCTGACCCAGGCCCTGCCCGGCCCCCGCCAGCAAACCCTGGCCATCGCCCTGGAACCCCGGGCCAGCCTGACCAGCTTCAGCTTCAGCCAGCACCCCTGGAGCCCGGCCGATGCCGCCGGGGTCTCACTGCTCGGCAAGCTGCTGGCGGAAGACCTCAAGGCCCAACTGCGCAGTGAAGCCAGTGGCGTCTACAAGCTGAGCTTCGAGACGGAACTGAGCCAGGACCAGCAGCGCATCGAAAGCCGCCTGGCATTCACCACCGACCCACGGCGCCAGGATGAACTCTGGCAGTTGGCGCGCAAGGTCTTCGCCGAACTGCCCCAGCGCCTGGATGAGCAACGTATCGCGCCCCTGCGCAAAGCCTTCGAGAGCCAGGAAAAACTGCGCCGCGACGACCCGCAGACCCAGCTGCATCGCCTGATCCTCAGTGAGCGTGCCTACGCCGACCCGCGTTACCTGAGCCAGCAACAGCACCTGCCCCAGGCCCTGCAACTGCCGGCCCTCAAAGCCCTGGCCAAGGTCGTGTGGAACCCCGCCAACCTGCGCCAGCAACGCCTGCTGCCGGCCCCTGAGGCGCAACCATGAACACCCTGCGCACCTTTATCCAGCTGGCCTCGCCGTTCTGGCGCAGTCGTCGGCAGTGGGTGGCCTGGCTGCTGCTGGCCAGCGTGCTGGGCATGGGCTTGCTGATTGTGCAGATCAACGTCTGGATCAACAGCTGGAGCAAGACCTTCTACGACACCCTCGGCGAGTTCAACACCGACGCCCTGTATCGCCTGATGGGCCAGTACGTGATGTACCTCGCGCTGTTCGTGCTGATCGCGGTGTACAAGGACTGGCTGCACAAGGCCCTGGTGCTGCGCTGGCGCCAGAGCATGACCGAGCAGATGATCGGCCGCTGGCTCGACGACCACGCCTTCTACCGCATGGGCCACAGTGGCGAGCCGGACAACCCCGACCAGCGCATCGCCGAGGACATCAGGCTGCTGGTGGTCAGCAGCCTCAACCTGCTGGTGTCCTTTATCAGCAACTTCGCCCAGGCCGGGGCCTTTCTCGGCATCCTCTGGCAGCTCTCGGGCACCCAGACCTTCAGCCTCTGGGGCTACAGCCTGACCCTGGACGGTTACCTGGTGTGGATCGCCGTGCTCTACACCCTGATCGGCACCGGCGTGACCCACTGGATCGGCAACCCCCTGCACCGCCTGAGCTACGAAGAACAGCACCGCGAGGCCAACCTGCGGGCCGACCTGCTGCGCAAGCGCGACAACGCCGAGCAGATCGCCCTGTACCGCGGCGAAGCCCTGGAAGAGCGCCAGCTCAAGGCGCGCTTCGAGCGTATCGCCGAGAACTGGCGGGCCCTGATGAACCGCGAGCGCGACCTGAACTTCTTCGTGGTCAGCTATGACCGGCTGAGCCTGATCATCCCGGTGTTCGCCGCCTTGCCGGCGTTCCTCGCCAAGACCATCACCCTGGGCGGCCTGATGCAGATCCGCAGCGCCTTTGGTGCGGTGCAAAAATCCCTCAGTTGGTTCATCAGCGCCTACCGCCTGATCATGGACTGGAGCGCCACGGTGGAACGCCTGGGCCAGTTCAAGAAAGCCCTGGACCAGGCCCACCAGCAGCGCCCGCACCCGGTCAGCGGCGACACCCTGGAACTGCGCGGGGCGTCGGTGTTGTTGCCGGACCAGCAGGTGCTGCTCAAGGACATCGACCTGCGCCTGGACGCCGGGCAATGGCTGCGTCTGGCCGGGCCCAGCGGCCTGGGCAAGTCCACCCTGCTGCGCACCCTGGGCGGGGTCTGGCCGTTCCATCGCGGGCACTGGCAGTTGCCACCGGGTACCAGCCTGCTGTTGCCGCAAAAGGCCTACATCGCCAGCGGTCGCCTGGATCGATTGCTGGCCTACCCGGCCCTGGATGTGCCTGAGCAGCCCGCGCTGGAACAGGCCCTGGACGATGTCGGCCTGGGCTGGCTCAAAGACAAGCTGCAACGGGACGCCGAATGGGCCCGTGAACTGTCCGGCGGCGAACAACAGCGCCTGGCCTTTGCCCGGGCCCTGCTGTATTGCCCGGACACCCTGTACCTGGACGAGGCCACCAGCCAACTGGACGAACATTCGGCCCAGCACATGCTCAACCTGATCCGCCACCGCCTACCGGCGTGCCGGGTGATCGGCATCAGCCACCAGCCCGGGGTGCAGCACCTGTTCGAACACACCCTGGCGCTGCACGCGCACCAGGCGAATGCCACAACACCGCCGCCACAGTTGCAGCCAGCCTGAGTTGAAGAGCGAAACAAAAAGGGCCTGTCGATCACTCGACAGGCCCTTTTGCTTTAACGGTGCAGAGGTTTAAGGCTGCGGCGCCGGTTCCACGTCGGTGAACGTCAAGCCCTGGCTACCGCTGATTTGCCAGGGGTTGTCGCTGCCATGCTGGGTGAAGGTGATGTGGTTGAAGCTGGAGTCTTTCAGGCCGTCGATCTTGGCCTTGGCCGGGCCGATAAAGCGTACGCGCTGGAAGTCCAGGCCCTGGTGGTAGGCACCGTGGGCGCTGTCACCCTTGACCTCGATGGCCGACACTTTGGCGCTTTCCACTGTCACGTCGCTGACCCGGATGTCCCGGAACTGGCCGGGTACGGTGGAGCGCTGGTAGTCGAGTTTGGCGTTGGGGTCGTTGTAGTCGAGGGTGAAGATGAACGCTTGCTTGACGGTGTTGCGGATCGCCGAGTCGCGGAAGGTGACGTTACGCGCGCCGCCATCCATGAAGTTGGTGCTCTTCATGCGCAGGCCGGCGTCGGTGCCGTCGGAAACGTTGTCTTCCGCCAGGATGTTCTGGATCCAGGCGCCAGTGTGGCTGCCGGCGACGACCATACCGTGGCCCTTACGGAAGAAGTTGTTGAAGATCCACGCGTCTTCCTGGGGCTTCTGTTTCACCGCTTCGGCGCCGGTGCCGGCGGCGAAGTTGACGCAGTCATCCCCGGTATCGAAGAAGTTGTTGAAGACCATCGCGCCCTTACTGTTGGCGAATTCGATGCCATCGCCGTTGTTGGCGTCGTAGGTCTTGTGGGTGGTGTTGGCCATGACCACGTTTTCGGTTTCCAGGTTCATGATCCCGTGGTACGCCGGGTTGAGCACAGTGAAGCCTCCGTAGAACACATTCTTCACGTCACGCAGGGTGATCAGCGAGGAGCGCATCTGGCCGTAGGCGTCCTTGACGTTCACCCCGCGGGCCACGGCTTGCTCGACCTGGGCCTTGGCCAGGATGCCGTCCTGCATGTAGCGGGTGTTGTCGCTGGGCAGGTAGAACGGCAGCGAGCGGCCCAGTTCATCCTTGACGTCGGCCTGGCGTTTCCAGCCGTTGCCGTCGATGGTGCCCTTGCCGACGATGCGGATGTTCTCGAATTTCTGGTGTTGTTTCGGGTCGCGCGGCAAGGCGTTGATCAGCGAGGCCGGGCGCACGGTGGTCGAGTACGGGTACTGGATGTAGCCCGCCAGCGGGTAGTCCTCGGCACGCTCGGAGCCGAGCAGGGTCGCGCCCTCGGCGATTTCCAGGGTCATGTTGCTCTTGAGGTAGAGCGAGCCGCTTTTGTACGTGCCCTTGGGCAGCAGCACTTTGCAGCCGGCGGTGCAGGCGTCGATGGCGTTCTGGATCGCCACGGTATCGAGGCTGCTGCCATCGCCCTTGGCGCCGTACTTCTTCACATCGAACAACGCCGGGACCTTGGTGGTGCGTTGCACCACCACCGGGCTGTCGGCGGACTCCTTGCCGTTGCCGTCCACCGAACGCACGGTGAAGCGGTACTCGGTGTCCGGCTTGAGGCCTTGGGCGGTGTAGCTGTGGATGCCGATGCGGTAGTGGAAGTTGGCCTTGTCCTGCTCGTAGAAATGATTGATGTAGGGCTTGGCCGGCGACACGGCGTCGTTGTTGCCATTGGCGCTGCCCAGCAGGGTGCCGTTGACGTAGACCCGATAATCCTTGATCGCGGCGTGGTCGGCGGGTTTTTCCCAGACCAGGATGATCTGCTGATCATCGAAGGCCAGGGTCGGCACCTGCACCTTGGTCGGGGCTTCCAGGGCCCACAACGGCAGGCTGCAGCCCAAGGCCAGGGCAGCCACCACTGAACGGGCCAAGGGGTGTTTAGGCAGAGCGACATCAGGGTTTTGATACGGCATCTTGTTTTCCTTGTTTTTGCCAGTCATCACGCCGGGACGGCTGAACCCGAAGGTTCAGGCCGAGAGCCCGGCCTCTTCGAGGTATTGGCTGCGGTTGACGAAGGTCTCGCGCGGCATTTCCCTCACATCCATGGACAGGGCCTCGACGTCCGGCAGCAAGGCTACCAGGGCGGCCAGGGTGGCCGAAGCGAGGCTGCGTTGTTGCTCGGCGCTGCGGCCACTGAACAGGTAGAGCGCGACGTGGACAAAATCATCCTGGGTCGCGCCGCAGCGGTAATGGGTGAAGCCGTTCAGGCGCACCTTGATGTCGCCCGGCTTGAACACGCCGAAGGCGTCCAGGGCATCGTGAACGGCGGCCAGCAGGGTCTGCTCGCCGACCCGTGCGGCCAGGGTATTGGGGCAATCGATGATGCAATGGGGCATGGCTGGGTTCCTTCAATGGGTCGGTGTCAAAGGCGAAAGCGGGCCACGGATTCACGCAGCTCATCCGCCAGGCGCTCCAGGGAATGCACATTGCCGTGGGCCGCGCGCACCGAACTGGCGGACTCTTCAACGCGGTTGGCAATGCTTTCGATGTTCTGCGCGACGCTGGCGCTGGCCTGGCTTTGCTCGGCCGTGGAGCTGGCCACTTCCCGTACTTGGACCAGGGTCAGTGAGGCGCCGCTGTTGATCTCTCGCAGCGCACCGGCGGCCTGTTCGGCCAGGGCCACGCCAATCGCCACCTGCGGGGTGACGGCGGTCATGCCCTCGACCACCGAGCCGGTGTCGATCTGGATCGAGCTGATCATGCGGGTGATGTCCTGCGTCGCCAGGGCGGTGCGCTGGGCCAGTTGCCGAACCTCGTCGGCCACCACTGCAAACCCTCGCCCCTGCTCCCCGGCCCGCGCCGCCTCGATGGCCGCGTTGAGCGCCAGCAAGTTGGTCTGGCTGGCGATGTCGCTGATGGCGCTGGCGATGCCGTCGATTTCATGGGTGCGCTTGACCAGCCCGGCGATGCGCACCGAGGCGTCTTCGACCTGAGTCGATACCTGCTGGATGGCCCCCGCCGCCTGGTGCACCAATTGCTCGCCGTCGGCGGCCAATTGCGCCGAGCGCGCGGAGTTGGTTTCGGTCTCGCGGGCGCTGAAGGAGATGTGGTCGATGGTCACCGACATCTGTTCGATGGCGGCTGCGGTGGCGGTGGTGGCTTCGGAGGTTTGCTGGGAAGCGCTGTCGATCCTCAGCATTTGCCCGGTGAGACCGGTGGCCGCTTCACCCAGCAGGCCGGAGCCGTTCTGGATACCGACAATCATCTCGCGCAGGCTGGTCTGCATGGTCGCCACGGCCGCCAGCAGGCTTTGCGGGCCAAAGCGCCCGAGCACCGGCCGGCTCAGGTCACCGGCGGCAATCGCCCGGGCCACTTCGGTGGCGTAGGCCGGCTCGCCCCCCAGGCTGCGGTAAATGCTGCGGGACATGCTCAGCGCCAGCGCCGTGGTGACCAGCACCACCAACAGCCCGACCCCAAGGAACTGCCAGGCCAGACGCCAGAATGCGGCATCGATGTCATCGACAAAAATGCCGAAACCCACTAGCCAGTTCCAACCGTCAATCTTGGTGATGCCATTGATCTTGGGCACCGGTTGCTCGGCGCCCGGGTATTTGGCCAAGTCGTCGAAATAGGCGAAATGGGTGTTTTTCAGGCCATCCAGGTAGCCCTGCCACTTGGTCCGGCCGTCGGGCAGGGTCACGCCGACATCCACCTTGCCGATCACCTCGGGGTTGGGGTGGACCAGGCCCAGGGCATCCACGGTGCGGGCCCAAAGGTAGGCTTTCTTGCCGTCACGCAGGCTGGACAAGGCTTCGATGGCCTTGGCCTGGGCGGCCTCGCGAGTGAGGGTCCCACGCTGTTCCTGCGCCTGGTAATAAGCCACTTGCTGCGCGGCCAGATTGAGCACGGTGTAGATCTCGCCGCGCTTGTTTTCCAACATGTTCGAGCGCAGCGCGCTCAAGCCGAACCCGGCCACCAACAGCAGGCCAAGCACGGTGCAAAAGACCATAAGCGTGAGTCGATGATGAAGCTTCATTAACGCCTTCCTGTTGCGTTGTACCTGGCTCATCCCCTGATCCCGGAAACGTCTGCGGCGCTCCAGGGAGCGCCGCAGGCATCGGGCTTACTGAGCGCCCAGGGCTTTGATCAGTACGTCCAGTTGTTCCATTTCATCGGGCAACAGGTCGGTCAGTGGCGCCCGTACCGGGCCGGCGTCGTGGCCCACCAGGCGTGCACCGGCCTTGACGATGCTCACGCCATAGCCTTCGCAACGGTTGCGGATGGCCAGGTACGGCAGGAAGAAATCGTCGATCAGACGGCCCACGGTGGCGTGGTCGTCGGCGGCCACGGCACGGTAGAAGTCCATGGCGGTCTTGGGGATGAAGTTGAACACCGCCGAGGAGTAGACCGGCACGCCCAGGGCCTTGTAGGCCGCGGCATAGACTTCGGCCGTCGGCAGACCGCCGAGGTAGGTCAGGCGATCACCCAGGCGACGACGGATCGAGACCATGGATTCAACCTCACCGATGCCGTCCTTGAAGCCGATCAGGTTCGGGCAGCGTTCAGCCAGCACTTCCAGGCTGTCGGCGTCGAGGCGGCAGAGGTTGCGGTTGTACACCACCACGCCGAAGTCCACCGACTTGCACACCTGCTCAACGTGGGCCACCAGGCCTTTCTGGCTGGCTTCGGTGAGGTAGTGCGGCATCAGCAGGATGCCCGCTGCGCCCAGACGCTCGGCTTCCTGAGCGTAGGCGATGGCCTGGCGAGTCGGGCCGCCGGCACCGGCGAGGATTGGCACCTGGCCTTTGCAGGTGTCGACCGCCGTCTTGATGATCTGGGTGTATTCGTCGCGCTCCAGGGAGAAGAACTCCCCGGTGCCGCCGGCGGCGAACAGTGCGCTGGCGCCGTAAGGGGCCAGCCACTCGAGACGACGGGCGTAGGTGTCGGCGCGGAAATCCCCCGCCGCGTCAAAGTCGGTGATGGGGAACGACAGCAAGCCGGAAGACAGGACGGATTTTAATTCTTGTGGAGTCATGGTTCGCAAACCTCGAGCCGAAAAGTGAGAGGAGATACCTTAAGAGGTACGTCATCGTACAACTAAACTTTGAAGAGGGCCATGCTCAATGTGCTTTTTTGGTGCACAAAGGTTAAGTAATCAGGTAATACTGGGGCTGGCTTGCGTTACGAGCCCCTTACAGGCGGCCCATAACAGCCATAGTTGTACGATGACTTAGCTAGCGAGCTTACGCTCGGACTCTTGGCTGAAGTCGCGGCTGGCCTGCACCAGCATCTTGGTATAGGCGTGGGCGGCCAGGTTCTGGCTCAGCGCCTGGCTGTCCAGCAACTCGACGATCTTGCCCTGCTGCATCACCGCCACCCGGTCACACAGGTGAGTCACCACGCCCAGGTCGTGGGTCACCATCAGGTAAGTGAGCTTCTCGCGTTGGCGCAGGTCCGCCAGCAGGTTGAGGATCTCCGCCTGCACCGACACGTCCAGGGCCGAGGTCGGCTCATCCAGCAGCAAGACCCGCGGTTCGAGGATCAGCGCCCGGGCAATCGCTACGCGCTGGCGCTGGCCACCGGACAACTGGTGCGGGTAGCGGTAGCGGAAACTGTCGTTGAGGCCGACCTTGAGCAGGATTTCGTTGATCCGGTCGTCCTTGTCCTGGATGCCGTGGATGATCAGCGGCTCGCGCAAGGCGGTGTCGATGGTGTGGCGCGGGTGCAGGGAACCGTAGGGGTCCTGGAAGACCATCTGCACCTTGCGAAAGTGTTCCTTGGGAATCTTGTGCTGCAGGGGCGCGCCGGCAATGCTCAGCTCGCCGCTCCAGTGCCGGTACTGCCCGGCCAGGCAGCGCAGCACGGTGGTCTTGCCCGAACCGGACTCCCCCACCAGGCCGAAGGATTCGCCGTCGGCGACGCTCAGGCTGACATCGTGCAGCACCTGGTTGAGGGCCGGGCCGGCGCCGAAGCTGAGGTTCAGCGCGTGTGCTTGGATCATGGGCATGGTCGGTTCCTCAGGAAGTCAGCCAGAGTGGATCGCGCTGCAGCACCGGCAGGCGCTCGCGGCGGTTGTCCATGCTCGGCAGCGCGGCCAGCAGGCCACGGGTATAGGGATGTTGGGCGTGTTGCAGGTCGCAGGCCGCGAGGGATTCCACCACCCGCCCGGCGTACATCACCAGCACCCGGTCGCAGTAGTTGCGCACCAGGTTGAGGTCGTGGCTGACGAAGATCAGCCCCAGTTCCTGCTGCTCCACCAGCTCTTCAAGCACGCTGAGCACCTGCTGGCGCACAGACACGTCGAGGGCCGAGGTCGGCTCATCGGCGATGATCACTTCCGGGCGGGTGATGACCATCATGGCGATCATGATGCGCTGGCCCATGCCGCCGGAGACTTCATGGGGGTACAGGTTGTAGACCCGTTTCGGATCGCGGATATGCACTTTTTCGAGCATTTCCATGACCCGCTCGCGGGCATCGCTGCGGCTGGCCTTGTGGTGGGCCAGGTAGGCTTCGGCGATCTGGTCGCCGACCTTGACCACCGGGTTCAGCGAGTATTTCGGGTCTTGCATGATCATCGAGATGCGCTGGCCGCGAATCTTCTGCATGGCCTTTTCACCGGCCGAAAGCAGGTCGATGTCACCGAACTGCATGGCCTTGGCGGTGATCTTGGCGCTGGCCGGGTGCAGCTTCAGCAAGCTGCGACCGACCGTGGACTTGCCCGAGCCGGACTCGCCGACGATGGCGAGCTTTTCCCGACCCAGGGTGAAGGACACATCACGCACTGCGTGGGTTTCTTTCTGACCGTTGACGAAGCGCACATTGAGGCCTTCGACATTCAATTTGATGGCAGACATAAAGCCTCCGGTTACTCGCTACGCGGATCGAGGATGTCCCGCAGGCCATCGCCCAACAGGTTGAAAGCCAGGCTGACCAACATGATCGCAGCGCCTGGAACGGCTACCAGCCACCAGCACTCGAGCATGTAGCGACGGCCTGTGGAAATCATCGCGCCCCACTCCGGCAGCGGCGCCTGGGCACCCAGGCCGAGGAAGCCCAGGGCGGCGGCGGTGAGGATGATGCCGGCCATGTTCATGGTCAGGCGGATGATCACCGACGACAGGCACATGGGCACGATGTGGCGCAGGATGATCCGCGCCGAGGACGCGCCTTGCAGTTCGACCGCGACCACGAAGTCGGCCTTGCGCAGGGACAGGGTTTCCGCCCGCGCCAGACGGGCGATGGGCGGCCAGGAGGTCAGCGCAATGGCCACCACCGCATGCTCCAGGCCAGGGCCGAGGGCGGCGATGAACGCCAGCGCCAGCACCAGGCTGGGGAAAGAAATGAAGATGTCGGTCAGGCGCATGAACACCGTGTCGACAATGCCGCCGTAGTAGCCCGAGACGGTGCCGATAAACAGCCCGATGGGGCCGACGATCACGGTGACCAGGGCAATGATGTAGAGGGTGATGCGCGAGCCATAGACCAGCCGGCTGAAGATGTCGCGGCCGTACTCATCGGTGCCGAACCAGTGGGCGGCGCCGGGTGCCTGCAGGGCATTGGCCAGGTTCTGCACCACCGGGTCATGGGTGGCGATCCACGGGGCGAACGCCGCCACCACGATCAACAGCACCGCGACCAGCAGCCCGGCCAGGGTCATGGGGTTACGCAACAAGTGGCGCAGGACCCGCAGGCCGCTCTTGCACAAGGCATCGAAGCTGGAGCCGGGGGTACGATCGGCCTGGCGCTTGGCGGTGGTGTCGGTAGAAGACATGTTGGCAATCATCGGCATGTTCTCGATTTGAAATCAGGATCACCCGGCGCGCCAACAGGCGCGCCAGGCGGCACTCAGCGTTGCTTGTAGACGCCCAGGTAACGGGTGGCTTCGGCGTCATCGCCGTCGAAGCCTTTAACGTCGGCAGCGCTGACCACGGTGTCGGTCATCTGGGAAATCATCATGATCGGGCCGACCTGCTGGTCGTAGAGCTTCTGCGCCTGGTGGTACATGCTCAGGCGCTTGTCACCGTCACGCTCCACACCAACCTTGTCGATCAGGGTGTTGAGTTCCGGGCTGAAGAACGAGGCGCGCCAGCCCTGGAAGTTCGGCAAGCCGGCGTCGTCGCTGTTGTTGGGGTTGTAGGCAAAGGTCCGCAGGCTGAAGTACGGGTGCGGGTAACGTTCGGCGCCGCGAGCGACGATGATCTCGAAGTTGCGCGCACGCATGGCGCCGTACACTTGGTTGCCGGTGCCGGTGACGATGCTGGCCTTGATCCCGCCTTCGGCGAGGGTCGATTGCAAGCGCGCGGCGATGTCGATGAACGGCGGCTCGGACAAGGTGCGGATGGTGGTAGTGAAGCCTTCCGGGTAGCCGGCTTCGGCCAGCAGCTTCTTGGCCTTGGCCACGTCCATGTGATAACCCGGGTCCGGCAGGCGGGCTTCCAGGCTCAGCTGCATCGGCTGCTGGTTGAGCTTGCCGTAGTACGGCATGACCTGCTCATCCAAGCCCTTGTAGTCGATCAGGTTGCGCACCGCCTCGCGGACCTTGGGCTTGGCGAACTCAGGCTGCTTCATGCTCATGGCCACGTAGTACATGGTGCCGCGCTGCAGGGACTGCACCTGGATTTTTTCCGAGCCGTCGATGGCACGGATGTCCGGTGCGGCCATGCCATAGGCCAGGTCAAGGTCGCCGCGCTCCAGCATCAGGCGCAGGGACTGGGATTCGGTCATGTGCCGCACCACCACACGCTTGAGCTTGGCCGCGCCGCCCCAGTAGCCGTCGAAGCGGGTCAGCAGCAGGGAATCGTTGGCGCTCCATTTGGTCAGCACGAACGGCCCGCTGCCGGCTTCGTTGGTCACCAGCCAGCCGGCGCCCAGGTCGCCATTCTTCTCGTGGGCCAGGGCCGTCTTGCGGTCCACCACCACGGCGCTAGGGGAAATGGCCAGGGAGTCCACCAGCAGCAGCGGGTCCATGACTTGCGGCAGGTCGATGGTCAGGGTGTGGGTGTCGGTGGCGCGGATCAGCGACTGGATGTTGTCGACGCTGTAGCCGTAAGCCTTCCAGGTGGTGGCCAAGCCGAAGTTGAGCTTCATCACCCGGTACAGCGACCAGGCCACGTCTTCAGCGGTCAGCGGATTGCCGGAGTGGAACTTCACGTCCTGGCGCAGGTGGAAAGTCACTTGCTTGCCGTCTTCGCTGATCTCCCAGCGTTCGGCCAATTGAGGCAGGTGTTTTTCCGGGCTACCGTTGTCGCGCTTGATCAGGGTGTCGTAGAGGTTGGCGTTGACCCCGGACGCATCCAGGCCCGGGGCGTTGGCCGGGTCGATGGAGAACAGGTTGACCATGCTCATGCCGACGATCAGTTGGTCGGCGGGTGTCTTGGCCTGCACCGCCGCCATCGGACCCAGGGTCAGGACAGCGGCCAACAGGCTGAGGTGCAGTTTGGTAAAAGCAGTCTTCATTCGAGCGTCCTTTTTTATAGTTTTATCGGTTCGGCAGCTGGGGTTGCGAATTAGCGGGTCCGTGGGTCGAACACCTTGTACAGGGCGTCGCTGATCAGGTTCAGGGCGACAAAAATCAAGCCGATCACCAGCACGCAACCCATCACGGCGTTCATGTCGCCGAGCATCAGGCTGCTGGTCAGGTACTGGCCGAAACCGGGCCAAGCGAAGACCGTCTCGATCAATACCGCGCCTTCGAGCAGGGAGCCGTAGGCCAGGGCCACCACTGTCAGCAGTTGCACGAGGATGTTGCGGAAGGCATGGCCCCAGACCACCTGGCGGCGGGACAAGCCCTTGACCCGGGCGGTGATGATGTATTCCTGGGACAGCTGTTCCAGCATGAAGCTGCGGGTCATGCGGCTGATGTAGGCCACCGAGTTGAGGCCCAGGATCAGCGCCGGCAGGACGATATGGCGCAGGGCACTGGTGAAGGCTTCCCAGTCCCCGGCCAGGGCCGAGTCGATCAGCAGCAGGCCGGTCACGTCGGGGACCATGCCGTCGTAGGCCAGGTCGATGCGGCCGGCGCCACCGGCCCAGCCGAGCCAGGCGTAGAACACCAGCAGGCCCATCATGCCCAGCCAGAAAATCGGTGTGGAGTAGCCAAACAGGGTGATGACCCGGGCCACATGGTCGCCCAGGCGGCCCTGGTTGCTGGCCGCGCAGACGCCCAGTGGCAGGCCGATCAGCACGCCGAAGAGAATGGCCAGGGTGGCCAGCTCGATGGTCGCCGGGAACACGCGACGGATGTCGTCGAGTACCGGGTGGCCGGTCAACAGGGCGTTGCCAAAGTTACCGTGCAGCAAGTCATTGAGGTACAGGCCGAACTGGGTCCAGATCGGCTTGTCCAGGCCCATGGCCCGGTACACCTGGTCGTAGGTGGAGCTGTCGGCGTCTGGCCCGACCACCGCCAGCACGGGATCCAGCGGCATGACCCGACCAATGACGAAGGTCAGTGCCAGCAGGCCAAGCAAGGTCACCAGGACCGTGCTGGCACGCCGGGCGGTATTGGAAGCGCGGGCCCCCAATACGGAGGCAGTCGAAACAAACATAGTGAACTCCTGATCAATCGGTCACCGCTGCATCCAGGGGCGCGGGGCCGAAGCCCCACGCCGTCCTGTCAGCGCTTTTTGTAGACGTCTTTGTAGCGAGTGGTGGCGGCGGTGTGGCCCTGATAGTCGACGACATCGCCGTAGATCAGCACCGTGTCGGTCATCTGCGAGACCGGCAGGATGGCGCCCACTTGTTGATCGAGCTGTTCCTGGATCTTGCGGTAGTCGGCCAGTTGCTTGGCTGCGTCCGGCTCGACTTCGGCGCTCTCGATCAGCTGGTTCAACTCGGGGCTGTAGAACGAGGTACGCCAGCCCTGGAAGTTGCTCAGCTTGGCTTCGTCGCGGTTGTCCGGGTTGTACACCAGGGTGCGCAGGCTGGAGTGCGGATGGCGCTCTGCCCCGCCACCGCCACGGCCGACGATGATGTCGAAGCTGCGTTCACGCATGGCGCCGTAAATCTGGTTGCCGGTGCCGGTGATGATGCTGGCCTGGATCCCGGCCTGGGCCAGGGTCGACTGCAGGTTGGAGGCGATGTTGATGAACGGCGGTTCGGCCAGCACGCGGATGGTGGTCTTGAAGCCGTTGGGGTAACCGGCTTCGGCCAACAGCTTCTTGGCTTCCTCGACGTTCAGGCGGTAGCCCGGGTCGGGCAGGCGCGCCGGCAGGCCCAGGGGCAGCGGGCGCTGGTTGATCAGCCCGTAGTGCGGCATCACAGTCTGGTTGATGCCCTGGTAGTCGATCAGCGAACGCACGGCCTTGCGCACACGGGCGTCGGCGAACATCGGCTGTTTGACGCTCAGGGCGACGTAGTAGAGGGTGCCGCGCTGTAGGGTCTGGGTGCGGACTTTGTCGCTGCTTTGCAGGGCTTCGATATCAGGCGCGGACATGCCTTTGGCGATGTCCAGGTCGCCGCGTTCGATCATCAGGCGCAGGGATTGGGACTCGGTCATGTTGCGCATGACGATGCGCTTGAGCTTGGCCGGGCCGCCCCAGTAGCCGTCGAAACGGGTCATGAGGATCACGTCGTTGGCGCGCCAGTCGTTGAGCACGAAGGCCCCGCTGCCGGCGGCGTGGGTCACCAGCCAGGCGGCCCCCAGGTCATTGTTCTTCTGGTTTTCCAGGACTTTCTTGCGATCGAGGACGAAGGCGCTGGGCGACGTCGCCAGGGTATTGAGCACCAGCATCGGGTCGGTGGGCCGTGGCAGCTCGATGACAAAGGTGTTGGCGTCGGTGGCGCGCATGGTGCTTTCGACGTTGTCGGCGCTGAAACCGTAGGCCTTCCAGGTCGAGGCCAGGGCCAGGTTGAGCTTGAGCACCCGTTGCAGCGACCAGGCCACGTCTTCGGCACTCAGTGGGTTGCCGGACTGGAACTTCACGCCGGAGCGCAGGTGGAAAGTCAGGGTCTTGCGGTCTTCGCTGACTTCCCAGCGTTCGGCCAGGGCCGGCACCAGGCGATCGGGCTGGGCCACGTCCTGCACCAGCAGCATGTCGTAGAGGTTGGCGTTGATCTCCGAGACATCCAGCCCGGTAGCGGCAGCAGGATCCAGGGACAACAGGTTGATCATGCTCATGCCGACGATCAGTTGGTCGGCCGGGGTTTTGGCATAGACGGCAGGCACGGCGGTGATCGCCAGCGTAGCCGCAAATACCCGCGCCCAAAGCGAGGGGAGAATGCTCATAGTGAGAGTGCCTTTCTTATATTTATAGGGCTCTCGGGCGACCCGGCATGGGCCGGGACGCCCGGACACAAATCAGAAGCTGTTGAGCGTATTGGTCTCGATGAACTCGAAATCAATTTCTTCGCCCAGGCCCGGCAAGTCGGACAGGTGGACGAAACCGTCGTTGTCCATCGGGTCGACCAGACGCTTGAGGTAGGCCGGGACTTCGTCGTAATCCAGGTACGGGTGCAACAGGCCGCGCTCGTACCAGGTGCAGTTCTTGATCGCGCCGACCACTGCCAGGTTGGCCGCGCCGTTGCCGTGGATCTCGCAATCCATGCCGAAGGATTCGGCCATGTGCGCGACTTTCAGGCACGGGGCGATACCGCCGACACCGGCCACACCGGCACGCAGGATGTCGCAGACATCGTTCTTCACCCAGCTGGCACGGCTCAGGTGCTTGCCAGCCAGGGTTTCCGGGCCCAGGACCGGGATGTCCAACTGGCCCGCGAGCCAGGCGTAGGATTCGGCAGAGTCTTCCATCATCGGTTCTTCGAACCAGGCGAAGTCGAGCTTCTCCAGCTCACGGCCGATGTAGAGAGCGTCGGTGCGGTTGTACCAGTGGTAGCCGTCGAGCATCAGGGCGATGTCCGGGCCGACCGCTTCACGCACGGCGGCGCAGGCTTTGACGTCGATGCGCGGGCTTGGCGCGAAGGATACCGGCGGCATCCAAGTGTGCAGCTTGATCGCCTTGTAGCCACGCTTGACCAGGGTTTCGGCAAAACGACCGTAGTCTTCCGGTGTCGCCAGGCCGCCCGGCAGCTCGTCGCCGCACATGGTCGAACCGTAAGCCGGGACCTTGTCGCGGAAACCACCGATCAGCTTGTGTACCGGCACATTCAGCTTGCGCCCGGCCCAGTCCCACAGGGCCTGTTCGACCAGGGCCAGGGCACGGTCGGTGAGCTGGCTGGCGCTACCACGCTGCCAGTGCACCAGGTCGTGCCAGATTTTTTCGCGATCGAAAGCGTTCTGCCCTACCAGCACCTTGCGTACAAAACCATCAAGCACATAAGGACGGATCAGTTCAGGAGCGCCGAAGGCATAACCTTCGTTGCCGTCTTCGGTCTGGATGCGCAGCAGGGCCATCTTGGCCTGGGTCACATCACCGGGGTGGGCATGGCCAGCGCTGTCCACTGCGCGGCGGGTGGGATAGGAAAACACCTGGACGTTGACTGCTGTAATTCTCATGGACGTCTTGAGCCTTCTTATTGGATTTGTGGCAGGAGGGTCGCCTGTGTTGGATCGATCATACGTCATCGTACAACGCTTGAAAAGATCCCAAATAACACCTTTGTTTCCCCGCCTAAAACCCGCATTTCAGCCCATAAAAGCGGCCTATTTCAAGTAATCACGCCAGCGAATTTGCAGCAAAGCCTCGTTCTTGAGCGGTTGCGAAAAGAGATCACACAACCATGCGAATAATTCGTAGACACCTAGAATGTCGTACGATAACGTATATCTAAACCCACCCTATGGAGCCTCCTGCAACACCTTCTACTGCCAGTAGCACTCTTCAAACGAACCCAACAAAAACAATAAAAGAAGATCGCATGAACACCACACTACGCACCCTCGTTACCGTTGCGACCCTCGGCTTGTCTGTCTACGCCAACGCCGATTCCGCCAACATCAACTACCGCCACCAGTTCACTGAAGAGGACAGCGCTCACGCTGACCGAATCAAGTTGGGCTATCGCATGGATAGCGGCCTGGGCTTTGAAGCGGAAATGAAATACCGCACTGCCGGTGACCGTGAAGACGTTGCCTACGACAACATGGTCAACAACGGCCACGAATTCACCGTCAGTTACAACTACAAGCTGAGCCCTCAGTCGACGCTGACCCCCGCGTTCCAGATGGACAGCTCGAAAGACTCCACCAGCTACAAGTTCGGCCTCAAGTACAACTACAAGATCAACGACACGTTCTACGTCGCGACCCGCTATCGTCTGGACGCGAAGAAACTTGATCGTGACCAGATCAATGAAGATGTACCTGATCGTGGCAAGGACAACCAAAACACCAACCGTTTTGAAGGTTGGCTGGGTTACACCCCCGCCAGCAAGTGGGCTCTTGAATACCAGTACATCTACTTCAAGACCGACTACATCCGCTACGACAACAAAAAGAGCGACTACGAACAGAACATGATCGTGAAATACAAACTGACCAAGGAATGGGTCCCGT
The DNA here is from genome assembly GCF_023241665.1 of Pseudomonas morbosilactucae. Lineage (NCBI taxonomy): Bacteria > Pseudomonadati > Pseudomonadota > Gammaproteobacteria > Pseudomonadales > Pseudomonadaceae > Pseudomonas > Pseudomonas morbosilactucae. The sequence goes on along the minus strand of NZ_JALQCX010000005.1, from coordinate 152,380 downwards.
TCATGGAAATCGGTGATGTAAAAGTCAGCTCCACCACCGACGACCGTCAGGCGCGCTGGCGTCTGGGGATCCAGTACAACTTCATGTAAGTGCCGATCTTGCCCGGCGGTCGCGCATCGGCCGCCCGGCAGATTCCACGGATATCGTTCAACACGCAACCACTGCTTATTGGAAGGCCCCGCCATGACCCCATCGACTCCCTCTCGCAAACCCTTCAACCGCATCCTGCTGACGGGCGCCGCCGGCGGCCTTGGGCAGATCCTGCGGGAAAGCCTGCTGGCCCACGCGCACATCATCCGCGTCTCGGACATCAGCGACATGGCCGCCAGCCGTGGCGAACACGAGGAAGTGGTGCCTTGCGACCTGGCTGACAAGGCCGGCGTCCTGGCCCTGGCCCAAGACGTGGATGCCATCGTCCACCTGGGTGGTATTTCGGTGGAGCGTCCGTTCGAGGAAATCCTCGCGGCCAACATCAGCGGCACCTTCCACATTTATGAAGCGGCCCGTAAACACGGGATCAAGCGCGTGATCTTCGCCAGCTCCAACCACGTCACCGGTTTTTATCCACAGGACGAAAAGATCGACGCTCAATCGCCGCGTCGCCCGGACGGCTACTACGGCCTGTCCAAGTCCTATGGCGAAGACCTGGCAACCTTCTATTTCCATCGCTACGGCATCGAAACCGTCAGCCTGCGCATCGGCTCTTCGTTCCCGGAACCGCGCAACCTACGCATGTTGTCCACCTGGCTCAGCTACCCGGACCTCGACCGTCTGGTGGAACGCGCCCTGCTCACTCAAGACGTTGGCCACACCGTGGTCTACGGCGTTTCCGCCAACCGCGACCTGTGGTGGGACAACCGTTACGCCGCGCACCTGGGTTTTGCCCCTCAGGACAGCTCGGAACGCTTCCGCAGCCAGGTCGAACAGCAGCCCAAGCCGGCCGCCGATGACCCCAACGCCACCTTGCAAGGCGGTGCCTTCTGCGCAGCCGGCCCGTTCGGCGACTGAGTCGCCCGATAGCCCCCACTTTGGAAAGGACCGCCATGCAAGCCGAACTGATCGTCGATGCACAGAACGCCACCGGAGAAAGCCCGGTCTGGCACAGCGCTGAAAACGCCCTGTACTGGGTGGATATCCCGGCCGGGCGCCTGCACCGCTGGACCCCGGACGGGCAGACCCGTCACTGGCAATCCGAAGAAATGCTCGCCTGTATCGCCCGCAGTGCCGACGGCCAATGGTTGGCCGGCCAGGAAACCGGGTTGTTCCATCTCACGCCCCAGGACAACGGGCAACTGCGCGCCCGGCCCCTGGCCGCGGTTGAGCACGCCACCGCAAAAATGCGCTTCAACGACGGTCGCTGTGACCGCCAGGGGCGTTTCTGGGCCGGCACCATGCAGGTCAATATGGGCGGTGACAGCGTGGGCGGGTTGTACCGTTACGACGGTGAGCAGGCTGGCATCGTGCCGTTGCTGCAACCCCAACTGGAAGGCCTGGTGGTGCCCAACGGCCTGGCGTTCAGCCCAGACGGACGGACGATGTACCTGTCCGACTCGCACCCGAGCGTGCAACTGATCTGGGCATTTGACTACGACACGGATACCGGCACGCCATCCAATCGCCGGGTGTTCGTGGACATGAACCAGCATCCCGGGCGCCCGGACGGGGCCGCGGTGGACGCTGAAGGTTGCTACTGGATTTGTGCCAACGATGCGGGACTGATCCTGCGCTTCACCCCTGAAGGCAAACTCGACCGTTCCCTGGCCGTACCGGTGAAGAAACCGGCCATGTGCGCCTTTGGTGGCAGCGGCCTGGACACCTTGTTCGTCACCTCGATCCGTCCCCAGGGCGATCTCAGCGACCAACCCCTGGCTGGCGGCGTGTTCGCCTTGAACCCTGGGGTCAAGGGCTTGGCAGAACCTGTCGCCCGGAGCTGATCAGCCCGTCATACGTTCCCTTCCTGAAAACAACTGCGCGGCTGATTAGCCGCGCAGTGCTTGTTCCTCCGCTTCTTCATACGCCTGGCGCAGCCGCTCGCGACTGTTGGTCAGGTGCAGGCGCATCGCTGCCCGGGCCGACTCGGCATCCTTGCGGGCAATGGCCGAGTAGATTTCCTCGTGCTCACGGCTCAGGCGTTCCAAGTAGAGCTTCTGGTCGTCATGGGCCAGGCCCGCGGAGTTGAGCCGGGTCCGCGGAATGATGCTGGTGCCCAGGTGCAACATGATGTCAGTGAAGTAGCGGTTACCCGTGGCCAGGGAAATCTGCTGGTGGAACTGGAAATCCGCCGCCACCGCGTCGCTGGAGCGATTGACGCTGGCATTCAGGGTGTCCAGGGCTTCACGCATCAGACGCAGGTGCTCATCGGTACGCCGGGCACTGGCCAGGCCTGCCGACTCCACTTCCAGGCTGATACGCAGCTCAAGAATCGCCAGCACATCACGCAGGGTGACAATGGTCGCCGGGTCGATGCGAAAGCCGCTGGGGCTGGGGATATCCAATACAAAAGTGCCGATGCCGTGGCGGGTTTCCACCAGGCCACCGGCCTGCAGGCGGGAGATGGCTTCACGCACCACGGTGCGGCTGACCCCCTGCTCTTCCATGATCTGCGACTCGGTCGGCAATTTGCTGCCACGGGAAATCTCGCCGTCGCGAATGCGCCGAGTGAACTCAGTCACCAGCTCCTGGGCCAGGCTGCGATGTTTACGGCGGGTACGAGGTTGGACGGTGGGTTGGTCCATGGCGAACGCTTGTCTCAGTCAACTGATAAGCGCCAATGATAGCTGACGCAGTTGTACGACAACAGTAAATTTGCGTACGAACCTCGCTGATTTATGGTTTAAAAAACCGCAACTGCTCTAGATCGACGGTTGCGGGGGTGTGGTTCAAGGTGGACTGGTAAAAACCACAAAGCCCGGGTAATCCATTGATTTCCCGGGCTTTTGTATGCAATTACGCTGGCAGAAGCGGTTTAGCAAAACACGCAATTACAGGTGGAAGTCGCCCGCCGCCTCCGGCTGGTAAAGCACTTTCCTGATCTCAATCCGGCGGGTCCGATCAGAAATTCGCCAGTCGATGGCATCCCCTTCCTGGAAGCCCAGGATGGCGGCGCCTATGTCGGAATACACGGAATGCTTGCCTGCGTTGCTGTCCGCGTCTTCAGGGTAGACCAAGGCCACTTCGATCTCTTCGTCGTCCAGCTGCAGCAAGGCCCTGGAGTTCATCGTGACGACATTGCCCGCCACCTGCTGCGGCTTGACGACAATGGCTCGCTCAAGCTCATGTTCGAGCTCCACAACGGCCGGGCCAGGCTCGAGCGCGATCAGACTCTCGAGCCTGGCCTTGTCGATTTCAGTGATGTAGATCCTCGTGGAGTCGCCAACGGCCCCTTCGCGCAATAACTGGAGATAGCGCCCCACCGTCATGGAAAAGGACTTCAATGTCAGCGTTTCGCTCTCAAGCAGAAAGCCGCTGCGCAGAAAGGCTTTCAGCGAACGCGCGTTATCCGGGTGGATCTTGGCGATGAGCTTCTCGGCCCGCATGTCGAGGAAAGCCAGTTTCATGCCTTCGCGGATCGTGCGGGGGCCAAGGTTTCGGCCCCATTTGTCGCGGTCTCCGATGACCAGGACTATCTCGCAATTTGAGCCGGTCTTGATTAGACGGACAAAGCCCACCGGAGCGTCGTGCCGGTCATAGGCCATGAAGAATCGGCCGCCCTGATTGAATAGATGGGTCAGGATCGGCAATTGAGTCCGATCGATGACGTGCTCGATGGAGCGGGAGACATGACGCGAATCGCTCAGATAGCAGGTGACGCGCTCATCCTCCAACCAATCCATCAGCGTCAGCGCATGCGCCCGAGTAATTTCAGGGCACAGCGAAATGAAAGGCTTGTTCATCTTCAGCACACTTACTTGTAAAGGTTGGAAGCCCGTCATGGTGATGGCCATGACGGTTCTTTCGGCAAACGGTGGGGGCTGCGACAGTTTGCGGTTCCTTTATACGACGCTGCAGGCCCCCGAAATACGGGCACCCTTCGCGACAGTTTTAATGCTCTAAAACCAGGACCCCGTCCGGCTGTGGATAACTCACTCCACGGTGACCGACTTGGCCAGGTTGCGTGGCTGGTCGACGTCGGTGCCTTTGAGCACGGCCACGTAATACGACAGCAACTGCAGCGGGATGGTGTAGAGAATCGGCGACAGGATGTCGTGGATATGGGGCATGTGGATAACGTGGGTGCCCTCGCCGTTGGTCATGCCGGCCTGTTCGTCGGCAAACACGATCAGTTGGCCGCCACGGGCGCGCACTTCCTGCAGGTTGGACTTGAGCTTCTCCAGCAGCTCGTTGTTCGGCGCCACGGTGACCACCGGCATGTCGTTATCCACAAGGGCCAACGGACCGTGCTTGAGCTCACCGGCCGGATAGGCTTCGGCGTGGATATAGGAGATTTCCTTAAGCTTGAGCGAGCCTTCCATCGCCACCGGGTACTGGGCACCACGGCCGAGGAACAGGGTGTGGTGCTTGTCGGCGAACAGCTCGGCGGTCTTTTCCACCACGCCGTCCATGGCCAGGGCTTCGCCCAGGCGGACCGGCAGGCGACGCAGTTCTTCCACCAACTGGGCCTCGACGCCCGGCGCCAACGTACCGCGTACCTGGCCCAGGGACAGGGTCAGCAGCAGCAGGCCCACCAATTGGGTGGTGAAAGCCTTGGTCGAAGCCACGCCGATTTCACGACCGGCCTGGGTCAGCAGGGTCAGGTCGGACTCACGCACCAGGGAGCTGATGCCGACGTTGCAGATCGCCAGGCTGGCCAGATAACCGCCGGCGTCGCTAGGCAAGGCCTTGGCGTTGCGCAACGCGGCCAGGGTGTCGGCGGTTTCACCGGACTGGGAGATGGTCACGAACAGGGTGTTGTCCTGCACCACCACCTTGCGATAGCGGAACTCGCTGGCAACTTCGACCTGGCAGGGAATGCCGGCCAGCTCTTCCAGCCAGTAACGGGCAACCATGCCGGCGTGGTAACTGGTGCCGCAAGCCACGATCTGCACGTTGCGTACCTTGGCGAACAGCTCGGCCGCCTGTGGACCGAAGGCCTGGACCAGCACTTGGTTGGCGCTCAGGCGGCCTTCCAGGGTGCGTTGCACCACGGACGGTTGCTCGTGGATTTCCTTGAGCATGAAGTGGCGGTACTCGCCCTTCTCGGCGGATTCGGCACTGTCGCGGTATTGCACGGCTTCGCGCTCGACAGCACGGCCGGTCACGTCCCAGATCTGCACGCTGTCGCGGCGGATCTCGGCGATGTCGCCCTCTTCCAGGTACATGAAACGGTCGGTGACCTGGCGCAGGGCCAGTTGGTCGGAGGCGAGGAAGTTTTCCCCCAGGCCCAGACCGATCACCAGCGGGCTGCCACTGCGGGCTGCCACCAGGCGATCCGGCTGGCTGGCGCTGATCACGGCCAAACCGTAAGCGCCGTGGAGTTCCTTGACCGTGGCCTTGAGGGCCGTGGTCAGGTCACCCAGTTCCTTGAGCTTGTGATTGAGCAGGTGGGCGATGACTTCGGTGTCGGTGTCCGAGGTGAACACGTAACCCAGGGCCTTGAGCTGCTCACGCAGGGGTTCGTGGTTTTCGATGATGCCGTTGTGCACCACCGCCAGGTCGCCAGAGAAATGCGGGTGGGCATTACGCTCGCACGGCGCACCGTGGGTGGCCCAGCGGGTGTGGGCGATGCCCAGACGACCGACCAGGGGTTCGTTGACCAGGGCCTGTTCCAGCTCGCTGACTTTGCCCGGGCGACGCATGCGCTCCAGGGTACCGGCGTTGGTGTACACCGCAACGCCTGCACTGTCGTAGCCGCGGTATTCGAGGCGCTTGAGGCCTTCCAGCAAAATGGCGGTGATATTGCGTTCAGCAACGGCGCCAACAATTCCACACATGGTTTTTCTCCTAGCTGACAGCCGCGCAAATCAAAGTTATGCCGCGGGCCTGGATCTGGTCGCGGGCCTCAAGGGGCAGGCGATCATCGGTAATAAGGGTATGGACACTGCTCCAAGGCAGCTCCAGGTTGGGAATCTTGCGGCCGATCTTGTCGGCCTCGACCATCACCACCACTTCCCGGGCCACTTCGGCCATGACCCGGCTCAAGCCCAGCAGCTCGTTGAAGGTGGTGGTACCGCGCACCAGGTCGATGCCGTCGGCACCGATAAACAGTTGGTCGAAATCGTAGGAACGCAGAACCTGCTCGGCCACTTGGCCCTGGAACGACTCGGAATGAGGGTCCCAGGTGCCACCGGTCATCAGCAACACCGGTTCGTGTTCCAGTTCGCTCAAGGCGCTGGCGACATTCAACGAGTTGGTCATGACCACCAGGCCGGGTTGCTGGCCCAGTTCGGGAATCATCGACGCGGTGGTACTGCCACTGTCGATGATGATCCGCGCGTGTTCGCGAATGCGTTTGACCGCAGCGCGGGCGATGGCTTGTTTGTATTTGGAGACGGGCTGGCCAAGGTCGCTGACCAGCTCCTGGGGCATGGTGATCGCGCCGCCGTAACGACGCAGCAGCAGGCCATGGCTTTCGAGTGCCGCCAGGTCTTTACGGATCGTAACTTCCGAAGTTTCGAAATGCTTGGCCAACGCGTCAACGCTCACTTCGCCCTGTTCATTGAGCAAGGCAAGGATGTTGTGGCGACGTTGGGGAGTATTGCGTTTCGACATGGGGGCTTTAAGTTTCGATTCGAAAGATAACGGAAGCAATCAAAACCTATCGCAAGGAAATCGTCAAGCAGCGATCAGAAAAAATGTAGGAGCCGGCTCGCCGGCGATCACTCCAGGTCGCCGGGTGGCGATGCTCGGACGCTTTCGCCGGCAAGCCGGCTCCTACAGGTCAGCCAGGGTGTGGATAACTCAGGTCTTTTTGATTTTGACCGGGCGTTTCCAGCCGTCGATGTTGCGCTGGCGCGCGCGCGCCACAGCCAACTGGGACTTATCCACATTCTGATTGATGGTAGAACCGGCCGCCGTGTTTGAACCATCGCCAATGCTGACGGGGGCAACCAGCGAGTTGTTGGAGCCGATAAACACATCGTCGCCAATGGTGGTCTGGTACTTGTTGGCGCCGTCGTAGTTGCAGGTGATGGTGCCGGCGCCAATGTTGGTGCGCGCGCCGATCTCCGCGTCCCCGAGGTAAGTCAGGTGACCAGCCTTGGCGCCTTCGCCCAAGTGGGCATTCTTCAACTCGACAAAGTTACCCACATGGGCCCGAGCTCCCAGCACGCTGCCCGGGCGCAGGCGAGCGAACGGACCGGCATCGCTGCCCTCGCCCATGATCGCGCCGTCGATGTGGCTGTTGGCCTTGATCACCACGCCCTTGCCCAGGGTGCTGTCCTTGATCACGCAGTTCGGACCGATCACCACGTCATCCTCGATCACCACACGGCCTTCGAGAATCACGTTGATGTCGATGATCACGTCGCGCCCCACACTGACTTCACCCCGAATGTCGAAGCGAGACGGATCACGCAGGGTCACGCCCTGGGCCATCAAGCGGCGAGCGGCACGCAGTTGGTAGTGACGCTCGAGTTCGGCCAGTTGCTTGCGATCGTTGGCGCCCTGCACTTCCATGGCGTCGTGGGGTTGCTCAGTGGCAACCACCAGGCCATCGCCAACGGCCATGGCAATCACGTCGGTGAGGTAGTACTCGCCCTGGGCGTTGTTGTTGGACAGGCGGCTCATCCAGTCGCCCAGGCGCTGGGCCGGCACCGCGAGGATCCCAGTGTTGCCTTCGGTGATGGCGCGCTGGGCTTCGTTGGCGTCTTTCTGCTCGACGATGGCGGTCACTTGGCCGGTGGCGTCACGCACAATGCGGCCATAACCGGTGGGGTCGTCCAGCTCGACAGTGAGCAGGCCCAGCTGTTCGGGGCCGACCTTTTGCAGCAAGCGCTGCAGGGTGTCCACTTCGATCAGCGGCACGTCGCCGTAGAGGATCAGCACGGTGTCGGCGCTGATAAAAGGCACAGCCTGGGCCACGGCATGGCCGGTGCCGAGTTGCTTGTCCTGCAGCACGAAATTCAGGTCGTCGGCCGCCAGGCGTTCGCGCACGGCATCGGCTCCGTGGCCGATGACCACGTGGATGCGCTGTGGATCAAGTTGCCGGGCGCTGTGGATAACATGGCCAAGCATGGAGTTGCCGGCGACCGGGTGAAGCACCTTGGGCAAGGCCGAACGCATGCGAGTGCCTTGACCGGCGGCGAGGATAACGATTTCAAGAGACATGACTGGCTACCAATCCTGGGAGGTCAGGCTGTGACCCAAAGGGGGGAGATGTTGCAGAAAAAGAAAAAGGGTAGCCGAGGCTACCCTTTTTAATCAATCGCACAGGACGTTTGCGGCTTAGCCGCCGAACTTCTTGCGGATCTGCTGGACGGTGCGCAGCTGAGCTGCGGCCTCGGCCAGACGTGCAGCAGCAGAACCGTAGTCGAAATCTGCGCCTTTTTCATTCAGGGCCTTCTCAGCAGCCTTGACGGCTTCCTGAGCGGAGGCTTCATCCAGGTCGGCAGCACGTTGCACGGTGTCGGCAAGAACCTTGACCATGTTCGGCTGAACCTCGAGGTACCCACCGGAGATGTAATACACCTCGGCTTCCCCACCCTGTTTGATCAGGCGGATCGGACCTGGTTTGAGTTCAGTGATCAGCGGAGCGTGACCCAGAGCGATACCAAGATCACCCAGGCTGCCGTGCGCAATCACCATCTCGACCAGGCCGGAAAAGATTTCTCCTTCCGCGCTGACGATATCGCAATGGACTGTCATAGCCATCTGCTTGCCTCAACCTGATTAGCGCCCGTTGCCGGGCGCCGGGATTACAGTTTCTTGGCTTTCTCGATCGCTTCTTCGATGCCGCCGACCATGTAGAACGCTTGTTCTGGCAGGTGGTCGTAGTCACCGTTGAGGATGCCTTTGAAGCCAGCGATGGTGTCTTTCAGGGAAACGTATTTGCCTGGAGAACCAGTGAAGACTTCAGCCACGAAGAACGGCTGCGACAAGAAGCGCTGGATCTTACGAGCACGGTTTACCAACTGCTTGTCGGCTTCCGACAGCTCGTCCATACCCAGGATCGCGATGATGTCCTTCAGCTCTTTGTAGCGCTGCAGCACGTACTGAACGCCGCGAGCGGTTTCGTAGTGCTCGTTGCCGATCACGTTCGGATCCAGCTGACGGGAAGTCGAGTCCAGTGGGTCTACCGCTGGGTAGATACCCAGGGAAGCGATGTCACGGGACAGAACGACGGTAGCGTCCAAGTGGGCGAAGGTGGTCGCTGGCGACGGGTCGGTCAAGTCGTCCGCAGGTACGTATACCGCTTGGATCGAGGTGATCGAACCTTCCTTGGTCGAAGTGATGCGCTCTTGCAGCACGCCCATCTCTTCAGCCAGGGTCGGCTGGTAACCTACTGCGGAAGGCATACGGCCCAGCAGTGCGGATACTTCAGTACCGGCCAGGGTGTAACGATAGATGTTGTCGACGAACAGCAGAACGTCGTTACCTTCGTCACGGAACTTCTCGGCCATGGTCAGGCCGGTCAGTGCTACGCGCAGACGGTTACCCGGCGGCTCGTTCATCTGACCGTAAACCAGTGCCACTTTGTCCAGAACGTTGGAGTCCTTCATCTCGTGGTAGAAGTCGTTACCCTCACGAGTACGCTCACCCACACCGGCGAACACGGAATAACCGCTGTGCTCGATGGCGATGTTACGGATCAGTTCCATCATGTTTACGGTTTTGCCTACACCGGCACCACCGAACAGACCGACTTTACCGCCCTTGGCGAACGGGCAAACCAGGTCGATAACCTTGATGCCGGTTTCCAGCAGGTCGTTGCCGCCTGCCTGTTCTGCGAAGGAAGGAGCGGCGCGGTGGATACCCCAGCGCTCTTCGGTGTCGATCGGGCCAGCTTCGTCGATCGGGTTACCGAGGACGTCCATGATCCGGCCCAGGGTCGCTTTACCGACCGGTACGGAGATGGCTGCACCGGAGTCGATAACGTCCAGACCGCGCTTCAAGCCTTCGGTGGAACCCATCGCAATGGTACGAACTACGCCGTCGCCCAGCTGTTGCTGAACTTCCAGAGTAGTTTCCGCGCCTTGTACTTTCAGCGCGTTGTAGATGCTCGGTACGCTGTCGCGTGGAAATTCCACGTCGATAACGGCGCCGATGATTTGAACGATACGTCCGCTACTCATAGCTGGATCCTCTGAATATTTGAACCGTTAAACCGCGGCAGCGCCGCCGACGATTTCCGAGATCTCTTGGGTGATCGCAGCCTGACGCGCCTTGTTGTAGATCAGCTGCAAATCGCTGATCAAATCACCGGCGTTGTCGGTAGCGTTCTTCATTGCGATCATCCGCGCCGCTTGTTCAGCTGCGTTGTTCTCGACCACCGCCTGGTAGACCTGCGACTCCACGTAACGGACCATCAAGCCGTCGAGCAGCTCCTTGGCATCCGGTTCGTAGAGGTAGTCCCAGTGGTGCTTGAGTTCTTGCTCTGGGGTTGCCACCAGCGGAATCAACTGCTCCACGGTAGGCTGTTGCGTCATGGTGTTGATGAACTTGTTGGACACCACGGACAGGCGGTCAATACGGCCTTCCAGGTAAGCATCCAGCATCACCTTGACGCTGCCGATCAGGTCATTGATCGACGGTTCTTCACCCAGATGGCTGATAGCTGCAACGACGTTACCGCCGAAGTTGCGGAAGAAGGCCGCACCCTTGCTACCGACCACGCACAGATCGATCTCGACGCCGTTTTCGCGGTTTACCGCCATGTCCTTGACCAGGGCCTTGAACAGGTTGGTGTTCAAGCCACCACACAGACCACGGTCACTGCTCACCACAACGTAACCGACGCGCTTGATAGCACGGTCGATCATGAAAGGGTGACGATATTCCGGGTTGGCGTTGGCCAGATGACCAATAACCTGGCGGATGCGCTCCGCATAAGGACGGCTAGCAGCCATGCGCATTTGTGCCTTGCGCATTTTGCTGACCGCCACTTTTTCCATGGCGCTGGTAATTTTTTGCGTGCTTTTGATGCTCGCAATCTTACTGCGAATCTCTTTTGCGCCTGCCATGTAACACCTATCAGGTTAGCAAGCGGGAGCCTTGCGGCTCCCGCTGCGGCTTACCAGGTTTGGGTGGCCTTGAACTTCTCGATACCGGCTTTCAGGCCAGCGTCGATTTCGTCATTGAAGTCACCCTTCACGTTGATCTTCGCCATCAAATCGGCGTGATCGCGGTTGAAGTAAGCAATCAGCGCTTGTTCAAAGCTGCCGACCTTGGCGATTTCGACGTCAGTCAGGAACCCACGCTCAGCGGCATACAGCGACAGCGACATGTCGGCGATCGACATTGGCGCGTATTGCTTCTGCTTCATCAGCTCGGTAACGCGCTGACCATGCTCAAGTTGCTTACGGGTCGCTTCGTCCAGGTCAGAAGCGAACTGGGCGAATGCCGCCAGTTCACGGTACTGAGCCAGAGCGGTACGGATACCACCGGAGAGCTTCTTGATGATCTTGGTCTGAGCGGCGCCACCTACACGGGATACCGAAACACCGGCGTTCACTGCCGGACGGATGCCGGAGTTGAACATGGCCGATTCCAGGAAGATCTGACCGTCGGTGATGGAAATCACGTTGGTCGGAACGAACGCGGAAACGTCGCCAGCCTGGGTTTCGATGATCGGCAGAGCGGTCAGGGAACCGGTTTTGCCGGTCACTGCGCCGTTAGTGAACTTCTCTACGTACTCTTCCGAAACGCGGGATGCGCGCTCCAGCAGACGGGAGTGGAGATAGAACACGTCGCCTGGGTAAGCTTCACGGCCTGGTGGACGGCGCAGCAGCAGGGAAATCTGGCGGTAAGCCACTGCTTGCTTGGACAGATCGTCATAAACGATCAGCGCGTCTTCACCGCGGTCGCGGAAGAATTCGCCCATGGTGCAACCGGAGTACGGTGCCAGGAACTGCAGCGCAGGAGATTCGGAAGCACTGGCGGCCACAACGATGGTGTTGGCCAGGGCGCCGTTTTCTTCCAGCTTGCGAACCACGTTAGCGATGGTCGATTGTTTCTGACCGATCGCTACGTAGACGCAGAAAATGCCGCTGTCTTTCTGGTTGATGATCGCGTCGATCGCCAGAGCGGTTTTACCGATCTGACGGTCACCGATGATCAGCTCACGCTGGCCACGGCCGACTGGGATCATGGCATCGACAGCCTTGTAGCCAGTCTGTACAGGCTGGTCTACCGACTTACGCCAGATCACGCCTGGAGCAACTTTCTCGACCGCGTCGGTCTCGGTGTTGTTCAGCGGACCTTTGCCGTCAACTGGGTTACCCAGTGCGTCGACTACGCGACCCAGCAGTTCCTTACCAACCGGAACTTCGAGGATGCGGCCGGTGCACTTGGCGCTCATGCCTTCAGCCAGAGAGGTGTATGCGCCCAGTACAACGGCACCTACAGAGTCTTGCTCAAGGTTGAGGGCCATACCGTAGACGCCGCCCGGAAACTCGATCATCTCGCCGTACATAACGTCGGCCAGACCGTGAATCCGCACGATGCCGTCAGATACGCTGACGACAGTGCCTTCGTTACGGGCTTGGGAGGTCACATCGAGCTTGTCGATGCGGCCCTTGATAATTTCACTTATTTCGGAAGGATTGAGTTGCTGCATTGCTCTGCTGCCCCTTCAAACTCAAGATTTCAATGCTTCGGCAAGGTTCGCGAGTTTCCCGCGAATCGAGCCATCGATAACCAGGTCGCCGGCGCGGATTACGACGCCACCAATCAGGCTGGCATCCTCCGCAGCGTGCAGGCGCACTTCCCGGCCGAGCCGTGCACTGAGAACCTTGGCGAGTTTGTCTTGCTGTTCTTGGTTCAATGCAAAAGCACTGGTCACATCCACATCCACCGACTTCTCTTGTTCGGCCTTGTACAGGTCGAACAGAGCAGAGATCTCCGGCAATAGCAGGAGACGGTCGTTTTCGGCGGCAACGTGAATGAAATTCTGTGCCTGGACATCAAACTTGTCGCCACACACGTCGATAAACGTGGTGGCCTTTTCTGCGCTCGTCAGTCGCGGGGCCTTAAGCACGCGCTGCATGGTGTCATCTTGTGACACCGCTGCAGCCAGGCCGAGCATGGCTGACCAAGAGGCCAGCTGCTGGTGGGCCTGAGCGTGCTCGAAGGCCGCCTTAGCGTAAGGTCGGGCCAACGTGGTCAATTCTGCCATGATCGCCCTCGCTTAAATTTCAGCAGCCAGTTTGTTAACCAGCTCTGCGTGCGCGTTTTGATCGATTGTGGCGCCCAGGATCTTCTCTGCACCATTGACCGCCAAGCTGCCCAGTTGGGCGCGCAGCGCGTCTTTGACGCCGTTCAGTTCCTGTTCGATCTCGGCCTGAGCCTGAGCCTTCACACGTTCAGCTTCGACACGAGCCTGTTCACGGGCTTCGTCGACGATCTGAGTGCCGCGTTTCTTGGCTTGCTCAATGATTTCAGCTGCCTGAGCCTTAGCTTCGCGAAGTTGCTGACCCGCTTTATCTTGGGCCAGTTCCAGGTCACGAGCTGCTCGGTTGGCAGCGTCCAGTCCATCCGCGATCTTCTTTTGACGTTCGTGCAAAGCAGCAATGACCGGAGGCCAAATGAACTTCATGCAGAACAGTACAAAAATTAAGAACGCAACGGACTGGCCAATCAGGGTTGCATTAATGTTCACGCCAACACCTCGCTCGTTCGTTGTCCATCACACCAATCAACTCGAATAATCGAGTGATTAGCCAGCGAGTTGGCCAACGAAGGGGTTCGCGAAGGTGAAGAACAGAGCGATACCAACGCCGATCATGGTTACGGCGTCGAGCAGACCGGCAACGATGAACATTTTAACTTGCAGCATTGGAACCATTTCTGGTTGGCGAGCAGCGCCTTCCAGGAATTTGCCGCCCAACAGGCCGAAACCAATTGCGGTACCCAGTGCGCCCAGGCCGATCAACAGTGCAACAGCGATAGCGGTTAGACCAACTACAGTTTCCATCTTTCCTCCCGACTTTTACGTCGTATGGTTTAGGTTTTTTTAATTTAAAGCGGTAAAACAAATCGTTTCATCAAGCCCTAAGCGGGCCCCCTCTCGTTTGACCGAGAGGGACATCAGACTAGTCGAGACTGGTCTTAATGGTTCTCTTCGTGCGCCATCGACAGGTAGACGATGGTCAGCATCATGAAGATAAACGCTTGCAGGGTGATGATCAGGATGTGGAACACAGCCCACGCCCATTGCAGCACCACGCCCAGGCCGCTGAGCCAGAGCAGGCCGCTGCCGAACATCACAGCGATCAGGATGAACACCAGCTCGCCAGCGTACATGTTGCCGAACAGACGCAGTGCCAGAGAGATTGGCTTAGCGATCAGCGTCACGAACTCCAGCAGGAAGTTCACCGGAATCAGCAGCGCTTGAACGAAGATGTTCTTGCTGCCGAACGGGTGCAGGGTCAGTTCGCCGATGAAGCCGCCGAAGCCCTTGATCTTGATGCTGTAGAAAATGATCAACGCGAACACCGACAGGGCCATGCCCAGGGTAGCGTTCGGGTCAGTGGTGGATACGGCACGGAATGGAATGTGCGCATCACCGGAGATCAGCATGGCCAGTTGTGGAATCCAGTCCACCGGCACCAGGTCGATGGCGTTCATCAAGAACACCCAGACGAAGATGGTCAGCGCCAGCGGTGCAATCACCGGGCTGCGGCCGTGGAAACTATCCTTCACGCTGCCATCGACAAAGCCCACCAGCACTTCAACGAAGTTCTGCAGCGCGCCAGGCACGCCGGAGGTAGCTTTCTTGGCCGCCATGCGGAAAAGAAGAACGAAAATCACACCCAGTGCAACAGACCAGCCGAGGGTATCGACGTGGAATGCCCAGAAGCCCATTTCCTTGGCTTCTGCTGCGGTGTGGGCGAAGCCCCAGCCGCCATTGGGTAGCTGACCGAAGGTCAGGTTCTGCAAGTGGTGCTGGATATAGCCCGAAGCGGTTGTTTCTGCCATGGTTGCCTCAAACGCCCTAAGGTCTCGAAAGTCTTGTTCTCATTAGCAGGGGAGCGAACCAGCTGACCATTTGGGTCAGCACGAAGACGCCGAATACAGCTAGCGGCGCCAATGGCTTCACACCTGCGAACGTCAATGCAAACAGCACTGCCGTCAAAATCAGTTTGCCCGCCTCACCGGCATAAAAAGACCGGACGATGGCTTGGGCTGCTCGGGCGCCGGAAAACCGAAATGCCCTGTGAGCGAAATACACATTGGGTAGCAAGGCTATCAGTCCTCCGCAAAGGCCCGAATACCCGGCAACGACTCCATGCCATTGCCACAGCGCCAAAGCGGCCAGCAGCAACACAACACATTGAGCCAATAACACGGGAAAAACCGCCAAGCGATGGAACGGCAAGCGGTTTGGCGTGCGGGTTTCCATCACTCTTGCTCCTCAAAGGCCGGCTGCCAGAATTCAATAACTTGGCATAATTTGTGCCGACAAAATGCGCGCAGAGTATAGGGGCGGTTCAGCCCCTATTCAACTGCCAGGTAGTGATTTCCGACTGCGCGCTACATGAGGAAATGTTTCAGCGGATGTGTGCGAGGACGCCCTGCAACTCATCGAGGGAGTTGTAGCCAATCACCAACTGCCCTTTCCCCTTCTTGCCGTGGCGGATCTGCACCGCAGAGCCCAGGCGCTCGGCCAGGCGCTGTTCGAGGCGAGCGATATCCGGGTCGGGTTTGGCCGCTTCCACGGGCTCCGGTTTGCCACTCAACCACTGGCGAACCAATGCCTCGGTTTGGCGCACAGTCAGCCCTCGTGCGACAACATGTCGCGCCCCTTCCACCTGCTGATTTTCCGGCAAGCCGAGCAAGGCACGGGCATGGCCCATTTCCAGGTCGCCATGGGACAGCATGGTCTTGATCACTTCCGGCAGCGCGATCAGGCGCAACAGGTTGGCCACGGTCACCCGCGACTTGCCCACCGCCTCAGCCACTTGTTGCTGGGTCAGCTGGAACTCCTGCTGCAAACGCTGCAGGGCCACGGCTTCTTCCACCGGGTTGAGGTCTTCGCGCTGGATGTTCTCGATCAGCGCCATGGCAATCGCGGTTTCATCCGGCACATCGCGGACCATGGCCGGAATGGTTTCCTGGCCAGCCTGCTGGCTGGCACGCCAGCGGCGTTCACCGGCGATGATTTCAAAGCGGCCGCTGCCGATGGGGCGCACCACAATGGGCTGCATCACACCTTGGGCCCTGATCGACTGAGCCAGTTCTTCCAACGCCTGGGGATCCATGTCCCGACGCGGCTGGTATTTGCCACGCTGGATCAGGTCCAGGGGCAGGTGCTGCAGTTCACGCGAATCCGCCTGCACCGCTTGTTCTTCCAGGGCGCTGACGGTCGGACCACTCAACAGAGCATCCAGTCCACGTCCGAGACCTCGTTTCTTGACGGCCATGGGGATTCCTTAAGTTGGCAGGGCGGCGGCGGCGCGTGAGTTTTTCCGTTGCCGGCGAACCATCTCGCCCGCCAGGGCCAGATAGGCCAGCGCGCCACGGGATTGTTTGTCATAGGCCAACGCCGGCATGCCGTAACTCGGAGCTTCTGCTAGGCGGATGTTGCGTGGAATCACGGTGTCGTACAGCTGCTCGCCAAAGTGTTCCTTGAGCTGGGCCGAAACATCGTTCATCAGGCTCAGGCGCGGATCGAACATGGTCCGCAGCAGGCCTTCGATCTTCAGCTCGGGGTTGAGCAATTCAGCGATGCGCTTGATGTTATCCACAAGGTCGCTCAAACCTTCCAGCGCGTAGTACTCGCACTGCATGGGGATAATTACCCCATCGGCGGCCACCAAGGCGTTGAGGGTGAGCATCGACAACGACGGCGGGCAGTCGATCAAGATGTAATCGTAGTTCTCGCGAATCGGCGCCAGGGCGCTGCGCAGACGACTTTCCTTCATCTGCATTTCCAGCAGCACCACTTCCGCCGCGGTCAGGTCGCGGTTGGCCGGCAGCAATTGATAACCGCCGTGCTCCGAGAAGTGCATGGCCTGGGCCAGGTCGCACTCGCCGATCAACAGGTCGTAGACCGAGTTTTCCAAGCCGTGTTTATCCACACCGCTACCCATGGTGGCGTTGCCCTGTGGATCAAGATCGATCAACAGCACCCGTCGCTTGGTAGCGACCAGGGAAGCTGCGAGGTTGATGCAGGTGGTGGTCTTGCCCACGCCACCTTTTTGGTTCGCTATCGCGAATACCTTAGCCATTCTTGCTTGTGTTCCCAATCATGCCGTGCGGCGCAGTATCAGCAGATGGCGTTGGCCTTGGCAACCGGGTACGGCCAGGGCGTGTTCGCTATCAAGGTGGAAGTCCGCGGGCAATGCTACCAGCTCATCCGAGGGATGAACGCCCTTCATTGCCAGCCAACGTGTATCGCGGTCGCCGAGGTGGCGGGTCCAGTTGCTGAAATTCTCCATGCTGCTGAACGCCCGGGAAATGATCCCGTTGAACGGCTGATCAGGCTGGAAGGCTTCGACCCGACTGTGGATAACTTGCAGGTTATCCAGCTTGAGTTCGAGTTTGACCTGGGTCAGGAAGCGGGTTTTCTTGCCGTTGCTGTCCAGGCAGGTCACCTGGGACTCGGGAAACAGGATCGCCAGGGGAATACCAGGCATTCCGCCGCCACTGCCCACGTCCAGCCAACGGCCATTTTCGATGAAGGGCATCACGCTCAAACTGTCCAGCAGATGCCGCGAGACCATTTCGTCCGGATCGCGCACCGCCGTGAGGTTGTACGCCTTGTTCCATTTGATCAACAGGGCCAGGTAACCCAGCAGCAACGTGTGCTGGGCTTCGCTCAGGTCGACCCCGAGCTGGCGGGCACCTGTGGATAACTCTTCGGCATGTTGCACGGTAACCAACGAACTCAAGCGCTTTGCTCCAACTGACGGCCCGCGCCGCGTTTTTTCAAGTGAATCATCAACAGGGAAATCGCCGCCGGTGTAACCCCGGGGATCCGCGACGCCTGGCCCAGCGTCTCGGGACGCGTTGCGCCGAGCTTGCTCTGGATCTCTTTGGACAGGCCGGAAATGCCGGTGTAATCGATATCCACAGGCAGCTTGGTGTTCTCGCTGGCCCGCAAACGAGCAATTTCATCCTGCTGACGATCAATGTAACCGGCGTATTTGGTCTTGATCTCGACCTGCTCGGCGACCTGTGGGTCTTCCGCGCCCTGCCCGGTCACTTCCACCAGGCCCACGTAGTCGATTTCCGGACGGCTCAGCAGATTCAACAGGTTGTATTCATGGGTCAGCGGCGTGCCGAATTTCTCGGCGATCGCATCGCCCTGCTCGGTGCCCGGGCGGACCCAGGTGGATTTCAGACGCTGCTCTTCCTGGGCAATGCTTTCGCGTTTTTTGCAGAACGCCGCCCAACGCACGTCATCCACCAGGCCCAGTTCGCGGCCTTTTTCGGTCAAGCGCAGGTCAGCGTTGTCTTCGCGCAGGATCAAACGGTATTCCGCCCGAGAGGTGAACATCCGGTACGGTTCCTGGGTACCCAGGGTAATCAAGTCGTCCACCAGCACGCCGATGTACGCCTCATCGCGCCGCGGGCACCAGCTGTCTTTGCCCTGTGCACGCAAAGCTGCGTTGGCGCCGGCCAGCAAACCTTGGGCCCCGGCTTCTTCGTAACCGGTGGTGCCGTTGATCTGCCCGGCAAAGAACAGACCGCCGATGACTTTGGTTTCCAGGCTGTACTTCAGGTCGCGCGGATCGAAGTAGTCGTACTCGATGGCGTAGCCCGGACGCACGATATGGGCGTTTTCCATACCGCGGATCGATTGCACGATCTGCAACTGCACATCGAACGGCAAGGATGTGGATATCCCGTTCGGGTACAGCTCGTGTGTGGTCAGGCCTTCAGGTTCGATAAACACCTGGTGGCTTTCCTTGTCGGCAAAGCGATGAATCTTGTCTTCGATCGACGGGCAATAGCGCGGGCCAATCCCTTCGATTACCCCGGAATACATCGGCGACCGATCAAGGTTGGACGCGATGATTTCGTGAGTACGGGCGTTGGTGTGGGTAATCCAGCAACTGACTTGCGCTGGATGCTGTTCTTTCGAGCCCAGGAACGACATCACCGGGATCGGTGTATCGCCAGGTTGTTCGGTCATCACCGAAAAATCCACAGAACGGCCGTCGATACGTGGCGGGGTACCGGTTTTCAGCCGGCCCACACGTAGAGGCAACTCCCGCAGGCGGTGAGCCAGGGCGATCGAAGGTGGATCGCCGGCGCGGCCGCCAGAATAGTTCTGCATCCCAATGTGGATAAGTCCGCCGAGGAAGGTGCCGGTGGTCAGCACCACGGATTCGGCGAAGAAACGCAGGCCCATTTGAGTAACCACGCCGCGCACTTGGTCTTGTTCAACGATCAGGTCGTCCGCGGCCTGTTGAAATATCCACAGGTTGGGCTGGTTCTCGAGGATCTCGCGCACAGCGGCTTTATACAGAATGCGGTCGGCCTGGGCGCGAGTAGCGCGTACGGCTGGGCCTTTGCGACTGTTCAATACACGAAATTGAATACCGCCTTTATCGGTCGCGATGGCCATCGCGCCGCCAAGGGCATCGATTTCCTTGACCAGATGGCTTTTACCAATCCCACCGATGGCGGGGTTGCAGCTCATTGCTCCGAGGGTTTCCACGTTATGCGTCAGCAACAGGGTTTTTGCCCCCATGCGTGCTGATGCAAGTGCTGCCTCGGTACCGGCATGACCGCCGCCGATGACGATCACTTCAAAACGGGAAGGGAAATCCACCACGCACCTCGTGCCTGCTTCAAGTAGGAGTAATTAGGAGTAGTTGTTGGGTTGGTTTTTGGACCAAGGCGGCAAGTATAGGGACTTAGCCCTTCCTAAAGAACCCTTTGCACAAAATTTAACCAGCTGTGGATGACTCACGGACAATAGAAATTAAAAGAGAGAAATTTATTAAATCTTTGTTTTTATGTTTATTCTTACTGAGCACCCTTTCTGTGGATAGATTGCTACAAGCCTTTATTTTCAATGTGTACAGAGAATTTAAAGTCTGTGGTTAGGTGCCAATGAGGGCGTTGGATAACCGGTTTAAGCCTGTGGATGAATGGGGTGGTTATCCACAGAGGTGGTTTTCCTCAGTTTTGAAGCCCTGTTATCAACTGAGCACAGGGCCAGTTATTCACAGGGCTTAATCCACAGAAACGCCTGCTGAGCGATGAATTTCACCCACGACTGTTCCTCTCCTGGAGAGGAGTGACTGGCAAAAATCTATAAATCGCGAGGGTGAAGGTCGAGTGACGCACCGGCTGATGCGATCTGTCAGGCACTCGAGGCAGGTTTGGGCACCATCAACCTTCACCATTTGGGTGGCAAGGATGGGTGAAAGGGAGCCGATTGAGGGTACGAGCGCCACACGCCGGCGGAATTATCCCCAGGCAGCCTATTCAGGCCCTGAAATAAGACCGCTTGCAACTTGGACGATCAAAGGGATTCACCTGGTGCTGCAGGCCGTAAGAGACCTGCAGGTTCCAAGGCGGAGGGATTACTTGCCGATGCAGAAGCTGGAAAAGATCCTTCCCAGCAAATCATCTGAACTGAACGCGCCGGTAATTTCGCCCAGGGAGTGCTGCGCTTGCCGCAGATCCTCCGCCAGCAGCTCCCCTGCGCCGGCCAGGGTGAGTTGGGCACGACCATGTTCCAGTGCCGTGCTGGCATGGCGCAGGGCTTCAAGGTGGCGACGGCGAGCGCTGAAGCTGCTTTCGGACGTCTGTTCATAACCCATGCATGCTTTCAGGTGCTCGCGCAGCAGCTCCAGGCCGGTGCCGGCGGCCATGGCACTGAGGCTGATGGTCACGTGACCGTCATCGCTTGTTTCCAGGGCAATGGCTTCACCGGTCAGGTCGGCCTTGTTGCGGATCAGCGTGACATTCGCCGGATCGGGGCGTTGTTCGAGAAATTCCGGCCACAGGGCAAAGGGGTCCGCCGCCTCAGCGGCCGTGGCATCCACCACCAGCAGTACGCGATCGGCTTCACTGATGGCCTTGAGTGCCCGCTCCACACCGATTTTTTCCACCTGGTCGTCGGTATCTCGCAAGCCCGCAGTATCGACCACGTGCAGCGGCATGCCATCAATGTGGATATGTTCACGCAGGATGTCCCGGGTGGTGCCGGCGATTTCAGTGACGATCGCTGCCTCCCGGCCCGCCAGGGCATTGAGCAGGCTGGATTTGCCGGCATTCGGCCGGCCGGCAATCACCACCGTCATGCCATCGCGGAGCAAGGCGCCCTGCCCGGCTTCACGCAGTACTGTGGATAAATCATCACGAACCGCATCGAGCATCGACAGCACGTGGCCATCGGCGAGGAAGTCGATTTCTTCCTCAGGAAAATCGATTGCGGCTTCAACGTAGATACGCAGGGCGATGAGTTGCTCGGTCAGATGATGCACACGTTGCGAGAACGCGCCCTGCAAGGACCGCAAGGCATTGCGCGCCGCCTGTGTCGAACTGGCTTCGATCAGGTCGGCGATGGCTTCGGCCTGGGCCAGGTCGAGTTTGTCATTGAGAAAAGCCCGCTCGCTGAATTCTCCCGGCCGGGCCAGGCGGCAGCCCAGTTGCAGGCAACGTTGCAGCAACATATCCAGGACGATGGGGCCGCCGTGCCCCTGAAGCTCCAATACATCCTCGCCGGTGAATGAGTTCGGCCCGGGGAAATACAAGGCGATCCCTTCATCCAGCACCTCGTCCTGCGCACTGAGGAATGGCCCGTAATGGGCAAAACGCGGTTTCAGTTCGCGGCCGCTGATGGCTTGGGCAGCCACGCTGGCCAGGGGCCCGGAGATCCGGACGATACCCACGCCGCCGCGACCTTGGGCGGTGGCGACAGCGGCGATGGTTTCACGAGGGACGGTCATAACCCAGGTTCCAGATAAAAGTGACAGATAGCAAAACGCCCCACTAGGGGGCGTCTTGAGTGGTTATCCACAGCGTAGGTCAGGCAGCGGCGTTCTTGGTCGCGGCTTCAATCTTACGGGTGATGTACCACTGTTGGGCGATCGACAGGCAGTTGTTCACAACCCAGTACAGAACCAGGCCCGCCGGGAACCACAGGAAGAAGAAGGTGAAGATGATTGGCATCATTTTCATCACCTTGGCCTGCATCGGATCCGGTGGAGTCGGGTTCAACTGCTGCTGGATGAACATGGTGGCGCCCATGATGATCGGCAGGATGAAGAACGGATCCTTGATCGACAGGTCGGTAATCCACAGCATGAACGGCGCTTGGCGCATTTCCACGCTTTCCAGGAGTACCCAGTACAGAGACAGGAAGACCGGCATCTGCACGAGGATTGGCAAGCAACCACCCAGCGGATTGATCTTCTCTTTCTTGTACAGCTCCATCATGGCCTGGGACATTTTCTGCCGGTCATCGCCATGTTGTTCTTTCAGAGCAGCCAGTTTCGGTGCCACGGCGCGCATGCGAGCCATGGATTTGTAGCTGGCAGCCGACAGTGGGAAGAAGATCCCCTTGATCAGCATGGTCAGGAAGATGATCGACCAGCCCCAGTTACCCACCAGGCTGTGGATATGTTGCAGCAGCCAGAAGATCGGCTGAGCGATGAACCACAGGAAACCGTAGTCCACAGTCAATTCCAGACCTGGGGACAACTCTTTCAGCACCGCCTGGCTTTTCGGGCCGGCATACAGAATGGCGCTGGTTTCAGCCTTGGCACCTGGTGCAACGGTCAATGCTGGGCCGGTGTAGCCAATGATGTAGTTGCCTTTGCTGTCTTTGCGGGTCTGGACCAGGTTGTTTTCACCCTTGGCCGGGATCCACGCAGTTACAAAGTAGTGTTGCAGCCAGGCAACCCAACCACCTTGGACGGTCTCTTTCAACTGAGCCTTGTCCATGTCCTTCATCGACACTTTTTTGTACGGCTCGGAACTTGTCCACAGGGCAGCGCCCAGGTAAGTCGCGGTGCCAGTGGCAGTGCTGGAGGATGGATCGGAACTGGCGTCACGCTTGAGCTGGGCGAACATCGCACCGGACCAAGGTTGAGCACTTTCGTTGTCGATCAGGTAGGAAACGGTGATGTCATACAGGCCGCGCTTCAGGGTAAAACGCTTGATGTAATTGACGCCGTCCTTGCTGAATTTCAGGTCGACAACCAGTTGTTCCTGGCCATCGGCCAGTTGATAAGTCTTCTTCTCCGAAGAGAACACCGGACGACCGGCCGGGTTGGCGTCCGGACCGTTGGTGCCGATCAGGCCGCTTTGCGCCAGGTAGGTCCGCTCATTGCCGTTATCGAACAGCTGGAACGGAATTTCCGGATGGTCTTGGCGACGTGGATACAAAGGCAAACGCAGCTGAGCGATGTCACCACCTTGTGGGTCGACAGCAATGTCGAGCACATCCGTTTTGATCTGGATGAGGTCTTTGCTGGCTGCCACGGGAGTTTCAGCGGGAGCACTGGTATCGCTTGCTGCGCGCGGAATATCGTCGCTGACGGAAGCATTGTTACCAGCCGCCGTGTCTGGCAGGCCCGTTGTGCTGGTGCTGGAAGCAACATTCTGAGTCGGCAGGGCAGCTTGGCCGTAGTCCTGGTTCCATTTAAGGACCATGACGTAGGACACGATTGCCAGGGCGACGATCAGGATCGTGCGTTTAATATCCATGATTACTCGGCCATCGAAGAAGAACGGGAGGTAGGGATAGGTGGAACCGGGTCATAACCACCGGGATTCCACGGATGACAGCGACCTAAACGACGAAAGGTCAGCCAGCCACCGCGCAGAAGGCCATGATTTTCTATGGCCTCTAACGCGTAGCAGGAACAACTGGGGTAGAAACGACAGTGACTGGCCATCAGGGGACTAATGGCATAGCGGTAAAACTGGATCGGAACGAGCGCCAGTTTACGCATCGGGACTGTCTACCCCTACAGTTTCGGCTTTGACTTCCGGTACCGGCTTGTTACGTGCCAGACGCTTCCAGAGTTTGCCGAAATGCTGAATCAATTCGGGGTTTTCTACATCGCCCAAACCTTTGCGCGCGACGATAACGATATCCCAACCAACCAGTGAATCCTGGTGGAGGCGAAACGATTCGCGCATCAGACGCTTGAGGCGATTGCGCTCAACGGAGAGCTTGACGCTCTTTTTCCCGATCACTAGCCCCAGACGGGGATGATCCAGGTCGTTGTTGCGCGCAAGGAGCAGGAGATTTTTCCCCGGAACCTTGCCGGTAGGGGAGTCAAAGACTGCCTTGAAGTGCCGGGGAGTTAGCAGACGCTTTTCCCGACTGAAGTCCTGACTCACCTCCAGTACCGGATTATCAAACTGCCAGACGCGCACGACCTTTGGCGCGGCGACGCGACAGGACAGCACGGCCGTTCTTGGTAGCCATGCGAGCACGGAAGCCGTGGGTACGGGCGCGTTTGATGGTGCTTGGTTGGAAAGTACGTTTCATGGCGTTGTTACCTGGTTCGTCCACAACGGGCCGGAATGGCCCCCGTTTTAAGAGACCGGCGATTCTAGAGAAAGCAAGCCTCTAGGTCAATTTCCAACCAGCTTTTCCTTTATCCGGGTATGTCGGGCTCTTGTGCCGAGAAACCCGGTTAGCCAGATATAGAAATAAAAGAAGGGAATTATTTAAAGCTTTTCTGTAAAGCTTATAAAGACTAGGGACGCACTCATCTGTGGATAACTGCCTTTAGCCCTTCTATCACGTGCTGTACAGAGAATGACAACACGGTTGAGAAGCGGTGCTCTGCCTGTGCTGCGCCCTCGGAAAACCTGTGTGTGGAATGGGCTGTTATCCACAGGCGAGTTATCCACTGAGTTTCGCCCCCACTTGTACAACGACCTCAAGTGGGGTTATCCACAGAGCTTATGCACATACCATTGGTCGTGTTTTCCCCGGTTAAGACATTGATTCTTGGTGATCTGTGATCAACCTACATGTGGATAAGTGGGCGTCTGGTCGCTACAATGGCCGCTTGTTTTTGCCTCACCGGCTTTCAACTTAGGGGATATCCGTGTCAGTGGAACTTTGGCAGCAGTGCGTGGAGCTTCTGCGTGATGAGCTGCCTGCCCAGCAATTCAACACTTGGATCCGTCCGCTACAGGTCGAAGCCGAAGGCGACGAGTTGCGTGTCTACGCACCGAATCGCTTTGTTCTCGATTGGGTCAATGAAAAGTACCTGGGCCGCGTGCTCGAACTGCTGGATGAGCATGGCAATGGCATGGCGCCGGCGCTTTCCTTATTAATAGGCAGCAAACGCAGCTCGGCGCCCCGTGCGGCACCGAATGCACCGTTGGCCGCTGCCGCCTCTCAGGCACAGCAAGCCGCGGCTGCCGCTCCGGTCAGCAACACCACGCCCGCCGCCGCAACCGCACCGAGCAAACCGGTCGCCACGCAGAAAGCCGCCGAGGTCAGTGAAGAACCTTCTCGCGACAGCTTCGACCCCATGGCGGGCGCCAGCTCCCAGCAGGCTCCGGTTCGCGCCGAGCAACGCACCGTTCAGGTCGAGGGTGCGCTCAAGCACACCAGCTACCTGAACCGCACCTTCACCTTCGAGAACTTCGTCGAAGGCAAGTCCAACCAACTGGCCCGTGCTGCGGCCTGGCAAGTCGCGGACAACCCCAAGCACGGTTACAACCCGCTGTTTCTTTATGGCGGCGTCGGCTTGGGTAAAACCCACTTGATGCACGCTGTGGGTAACCACCTATTAAAGAAGAACCCGAATGCCAAGGTCTGTACCTGCATTCCGAGCGCTTCGTGGCGGACATGGTCAAGGCGTTGCAGCTCAACGCGATCAACGAGTTCAAGCGCTTCTACCGTTCGGTGGATGCGTTGCTGATCGACGATATTCAGTTCTTCGCCCGTAAAGAGCGTTCCCAGGAAGAGTTTTTCCACACCTTCAACGCCCTCCTGGAAGGTGGCCAACAGGTGATTCTCACCAGTGACCGCTACCCGAAAGAGATCGAAGGCCTGGAAGAACGCCTGAAGTCGCGTTTCGGCTGGGGCCTGACGGTGGCGGTAGAACCACCTGAGTTGGAAACCCGCGTGGCGATCCTGATGAAGAAGGCCGACCAGGCCAAAGTCGATCTGCCTCACGATGCGGCGTTCTTTATCGCCCAGCGTATTCGCTCCAACGTGCGTGAGCTCGAAGGCGCGCTCAAGCGCGTTATCGCTCACTCGCACTTCATGGGCCGCGACATCACCATCGAGCTGATTCGCGAATCCCTGAAGGACCTGCTGGCCCTGCAAGACAAACTGGTCTCTGTGGATAACATTCAGCGCACCGTCGCCGAGTACTACAAGATCAAGATCTCCGATCTGTTGTCCAAGCGCCGCTCGCGTTCCGTTGCGCGGCCGCGTCAGGTGGCCATGGCCTTGTCCAAGGAGCTGACCAACCACAGCCTGCCGGAAATCGGCGATGTGTTTGGTGGCCGCGATCACACCACGGTCTTGCACGCCTGTCGCAAGATCAATGAACTTAAGGAATCCGACGCGGACATCCGCGAGGACTACAAGAACCTGCTGCGTACACTGACCACTTGATGACACCAGCGCAGCTTATTAAGGCAAGGGACTAGACCATGCATTTCACCATTCAACGCGAAGCCCTGTTGAAACCCCTGCAACTGGTCGCCGGCGTCGTCGAACGCCGTCAGACCTTGCCGGTACTTTCCAACGTGCTGCTGGTTGTCGAAGGCCAGCAACTGTCGCTGACCGGTACCGACCTTGAAGTCGAGCTGGTCGGTCGCGTGCAACTTGAAGAACCCGCCGAGCCCGGCGAGATCACTGTGCCTGCGCGCAAGCTGATGGACATCTGCAAAAGCCTGCCCAACGACGCCTTGATCGATATCAAGTCGATGAGCAGAAGCTGGTGGTGAAAGCCGGTCGTAGCCGCTTCACCCTGTCCACCTTGCCAGCCAATGACTTCCCTACTGTGGAAGAAGGCCCTGGCTCGCTGACCTGCAGCCTGGACCAGAGCAAGCTGCGTCGCTTGATCGAACGCACCAGCTTCGCCATGGCCCAGCAGGACGTGCGCTACTACCTCAACGGCATGCTGCTGGAAGTGTCTGCCGGGATCATCCGCGCGGTCGCTACCGACGGTCACCGCCTGGCCATGTGCTCGATGCAGGCCGACATCGGTCAGCCGGACCGCCACCAGGTGATCGTGCCGCGTAAAGGCATCCTGGAGCTGGCGCGTCTGCTCACCGAGCCGGACGGCAATGTCAGCATCGTGTTGGGTCAGCATCATATTCGCGCCACCACCGGCGAGTTCACCTTCACCTCCAAGCTGGTGGACGGCAAGTTCCCGGACTACGAGCGCGTGCTGCCAAAAGGTGGTGACAAGCTGGTACTGGGCGACCGTCAGGCACTGCGTGAAGCGTTCAGCCGCACGGCGATCCTGTCCAACGAGAAGTACCGTGGTATCCGTCTGCAACTGGCCAATGGTCAGCTGAAAATCCAGGCCAACAACCCGGAGCAGGAAGAAGCGGAAGAAGAAGTGGGCGTGGAATACAACGGCGGCTCCCTGGAGATCGGCTTCAACGTCAGCTACCTGCTGGACGTGTTGGGCGTGATGACCACCGAGCAGGTGCGTCTGATCCTCTCCGACTCCAACAGCAGCGCCCTGGTCCAGGAGTCCGACAACGACGACTCGGCCTACGTTGTCATGCCGATGCGCCTGTAATCATGCTCAGCAGAAGCTAGATGTCCCTCAGTCGCGTCTCGGTCACCGCGGTGCGCAATCTGCACCCGGTGACCTTCTCCCCCTCTCCCCGCATCAACCTCCTCTACGGCGCCAACGGCAGTGGCAAAACCAGCGTGCTGGAAGCCATCCACCTGCTGGGGCTTGCGCGTTCGTTTCGCAGTGCCCGGCTGTTGCCGGTGATCCAATACGAACAACTGGCGTGCACCGTGTTCGGCCAAGTCGAGTTGGCGGAGGGTGGCCATAGCAGCCTGGGGATCTCTCGTGATCGGCAGGGGGAATTCCAGATCCGCATCGACGGGCAGAATGCTCGTAGTGCGGCACAGCTGGCAGAAATTCTGCCGTTGCAACTGATCAACCCGGATAGCTTCCGCTTGCTGGAAGGGGCGCCGAAGATTCGTCGGCAGTTCCTCGATTGGGGGGTGTTCCACGTGGAACCCCGCTTTATGTCAACCTGGCAGCGCTTGCAGAAGGCCCTGCGGCAGCGGAACTCATGGCTGCGGCATGGTACACTTGACGCCGCTTCGCAAGCGGCCTGGGACCGGGAACTGTGTCAGGCCAGCGCTGAAATTGATGAATACCGCCGCGCTTATATCAAAGCCTTGAAACCAGTCTTTGAGCGGACCTTGAGCGATTTGTTGGAGCTCGAGGGCTTAACGCTTAGCTATTACCGTGGTTGGGATAAAGAGCGAGAACTCAGTGCAGTGCTCGCGACGTCCCTCCATCGTGATCAGCAAATGGGTCATACCCAGGCCGGCCCCCAACGTGCTGATTTGCGTCTTAGATTGGGCGCACACAACGCCGCGGATATCTTGTCCCGCGGGCAGCAGAAGTTGGTGGTCTGTGCCTTGCGTATCGCCCAAGGGCATTTGGTCAGCCAGGCCCGGCGTGGCCAGTGTATTTATCTGGTGGATGACTTGCCGTCCGAGCTGGACGAGCAGCATCGCCGCGCACTTTGTCGCTTGTTGGAAGACTTACGCTGCCAGGTGTTTATCACCTGTGTAGATCACGAATTATTGAGGGAAGGCTGGCAGACGGAAACGCCAGTTGCTCTGTTCCACGTGGAACAGGGCCGTATCACCCAGACCCACGACCATCGGGAGTGAAGGCATGAGCGAAGAAAATACGTACGACTCGACCAGCATTAAAGTGCTGAAAGGTTTGGATGCCGTACGCAAACGTCCCGGTATGTACATCGGCGACACCGATGATGGTAGCGGTCTGCACCACATGGTGTTCGAGGTGGTCGACAACTCGATCGACGAAGCTTTGGCCGGCCACTGCGACGACATCAGCATCATCATCCACCCGGACGAGTCCATCACCGTGCGTGACAACGGTCGCGGCATTCCGGTGGACGTGCATAAAGAAGAAGGCGTTTCCGCAGCCGAGGTCATCATGACCGTACTGCACGCCGGCGGTAAGTTCGACGACAACTCCTACAAAGTTTCCGGCGGCCTGCACGGCGTGGGTGTGTCGGTGGTGAACGCTCTGTCTGAAGAGCTGATCCTGACCGTGCGTCGTAGCGGTAAGATCTGGGAACAGACCTACGTTCACGGTGTGCCGCAAGAGCGGATGAAGATCGTTGGCGACAGCGAATCCACCGGTACTCAGATTCACTTCAAGCCTTCGGCTGAAACCTTCAAGAACATCCACTTCAGCTGGGACATCCTGGCCAAGCGGATTCGTGAACTGTCCTTCCTCAACTCCGGTGTCGGCATCGTCCTCAAGGACGAGCGCAGCGGCAAGGAAGAGCTGTTCAAGTACGAAGGCGGCCTGCGTGCATTCGTTGAATACCTGAACACCAACAAGACTGCGGTCAACCAGGTGTTCCACTTCAACATCCAGCGTGAAGACGGCATCGGCGTCGAAATCGCCCTGCAGTGGAACGACAGCTTCAACGAGAACCTGTTGTGCTTCACCAACAACATCCCGCAGCGCGACGGCGGTACTCACTTGGTGGGTTTCCGTTCCGCACTGACCCGTAACCTGAATACCTACATCGAAGCCGAAGGCCTGGCCAAGAAGCACAAGGTCGCCACCACCGGTGACGACGCTCGTGAAGGCCTGACCGCGATCATTTCGGTGAAGGTGCCGGATCCGAAGTTCAGCTCCCAGACCAAAGACAAGCTGGTGTCTTCCGAAGTGAAGACCGCGGTCGAACAGGAAATGGGCAAGTACTTCTCCGACTTCCTGTTGGAAAACCCCAACGAAGCCAAGCTGGTGGTCGGCAAGATGATCGACGCCGCCCGTGCTCGTGAAGCGGCGCGTAAAGCCCGTGAGATGACCCGTCGTAAAGGTGCGCTGGATATCGCCGGCCTGCCGGGCAAACTGGCGGACTGCCAGGAAAAAGACCCTGCCCTTTCCGAACTCTACCTGGTGGAAGGTGACTCTGCTGGCGGCTCCGCCAAGCAGGGACGCAACCGTAAAACCCAGGCGATCCTGCCGCTCAAAGGCAAGATCCTCAACGTCGAGAAAGCACGCTTCGACAAGATGATCTCCTCGCAAGAGGTGGGCACCTTGATCACTGCGCTGGGCTGCGGTATTGGTCGCGACGAGTACAACATCGACAAGCTGCGTTATCACAACATCATCATCATGACTGATGCTGACGTCGACGGTTCGCACATCCGTACCCTGCTGCTGACCTTCTTCTTCCGGCAGTTGCCTGAGCTGATTGAGCGTGGCTACATCTATATCGCTCAACCACCGCTGTACAAGGTGAAGAAAGGCAAGCAAGAGCAATACATCAAAGACGACGACGCCATGGAAGACTACATGACGCAGTCGGCCCTAGAAGATGCCAGCCTGCACCTGAACGACGAAGCCCCTGGTATTTCCGGTGAGGCCCTCGAGCGCCTGGTGACTGACTTCCGCATGGTGATGAAGACCCTCAAGCGCCTGTCGCGCCTGTATCCACAGGAACTGACGGAGCACTTCATCTACCTGCCAGCGGTAAGCCTGGAGCAGCTGTCTGACCACGCCGCGATGCAAGAGTGGCTGGCCAAGTACGAAACGCGCCTGCGCACCGTCGAGAAATCCGGCCTGGTCTACAAAGCCAGCCTGCGCGAAGACCGTGAACGTAACGTCTGGCTGCCCGAGGTCGAACTGATCTCCCACGGCTTGTCCAATTACGTCACCTTCAACCGCGACTTCTTCGGCAGCAATGACTACAAGACCGTCGTCACCCTGGGCGCGCAACTGAGCACCCTGTTGGACGAAGGCGCTTATATTCAGCGTGGCGAACGCAAGAAAGCAGTCACCGAGTTCAAGGAAGCCCTGGACTGGCTGATGGCCGAAAGCACCAAGCGCCACACCATCCAGCGCTACAAAGGTCTGGGCGAGATGAACCCGGATCAGCTGTGGGAAACCACCATGGACCCAAGCATGCGTCGCATGCTCAAGGTGACCATCGAAGACGCCATCGGCGCTGACCAGATCTTCAACACCCTGATGGGTGATGCGGTCGAACCTCGTCGCGACTTCATCGAAAGCAACGCGCTGGCAGTGTCCAACCTGGACTTCTGATCAGCAGCTGCACCCCAAAAGCAACGCCTAGCGTTGGCTTTTTTTTGTGCCGACATCATGGCGTTGTCCGTGGATCATGTAGCTGTTCTGCTTAACAGAAAGGCAAGGAGCCTATGAGTCGATTGAAGATTTCTCCATGGCTGTCCAGTTCCGGTGGCCCCTTGGTGGTGATGGGTGAGGGTTTCGCCGGTATGTGGCGTGGCCTCGACGGCCATCCCTCGGATTACCACAGGGCGTGTCAGATTGATGACTATGCCGGCCGACTGGAGGGCGTTGATGGCGACATTCTTGTTCTGGGTGACGAGCCTTTGGACACGGCGATTGCCACGGCGGACGATGCCTTGCTGATTATCCGATGGATATGCGCCCCATCTGAGGCCGAGGTGCTGGCGCAGCTTGATCTGCTTGAGCTTGGTTCACTGACCCCGATCGAGCGGTTGAGTATTGATTGGGCAAGCGACGCGCTGGTGCTGTTTGACGGGGCCGAGCGGTTTGACCCACAGGCTTGTCTGGACCTTCAACTGTTGTCGCCGCACAGCGAGGTATCGACATTCCGCTACCAGCCCACGGCCGATACCGCCCTGCTGATCCACCAGATAGTGCCTCGCCAGTGGGCCCATCCGTACTGAGGTTTGGCCTGCATGGATAGGCAGCACTACCTTTTTGATGAGCAACGCTACCCCATTGCCTGGCGGTTCAATGCTCGGGATTGTGGGTTGTCCTATAGCGACAAACAGCGTCTGTGCTTGTACCAGCAGGCGCAGTCCCAGGCGCTATGGGATGAGCGGGTTGCGGTTTCGCACCTGATGAGCGTCAGCGCTGGGACGTTCCAGGTCAGCGAAACGATCACTCTGGATTTCAAGCGTCGGGCTGACGGCGTTGGGTTTTTCCAGAAGGCCCTAGAGGGTGAGGAATGGCTCTGGTTGTTCTGGGGCCGGGATTGCGCGGCGCGGGTGCCCAGTGACGTCTTTGTGAGGTGCTGGGATGACTTCTTTTATCCCGATGACGACAACACCCTGTTGATCATGGAGCACAGCGCCAGGGGCATTTTTTCCTGCGAGGAGAGGTTCTTCAGGGGGCGGTTTTTAGGGCGTTGATCGCCCAGCCTTCTCAGCTCTGCTCGATTGCCGGGCTGACGCTTTCCAGCCGATAGCCATAGCCGTAGATGGTCAGCAGTTGCCAGCCCCGGTCTGCCGTCAGCCCCAGTTTGTTGCGCAGGCGGTAGATGTGGGTATCCAGGGGCCGGGAAGAGGCGATTTCTTCATGGGTCCAGAAACGCTCATAGAGGTACTCCCGGGACAGCGGTCGTCCCAGGTTGGCGAACAGGCAGCGGGCCAGCCGGTACTCGCGCTCGGTCAGGCTGATGGGCAGGCCGGCCCGGGTCACAGTCAGTTCCGCATCGTCGAAACTCAAGTCATTGAACACCAGCACCTCGCTGGCGGCTGTGCGCTGCAGGCCATTGCGCCGCAGCACCGCGGTAACCCTGGCCTTGAGCTCGTTGGGGCGGAAGGGTTTGCTGACGTAGTCGTCGGCGCCGGCATTCAGGGCCTGGACAATGTCGCTCTCGGCATCGCGGCTGGTGAGCATGATGGCCGCCGGTGGCGCCTCCATGTGCTCCCGGGTCCAGCGCAGCAGCGACAGGCCGCTAAGGTCAGGCAGTTGCCAGTCGAGAATCAGCAGGTCGAAGGTCTCCCGGCGCAGTTGCCGCAGCAGGTCTTCGCCCCGGGCAAAACAGTGCAGGCTCCAGGGCTGTTCGGACGGGCCGGGTATCTGTCGCAGTGTCTGTTCTACCCGAGCCAGTTCGGCGGGTTCGTCATCCAGTATTGCGACACGCATGCGAGGCAGTTCCTTGAAATCCGGGGAGTGCTGGGGGCGTTGGCGACAAGCGCCCGAGTGGGGGGAGTTTAGGCGTTTGTGTGGAATCTGAACAATTGTGCTGAATACCCCTGTCGCGCTCCCTGGGTCGGTACGCTGATGTCAAATAGCCGGTAACCCACAGGGCATGTGGGCGCTGGCGTGCAATGGCGAGACAGCGGCGTGAGTCCGCAAGGAAAGCATCATGGGCAATCTGTTTGGCTCCGGCCTGGGCCAGCGAGCGATCATCGTCAGTGGCCTTCAAGCGACCCGTTTCACCGGCCTGGTCCTGGCCGCCTATTTGAGTCTGGGCTGCAGCAGCGGCCAGGCGTTCACCGAGCAGCGGCCCACACCGCAGCCTTTCAAGGTTGCGCCCATTCACAGTGCTTTGAATGAGACCCTCGGGTTTGCCCCGGGGCTTGAACCGCAGGTGCAACCCATTGCCCTGCCCTCCGGCATTTATGCGCCAGCCCAACGCTGGGTGTTTTAGGGGCTGGACGGATGATTCTGAACAAATCTGGCAAATCTCCTCCGGCTTCGTTGCGGCGGGTAAATTGGCTCGGGCTGAGTGGCACCTGGAGCGCGGGATTGTGCTCCGACACAGGATGTGTCAACCGCCAGGTTGGCGGGGGCGTGGTCTGTTTGCGGGCCACGCCGAAGGGGAACCAAAAGGAGTGCCTCTTCAGGATCCAGGATCGATCGACCCGTCGCTTCGGTTCCGACACAGGGATGTGTCACTCCCCTCCCCTTTAGGTTTTTCCGGCAATACTTGCCAGCTCTCTAGGCGCCAGTCGAGCGCGCCGGGTTCGGCTATCGGCCCGTGACCGGCCTCAGGTATGGTGCGTAGGATTTCGCAGTGACTTCCCCAAGGGCTCACAGAACACCCATGAATGACGTCCACCCTTCGCCTTTTCCCAACCCTGGCCCCATGGCTCAGCGCCTGTTGATGGTGAGCGGCCTGCTGGCGACTTTTTTCCTGCCTCTGGGCCATCTCAACGCCGCGCCCCAGCGCCTGCCCTACATCGATGACCAGCAACAGTGTCGCGGCCAGCCATTGCCGGCGACGGTCGAGCACTTGACCGGGGAAGCCTGGAAGCTCGACGCCAAGGGACGGGAGATCCTGCTGGAAGAAGGCATGAGCATTGATGAGCAGGAAGGTGTGAAGACCTCGCCTTCGGCCTTTGTCAGCCTGTCCCTGGGCGATGGTTCGCGGGTCGTGCTGCCGTCCAGTTCCCACATCACCTTGCGCCTCAACCGGCAGCAGCCGATTCCTCAACTGAGCCTGGAACAGGGCCAGGTCGAGTCATATGTGATCAAGCGCGACAGTGACTACGACCGCTTTCAGATCCTCACGCCGGTCGGGGTGCTGGGGGTACGTGGTACGCATTTTCGCGTGCGCAATGATGATCAGGCATCCCTGGTAGAGGTGCTCAATGGCCAGGTGGCGGTCAGTCGCGAGGAACAATCCGCGACCGGGAGCAAGCCGCGCGCCACCAAGCGGGTTGTGGATAAACCCGCAGGCCCGGTGCCGGGAGAGGTTCAGGTCATGGCCCGGCAAGGGTTGCGCATCCAGCGGCAAGGGGCGTTGAAACCGGTGGAGCTGCTCCCGGCCCCACAGTTGCTGGGCCAGTCCGGGCAGTCCGGAAAGCTGCCGTATTGGCGGCTGATTATGAGACCCTTGCCCGGCGCCCAGCGCTATCGGGCCCAAGTGGCCACGGACAAGGAATTTCGCGACATCAAGCAGGAACAGTTTTCCAGCACACCCGAGATCAGCTTCAGTGGCTTGAAAGCGTTTTTCTACCACGTACGCCTTTCGGCGTTCGATGAGCAGGGCCTGGAAGGAGAAACCGGGGTCTATGACATCTTTTATTACCCGCCTACGGCGCGGGCCGAATAAGCCAACCGCGGGCTGTCCATGAAGCCCTGGCGTCGCGCCGACGGGCGTGAGCCAAGCCAGGCCCAGCAGCTGTTCCGGCGCCTGGTCCGGGAATGGCTGGGGGTCAGCCTGATCCTCCTGCCGCTGACCGCCGTGCTATCCCTGAGCCATGGGTTGGCGCTGAACAATCTGCTGTATGACAGCTTGCGGCGCCTCAGCCCACTGCCCGTGGACCCGCGGATTCTGCTGGTCACCATCGACGATTACAGCCTCAAGCAGCTGGGCCAATGGCCTTGGTCGCGGACGGTGCACGGCGCCTTGCTGGACCGTTTGCACGCGGCGCAAGCCAAGGGCGTGTTGTTCGACGTGATCTTCAGTGAGCCCGACCCGCTGCCCGCCAACGATGCCCTGTTGGCCAGCGCCCTGTGCCGGGCCGGCAATGTTTATTTGCCGGTGCTGCGGGAGAACGTTGCCCGTTATGCACAGCCTCTTGGCGAGCTGGCTCCGGTGCCGTCCCTACTGGCGTGTGCCCGGAGCGTCGGCCACATCAATGCCGAGGCCGACCGCGATGGAATTGTGCGCAGCGTGTACCTGCGTGAAGGGCCTGTGGATAACCCCAAGCCGCAATTGGCCTGGCGGCTCTATGAGTTGGCCCAGCAGGACGTGGCTCAGGCGCAGATGCCGGGCGTCCCTGCGGCAGCCATTACCCAGGGCTGGCTGCGTTCCCATGAGGTGCGTATTCCCTTTATCAGCGCCACGGCGGGCTTTCCCAGCGTGCCGTATGTCAGCGTGTTACGCGGGGAGGTGCCCGCCGAGCTGCTGCGCGATCGCCTGATCCTGGTGGGCGCTACGGCGGCCGGTTTGGGGGATCGCTACGTCACTCCGCAATCCGCCCAGCAGGGCACCACCCCCGGCATCGAAATCCAGGCCAATGTGCTCAACGGCCTGTTGCAGCAACGCAGCATCGTCGCCCTCGGCGAACTGACGGGAATGTGCCTGTCGCTGGGTTTGGTGGCGGCGTTGTTGAGCCTGTTGTTGTGGCGTCCACGACACGCCCTGTGGCTGACCCTGGGTTGTATGGCCGCCGCGTTGCTGGGCTCGGCCCTGTTGCTGCGCTTGGGGGCTTGGTGGTCCCCGGCGGCCAGTGTGCTGGGCATGTTGCTGGCGTACCTGACCTGGAACTGGCGACGCTTGCGGGTCGTCCTGGCGTACTTCGGCTGGGAGCTGGCGCGCCTGGACGCCGAACCCAAGGTGCTGCCCGAGCGGCGTCGACGCCAGGCGCCGAGCGGTGATGTGTTGCAGGGGCAGATTGTCGCCTTGGAACAGGCCATGAGCCGCACCCGGGATACCCAGCGTTTTATCGCCGACGGCCTGGAGTACCTGCCGGTGGCCACCTTGATCAGCGATCCGGGCGGGCGGATTTTGCTGGCCAACCGCAACTCCCGCGAGTTGTTCGCGCACAGCCTGGTCGGCAGCGATCTGCTCGCGCAATTGGCCAGCCTGGGCTACCCGGGGCTGGAGGATCAGACCCTGGCCAGCCTGGTGCCCGTGGAGTTTCGCGATACCCAGGAGCGCAGCCTGCGTACTGACCTGGCGCCGCTGTTACCGGTGGACAGCGATATTCCCATCGGCTGGCTGCTGAGCCTGACCGACCTCAGCGTTGAGCGTGATGCCGAACGCCAGCGTGGGCTGTTGCTGCGCTTTCTCTCCCACGACCTGCGTGCGCCCCATTCCGCGATCCTGGCCTTGCTTGACGTGCAGCGCCTTCAGGCGCCCGACGATCAGCCTGTGTATAACCAGATCGAACTCCAGGTGCGCCGTGCCCTGGAGTTGACCGAAGCTTTTGTGCAATTGGCCAGGGCCGAGTCCGAGGCCTATCAGTTTGAACCGAGCATGTTCGCCATGCTGGTGCTGGACGCTTTCGACCAGGCCAACACCCTGGCCCAGCTGAAGCAGATCCAATTACTCCACGAGCTGGATGACGAGGATGAAGGATTGGTGCTGGCCGATCAGGCTCTGCTGACCCGGGCCTTGTTCAACCTGCTGGAGAACGCCATCAAATACAGCCCGCCCGGCTCCACGGTGCGTGTGCAACTGCACGTGGATGAGCATTGGCTGACCTGTGAAATCGTCGATCAGGGCCGGGGGATCGCCACCGCAGAGTTGCCTCGGCTGTTCAGCCAGTACCAGCGCTTTGCATCGGCCCAAGGAATCGAAGGGCTCGGTTTGGGCCTGGCCATGGTCAAGGCGGTGGTGGATCGCCATGAAGGGCGTATCCGTTGTCAGAGCGTGGTGGGCCAGGGCACGTGCTTCACGCTGGGTCTGCCCTTGCTCAAGGAGTAAAAATCGAGGCAAAAAAAACCGGCTTTTCAGGCCGGTTTTTTTATCACCTAAAAACTTATGCACGTTTTCAGTGATTTTATGAGCTTCAGAAATATGTATTTAAATCATTAGCTTACAGATCAAATTCAGGACTTTTCGACAATCTCGTACACAGGTTATCCACAGATGCTCATAGCGCCACTTGATCGGCCTTTGTGGCCACGGCAGGCAGGGAGCCCATGTCCCGTTGTGCCTGCTCGTTCCAGGCCTGTACCCGCTCGTTGAGCTCGGCGATGGCCCGTGGGCCGCTGCCTTCGGCGTACATCGCGCGCCGATGGTCACGGTGATGGTACCGGGGCGCTTGGCCCAGCCAGCCTTGGGCCAGAACTTGCCGGCGTTGTGGGCGATCGGCAACACCGGCAAGTCGGCATTCACCGCCAGGGCACTGCCGCTGCGGGAGAACTTGCCAATCTGGCCATAAGGCACTCGGGTGCCTTCCGGGAAAATCAGCACCCAGACATTGTCCTTGAGCAACTCGTCGCCTTTGCTTGCCACCTGCTTGAGGGCGGCCTT
This sequence comes from Pseudomonas morbosilactucae, assembly GCF_023241665.1. Lineage (NCBI taxonomy): Bacteria > Pseudomonadati > Pseudomonadota > Gammaproteobacteria > Pseudomonadales > Pseudomonadaceae > Pseudomonas > Pseudomonas morbosilactucae. The sequence continues at coordinate 114,409 of NZ_JALQCX010000005.1, read as the reverse complement.
GGGGTTATCACGATCAATCGCGATGGGGCGCAGCATGGCCATGGCCCAGCCGAAGAACGGCACGTACAGCAGCTCACGCTTGAGCACTTGGCTCAGGGGCTCGAAGTACGCCGAGAGAAAGAACGTTTCCCAGGTGCTCTGGTGGTTCGAAACGATCACACACGGCCGCTCCGGGACGTTTTCTGCGCCCTTCACGTCCACGTGGATATTCAGGAAGACCTTGGTCAGCCACAACGCGCAGCGACACCAGTACACATTGATAAAACGGTAACGTGCCTTGAACGGCAGGAACGGCGCAATAAAAAAAGCTCAGGGAGCACCACAGCAGCGAGCTGGTGCCCAACAGCAGGTAAAAGAAAAAGGTTCTGATTGCCTGCAGGATCGACATAGCGGCATTTACCATTGCGGGCAGTACCCGCCTGTAAAAAGCGTACCCCTGAGCAGTCCTTGTTCAGGATGTCGGAAGTGCACTTTGTTAATAAATTCAGTTGTGGATAAGTTCAGCAGCCACGGCCGCCAGGTCGTCAAAAATCAACGTCCCCACCGGCAGGGTTTTCCCCAGGGTCTTTTCACCTTTCCCGGTCTTTACCAAAACGGGTTGTGAATCGACGGCTTTCGCGGCCTCCAGGTCACCGAGGCTGTCGCCCACGAACCAACATCCGGCGAGATCGACCTGATAATGCTCGGCAATTGTCCGCAGCATCCCCGGCTTGGGTTTGCGGCAGGCGCAACCTTCATCCGGGCCGTGTGGGCAATAAACGATCAAACCGACCTCGCCACCCTGCTCCGCCACCAACGTGCGCAAGCGCTCGTGCATGGCGTCGAGGGTGGCCAAATCGTAGTAGCCACGAGCGATGCCGGACTGGTTGGTGGCGATTGCCACGGTCCAGCCGGCCTTGCTCAACTGCGCGATGGCCGCGATCGAGCCGGGCAGCGGAATCCACTCCGCCACCGATTTGATGTACACATCGGAGTCATGGTTGATGACCCCGTCCCGATCGAGAATCAGCAGTTTCAACGCGCGCTTACCCCAGCAACGAGATGTCGGCGACACCCAGGAACAAGCCACGCAGACGCGCCAGCAGCGCATAGCGGTTGGCCCGTACCTTGGGGTCTTCAGCGTTGACCATCACCGCTTCGAAGAACGCGTCCACCGGCTCGCGCAAGGCGGCCAGGCGCGCCAGGGTCTCGCTGTATTGACGGGCCACGGCCATCGGCTGCACTGCCTGGTCCGCTTGCTGGATCGCCGAATACAGGGAGAACTCGTTGGCGTTGTCGAAGTACTTGGCTTCCACGGTGCTTGGCACGCTGCCTTCAACCTTGCTCAGCAGGTTCGACACGCGTTTGTTCACTGCCGCCAGGGCGGCGGCTTCCGGCAATTTGCGGAAGGCCTGCACGGCTTGTACACGCTGGTCGAAGTCCAGGGCCGAACCCGGCTTCAGGGCACGTACCGACAGGTAAGTGGCCACGTCCACGCCTTCGTCTTCGTAACGCGCACGCAGGCGGTCGAAGATGAATTCCAGCACCTGGTCGCCCAGGCCGGCGGCCTTGACCTTGGCACCGAACGCGCTGACGGCGAATGCCACGGCTTCGGTCAGGTCGAGGTCGAGCTTCTTGTCGATCAGGATGCGCAGCACGCCGAGGGCGGCACGACGCAGGGCGTAGGGGTCTTTGCTGCCGGTAGGCAACATGCCGATGCCGAAGATCCCCACCAGGGTATCCAGCTTGTCGGCGATGGCCACGGCGGCACCGGTCAGGGTGCTTGGCAGCTCGGCGCCGGCGCCACGGGGCATGTACTGCTCGTTCAGGGCCAGGGCCACGTCTTGCGGCTCGCCGTCATTGAGGGCGTAGTAGTAGCCGGCGACACCTTGCATCTCCGGGAACTCGCCGACCATTTCGGTGGCCAGGTCGCACTTCGACAGCAGGCCGGCACGGGCTGCACGCTGGGCGTCGCCACCAATGCGCGGGGCAATGAACGCCGCCAGCTTGGAGATGCGTTCGGCTTTGTCGTAGACGCTGCCCAGCTTCTCCTGGAACACCACGTTCTGCAGGCGCAGGTTGAAGGCTTCGAGCTTCTGCTTCTTGTCCTGCTTGAAGAAGAACTCGGCGTCGGTCAGGCGTGGGCGCACGACTTTCTCGTTGCCCTCGATGATCTGGCGCGGGTCCTTGCTTTCAATGTTGGCCACGGTGATGAAGCGCGGCAGCAGCTTGCCGTCCACGTCCAGCAGGCAGAAGTACTTCTGGTTGTCCTGCATGGTGGTGATCAGGGCTTCTTGCGGCACGTCGAGGAAGCGTTCCTCGAACGAGCACACCAGCGGCACAGGCCATTCCACCAGGGCGGTCACTTCGTCCAGCAGGTCGGCCGGAACGATGGCGGTGCCTTCTTGCAGGGTGGCCAGTTCGGCGGTGCGCTTGCTGATCAGATCGCGACGCTCGTTGGCATCGGCCAGTACGTAGGCAGCACGCAGGTCGTTGAGGTAGTTGGCCGGGGCACTGATGCGCACGTTTTCCGGGTGATGGAAACGGTGGCCACGGGACTCGCGACCGGCTTTCTGGGCAAGGATGGTGCAGTCGATCACCTCATCGCCCAGCAGCATGACCAGCCATTGGGTCGGACGCACGAACTCTTCCTTGCGCGCGGCCCAGCGCATGCGCTTGGGAATCGGCAGGTCGTTCAGCGAGTCTTCGACGATGGTCGGCAGCAGGCTGGCAGTAGGCTTGCCCTGGATGCTCTGGCTGTAACGCAGTTTCGGACCGCTCTGGTCGATCTCGCTCAGGTCCACGCCGCACTTCTTGGCAAAACCCAGGGCCGCCTGGGTCGGGTTACCGTCGGCGTCGAACGCGGCCTGGCGCGGCGGGCCGTCCAGGTTGATGCTGCGATCGGGCTGCTGAGTGGCCAGTTGCGTGATCAGCACCGCCAGGCGTCGTGGCGCGGCGTAGACCTGCTTGGCTTCGAAGCTCAGGCCAGCGGCTTGCAGGCCTTTGTCGATGCCGGCCAGAAAGGCTTCGGCCAGGGTGTTCAGGGCTTTGGGTGGCAGCTCTTCAGTGCCCAGTTCAACCAGAAAATCTTGCGCACTCATTGTGCCGCCTCCAACTTAGCCAACACTTCATCACGCAGGTCCGGGGTCGCCATCGGGAAGCCCAGCTTGGCGCGAGCCATCAGGTAGGCTTGGGCGACGGAACGCGCCAGCGTGCGTACCCGCAGGATGTACTGCTGACGGGCGGTAACGGAGATTGCCCGGCGCGCATCCAGCAGGTTGAAGGTGTGGGATGCCTTGAGGACCATTTCATAGCTTGGCAGCGGCAGCGGCTGATCCAGTTCGATCAGGCGCTTGGCTTCGCTTTCGTAGAAATCGAACAGTTCGAACAGCTTCTCGACGTTGGCGTGTTCGAAGTTGTAGGTGGACTGCTCCACCTCGTTCTGATGGAACACGTCGCCGTAGGTCACCTTGCCGAACGGGCCGTCGGCCCAGACCAGGTCGTACACCGAGTCCACGCCCTGCAGGTACATGGCCAGGCGTTCCAGGCCGTAGGTGATCTCGCCGGTCACCGGGTAGCACTCGATGCCACCGGCTTGCTGGAAGTAAGTGAACTGAGTCACTTCCATGCCATTGAGCCAGACTTCCCAGCCCAGGCCCCAGGCGCCCAGGGTCGGCGACTCCCAGTTGTCTTCAACGAAACGGATGTCGTGGACCAGCGGGTCCAGGCCGACATGTTTCAGCGAGCCCAGGTACAGCTCCTGGAAGTTGTCCGGGTTGGGCTTGAGCACCACCTGGAACTGATAGTAGTGCTGCAGGCGGTTGGGGTTTTCGCCGTAGCGGCCGTCAGTCGGGCGACGACTGGGCTGCACATAAGCGGCGTTCCAGGTTTCCGGGCCAATGGCCCGCAGGAAGGTAGCGGTGTGGAAAGTGCCGGCGCCTACTTCCATATCGTAGGGCTGAAGTACCACACAACCTTGCTCGGCCCAGTACTGCTGGAGGGCGAGGATCAAGTCTTGGAAGGTACGCACGGCTGGCGTAGGCTGGCTCACGAAATTCACCTGTTACTTGGGCTGCGATTTAAGGAGCGGGAGTATACCCGATTCGGTCCTGCGCACGCCCCCTGGAGCCTTATGCCACGCTGCTTTTGGTGTTCCGAAGATCCGCTGTACATGGCTTATCACGATCAGGAGTGGGGCGTGCCGCTACGGGATGCGCAGCGCTTGTTCGAGTTGTTATTGCTCGAAGGGTTCCAGGCGGGCTTGTCGTGGATCACCGTATTGAAGAAGCGCGATCGCTATCGGCAAGTGCTCTGGGGCTTCGATGTACAGCGTGTGGCGCAGATGAGCGATGCGGAAATCGACGAGCTGATGCTCGACCCCGGGATCATCCGCAACCGCTTGAAACTCAATGCCGCCCGGCGCAATGCCGAGGCCTGGCTGGCCCTGGAAGACCCGGTGGAATTTCTCTGGTCGTTCGTCGATGGCCAGCCCAAGGTCAATCATTTCAAGGATCGCAGCGAAGTCCCGGCGGTCACGCCCGAGGCGCTAGCCATGAGTCATGGCCTGAAAAAGGCCGGCTTCACCTTCGTCGGCCCGACCATTTGTTATGCCCTGATGCAAGCCTCGGGCATGGTCATGGATCACACTCAAGACTGTGATCGTTACGCCGTCCTGTTGAACAGCCGGTTAGAATAGCCGGCTCGCGACAGATCATGACCTACAGATCAGGAGTCACTTGTGGATAAGTTCAAAGGCGCCCTGCTGGTGGGCGCCCTGCGATTGTTTGCCCTGCTGCCATGGCGCGCGGTGCAAGCCGTTGGCTCGGCCATTGGCTGGGTCATGTGGAAAACCCCCAACCGTTCCCGGGACGTGGTGCGCATCAACCTGGCCAAGTGCTTTCCGCAGATGGACCCGGCTGAGCGCGAGCGCTTGGTCGGCCAGAGCCTGAAAGACATCGGCAAATCCCTGACCGAAAGCGCCTGCGCCTGGATCTGGCCGGCCCAGCGCTCCATCGATCTGGTGCGCGAAGTCGAAGGCCTGGATGTGCTCAAGGAGGCCCTGGCTTCGGGCAAGGGCGTGGTGGGCATCACCAGCCACCTGGGCAACTGGGAAGTGCTCAACCATTTCTACTGCAGCCAGTGCAAACCGATCATTTTCTACCGTCCACCCAAGCTCAAGGCTGTGGACGAGCTGTTGCGCAAGCAGCGGGTGCAACTGGGCAACCGCGTCGCCGCCTCGACCAAGGAAGGCATCCTCAGCGTCATCAAGGAAGTGCGCAAAGGCGGTGCAGTGGGTATTCCCGCCGACCCGGAACCGGCCGAATCCGCCGGGATCTTCGTGCCCTTCTTCGCCACCCAGGCCCTGACCAGCAAGTTCGTGCCGAATATGCTGGCCGGCGGCAAGGCGGTGGGCGTGTTCCTGCATGCCCTGCGCTTGCCGGATGGTTCGGGCTACAAGGTGATCCTCGAAGCAGCCCCGGAAGACATGTACAGCACTGACACCGAAACCTCCTGCGCCGCCATGAGCCGGGTGGTCGAGCGTTACGTGGCTGCGTATCCGAGCCAGTACATGTGGAGCATGAAGCGCTTCAAGAAACGCCCACCGGGCGAAGAACGCTGGTACTGACCGGCGCTGGCACGATCTGTGGATAACTGGAGTGGCCTGGTTATCCACAGCCATTGATCAAAGGGCGCTAAAGATGTCCGAACACCGCAAATCCTTCCGCATCAAGATCCAGCACGAAAGCTTCGGCGAGTGTTTGGGGCAGACGCGCCAGTTGTCCGCCAGTGGTGTGTATGTGCAGAGCCCGACCCTGGCCCGGCTGCCCAAGGGCGCCGTGGTGTATGGCCAGGTGCAGGGCTTGCCGGTGACGGCGCCGCGGGTGCGCATGGAAGTGGTGCAAGTGGACGCTGAGGGCATTGCCCTGCGCTATTTGTAGGCGTTTCGGGGCGCCTTGCGCTCGAGCTTCTTAAGAAACACGGTCATTTCCTTTTCCGCCTGTTTATCGCCATGCCCGCGAGCGACTTCCAGGCCCTGCTCCCAGGCTTGGCGCGCCGCCGGATAATCGTCCTGAGCCAGGTAGGCCTTGCCCAACAGCTTCCAGGCGGCGGAGTACTTGGGGTCGAACCCCAAACAGCGTTGCAGGTGTTCGGCGGCCTTGGAGTTATCCCCAAGGTCCAGGTAACCCTTGCCCAGGCCGAAGCGCAACAGGGCGTTATCCACACCCTTGGCGAGCATTTTTTCCAACGATTCCAGCATCACAGACTCCCCTTCTATGCCGCGCAAATGTGCGTAGGAGCTGGCTAGGCAGCGATAGGCCGTTCAAGCCCGCCATCGCTGCCTAGCCTCAGAAGAAGCTCAACCCTACGTGGAACAGCTTCTCTACATCGCGAATGTGCTTTTTATCCACAAGGAACAGAATCACGTGGTCGCCCGCTTCGATCACTGTGTCGTCGTGGGCGATGAGCACCTCTTCGTCACGGATGATTGCGCCAATAGTGGTGCCCGGCGGCAGGCCGATGTTCTCGATGGCCCGGCCGATGACCTTGCTCGATTTGGCGTCACCGTGGGCGATGGCCTCGATGGCCTCTGCCGCCCCGCGGCGCAGGGAGTGCACGCTGACGATATCGCCACGGCGCACGTGGGCCAGCAAGGTGCCGATGGTGGCCAGCTGCGGGCTGATGGCGATGTCGATGTCGCCGCCCTGGATCAGGTCTACGTAAGCCGGGTTGTTGATGATGGTCATGACCTTCTTGGCGCCCAGGCGCTTGGCCAGCAGCGACGACATGATGTTGGCTTCGTCGTCGTTGGTCAGGGCCAGGAAGATGTCGGCATCGGCGATGTTCTCTTCCAGTAGCAGGTCGCGGTCCGAGGCACTGCCCTGCAACACCACGGTGCTGTCGAGGCTGTCGGACAAGTAGCGGCAACGTGCCGGGTTCATCTCGATGATCTTCACCTGGTAGCGGCTTTCGATGGCCTCGGCCAGGCGCTCGCCGATCTGCCCACCGCCGGCGATAACGATGCGCTTGTAGGATTCGTCGAGACGACGCATCTCACTCATCACCGCACGGATGTGGACCTTGGCAGCGATGAAGAACACCTCGTCGTCCGCCTCGATCACCGTGTCGCCCTTGGGCATGATCGGTCGGTCACGACGGAAGATCGCCGCCACCCGGGTGTCGACGTTTGGCATGTGCTCGCGCAACTGGCGCAATTGCTGGCCCACCAACGGCCCGCCGTAGTAAGCCTTGACCGCCACCAGTTGGGCCTTGCCTTCGGCGAAGTCGATCACCTGCAGGGCGCCGGGGTGTTCGATCAGGCGCTTGATGTAGTTGGTCACCACTTGCTCGGGGCTGATCAACACGTCCACCGGGATCGCGTCGTTGTCGAACAGGCCGGCGCGGGTCAGGTAGGCGGCTTCGCGTACCCGGGCAATCTTGGTCGGGGTGTGGAATAGGGTGTGGGCGACCTGGCAGGCGACCATATTGGTCTCGTCGCTGTTGGTCACCGCCACCAGCATGTCGGCGTCGTCGGCACCGGCCTGGCGCAGCACTGTGGGGAACGAGCCCCGGCCCTGCACGGTGCGGATGTCCAGGCGGTCGCCGAGGTCGCGCAGGCGTTCGCCGTCGGTGTCGACCACGGTGATGTCGTTGGCTTCGCTGGCCAAGTGTTCCGCCAGGGTGCCGCCCACTTGCCCTGCGCCGAGGATGATGATTTTCATCCAGTCACTCCCTTAAACCCGTGTTAGCCGCGTGCTGCGGCGATCTTGATCAGCTTGGCGTAGTAGAAGCCGTCATGGCCGCCCTCTTGCGCCAGCAACTGGCGTCCGTAGGGCTGCTTGAGGCCCGCGGCAGGCTGGCCGAGTTGGCCGGCGATGTCCAGTTCGCGAGCGCCCGTGGTCCGGGCCAGGAAAGCCTCGATCACCTCGGTGTTCTCGGTGGGCAAGGTGGAGCAGGTGGCGTAGACCAGGATGCCGCCGACCTCCAGGGTTGGCCACAGGGCGTCCAGCAACTCACCTTGCAACTGGGCCAGGGCGGCAATGTCGTCGGGTTGGCGAGTCAGCTTGATGTCCGGGTGGCGACGGATTACGCCGGTGGCCGAGCACGGCGCGTCCAGCAGGATGCGCTGGAACGGCTTGCCATCCCACCAGGCCTGGGTGTCGCGACCGTCGGCGGCGATCAGTTCAGCGGCCAGGCCCAGGCGCTCAAGGTTCTCGCGAACCCGCACCAGGCGCTTGGCTTCCAGATCCACGGCGACCACACCGGCCAGGGCCGGTTCGACTTCGAGGATATGGCAGGTCTTGCCCCCGGGCGCACAGCAGGCGTCCAGCACCCGTTGCCCCGGCGCCAGCTCCAGCAGGTCCGCAGCCAGTTGCGCGGCTTCGTCCTGGACGCTGATCCAGCCTTCGGCAAAACCCGGCAGGTTGCGCACGTCGCAGGCTTCATCGAGGACGATGCCGTCCTGGCTGAAGACGCATGGCTTGGCCTCGACGGCGGCGGCACTCAGTAACTGCAGGTACGCGTCCCGGGAATGATGGCGGCGATTGACCCGCAGGATCATCGGCGGGTGGGCGTTGTTGGCGGCGCAAATGGCTTCCCACTGCTCGGGCCAGAAGGCCTTGAGGGACTTTTGCAGCCAGCGCGGGTGGGCCGTGCGCACCACCGGGTCATGTTCCAGCTCGGCCAGCAGCGCTTCGCTTTCGCGCTGGGCGCGGCGCAGCACGGCGTTGAGCAGGGCCTTGGCCCAGGGCTTTTTCAGCTTTTCGGCGCAGCCCACGGTTTCACCGATGGCGGCGTGGGCCGGCACCCGGGTGTAGAGCAGTTGGTAAAGCCCCACCAGCAGCAGCGCCTCGACATCGGCGTCGGCAGCCTTGAAGGGTTTTTGCAGCAGCTTGGCCGCCAGCGCCGACAGCCGTGGCTGCCAGCGCGCGGTGCCGAACGCCAGGTCCTGGGTAAAGCCGCGATCGCGGACCTCGACCTTGTCCAGTTGGGTGGGCAACGAACTGTTGAGGGAGGCCTTGCCGTTGAGTACGGCGGTCAGGGCCTTGGCAGCGGCCAGACGTGGGTTCATTGGGCGTCCACCGCTTGACCGAGGACGGTGCCGAGGGCGAATTTCTCACGGCGGCTGTTGAACAGGTCGCTGAAGTTCAGGGCCTTGCCGCCGGGCAATTGCAGGCGGGTCAGGCACAGCGCCTGTTCACCGCAGGCGACGATCAGGCCGTCTTTGCTGGCGCCGAGGATCTCACCGGGTGTGCCCTGGCCTTCGGCCAGGTTGGCGGCCAGGACCTTCAGCGATTCGCCGTTGAGGGTGCTGTGGCAGATCGGCCACGGGTTGAAGGCGCGCACCAGGCGCTCCAGTTCCGGTGCCGGACGGCTCCAGTCGACGCGCGCCTCGTCCTTGTTCAGTTTGTGGGCGTAAGTGGCCAGGCTGTCATCCTGTACTTCGCCTTCCAGGGTGCCTGCCGCCAGGCCGGCAATGGCCTGGAGCACGGCCGGCGGGCCCATTTCGGCTAGACGGTCATGCAGGCTGCCGCCGGTGTCTGCGGCGCTGATCGGGGTGCTGACCTTGAGCAGCATCGGCCCAGTGTCCAGGCCGGCTTCCATGCGCATCACTGTCACGCCGCTCATCGCATCGCCGGCTTGCACGGCGCGCTGGATCGGCGCCGCACCGCGCCAGCGCGGCAGCAGCGAGGCGTGGCTGTTGATGCAGCCCAGGCGCGGAATATCCAGCACCACTTGCGGCAGGATCAGGCCGTAGGCCACTACCACCATCAGGTCCGGCTTGAGTGCCGCCAGTTCGGCCTGGGCCGCGGCGTCACGCAGGGTCGGCGGTTGCAGCACCGGGATGTTGTGCTCCAGCGCCAACTGCTTGACCGGGCTTGGCATCAGCTTCTGCCCACGCCCCGCTGGACGGTCCGGCTGGGTGTAGACCGCTACGATCTCGTCAGGGCCGGCAAGCAGGGCCTTGAGGTGTTCGGCGGCAAATTCCGGGGTGCCGGCAAAGACGATGCGCATGATGGGTACTCGCTTGGAAAGGGGACGCAGGTGAAACGACCGCGGGCAAGCCCGCTCCTACACAAATGAACCATTGTAGGAGCGGGCTTGCCCGCGATGCACCACTGGATAAGGAATCAAGCGTTCTGGCGATGCTGCTTTTCCAGCTTCTTCTTGATCCGGTCACGCTTGAGCGTGGACAGGTAGTCAACGAACAGCTTGCCGTTGAGGTGGTCGCATTCGTGCTGGATGCACACCGCCAACAGGCCTTCGGCGATCAGTTCATAAGGCTGGCCATCACGGTCCAGGGCCTTGATCTTGACCCGCTGCGGGCGATCGACGTTTTCGTAGAAACCCGGTACCGACAGGCAGCCTTCCTGGTACTGGTCCATCTCATCGGTGAGGGCCTCGAACTCAGGGTTGATAAACACCCGTGGCTCGCTGCGGTCTTCGGACAGGTCCATGACCACGATGCGCTTGTGCACGTTGACCTGGGTCGCCGCGAGGCCGATGCCCGGGGCTTCATACATTGTTTCAAACATGTCATCGACCAACTGACGCACTTCGTCGTCCACTACGGCCACGGGTTTGGCGATAGTGCGCAGGCGCGAATCGGGGAATTCGAGGATGTTTAAAATGGCCATAAGCTTGATTGCTGCACGTGTGAAGTAAGGGCGGAGTCGGGGGCCGGGCAAGTCGTGGACCAGGGCCGCCGATGCGAAACGTGCTCGGTAGGAGCTGCGAGCCGCGCAGGCTCTGGCGTTTCACGCGAACGCACATAATAAAGGGATTCAGCCCCTGAGGAAATGACTACTCGCCAGGCTCTTGCCGCTCCGGCCTCAGTTGGCGCTGTGGGCAATGACGCCGGCCAGCCCCCTTCGGCGCCCCTGAAACGAATAAAGATTCAACAAGTTACCAACAGACTTATCCACAGCTTGTTCTCGCTGCGGCGGGAGCTGAAACGATCAAGGATGATCCGATGACTGCGTCTGTCCCGGCGACGATTTCCCCTGCGGAACTCGAAGCCTGTTTACGTCTGCACCGTCTGCCCGAGCTTGGGCCGGCGCGCTTTCAACGTTTGCTGCACGCCTTCGGCTCGGCCTCCAAAGCCCTCAGTGCACCGGCTGCCGCCTGGCGGTCCCTGGGGTTGCCGGCGGCCTGCGCCGAGGCCCGGCGCAGTGCCCAGGTGCGGGACGGCGCAAGCCATGCACTGGCCTGGCTGGAGCGTCCGGGCCAGCATTTACTGATGTTGGGCCAGCCCGGCTACCCGGCCTTGCTCGCCGAGTTGACCGACGCCCCGCCGCTGCTGTTCGTGGCCGGCGCCCCGGAAATCCTGGAAAAACCGCAACTGGCGATGGTCGGTAGCCGGCGCGCATCGCGACCGGGCCTGGACACCGCGACGGCGTTTTCCCGCGAGCTGGCCGCCGCCGGTTTTGTCATCACCAGCGGCCTGGCCCTGGGCATCGACGGTGCGGCTCATCAGGCGGCGTTGGCCGTGGGTGGCCAGACCGTAGCGGTGTTGGGCACCGGTCTGGAAAAACTTTATCCACAGCGCCACCGAGCCTTGGCCGAAGCGATGATCGAGCGCGGTAGCGCGGTGATTTCCGAGTTCCCCCTGGACACGCCACCCCTGCCCGGCCACTTCCCGCGGCGCAACCGGATCATCAGCGGTCTGTCCCTCGGTGTGCTGGTGGTGGAAGCCAGTGTCGCCAGCGGTTCGCTGATCACTGCGCGCCTGGCTGCGGAACAAGGGCGCGAGGTGTACGCCATTCCCGGGTCCATCCACCACCCCGGCGCCCGGGGTTGCCACCAGTTGATTCGTGACGGTGCGGTGCTGGTGGAAACCATCGAACACATTCTTGAGGCCTTGCGGGGCTGGCAGAACGTGGGGCCGGTCAGTGTGCCGTCGGCGCCGGAGCATCCCTTGCTGGCGCTGTTGCACGCCGCGCCCCACAGCAGCGAAGCCCTGGCCGCCGCTATGGGCTGGGCATTGCCCACTGTTCTGGCGGCCCTGACGGAACTTGAGATCGAGGGTCGCGCGGTGTGCGAAAACGGTCGCTGGTTTGCGCGTACCCGCTAGGCTTTACGGGCAAGATCGGTAAACTGCGCACAGCTTTTATCCGGAGAATCAGCAATGGTCAGCAGTTGGCGTGTGCAGCAAGCCGCACGAGAAATTCGCGCAGGGGCGGTGATTGCCTATCCAACCGAAGCGGTGTGGGGCCTGGGCTGTGATCCGTGGAACGAAGAGGCGGTGGATCGGTTATTGGCGATCAAGTCCCGGTCTGTGGATAAGGGCCTGATCCTGATTGCCGACAACATCCGTCAATTCGATTTCCTCTTCGAGGACTTCCCCGACACATGGATCGAGCGCATGTCCAGCACCTGGCCGGGGCCCAATACCTGGCTGGTGCCCCATCAGGATTTGCTGCCCGAGTGGATCACCGGGGTGCACGACACCGTGGCGCTGCGGGTCAGCGACCATCCTCAAGTCCGTGAGTTGTGTTCCTTGGTAGGGCCGCTGATTTCCACCTCGGCCAACCCTCAAGGGCGCCCGGCGGCGCGCACGCGGATTCGCATCGAGCAGTACTTCCGCGGGCAGTTGGACCTGGTGCTGGGGGGCAACCTGGGTGGCCGCAAGAACCCGAGCCTGATTCGGGATCTGGCCACCGGAAAGGTGGTGCGGCCTTCGTAACAAGCATCGCCGGCAAGCCGGCTCCCTTAGGAGCCAGCTTGCCGGCGATAACCCTCAAGGCAGCAGGATGGTCGAGCCGGTCGTACGCCGCGCCGACAACTCCACGTGTGCCTTGGCCGCGTCTGCCAGTGGGAAGCGCTGGCCGATCTCGATCTTCAGCTTGCCACTGGCAATCATGGCGAACAGATCATCGGCCATGTGTTGCAGGTTTTCGGCATTGTTGGCGTAGGTCGCCAGGGTCGGCCGGGTTACGTACAGCGAGCCCTTGGCCGAGAGAATCCCCAGGTTCACCCCGTCCACGGCCCCTGACGCATTACCAAAGCTGACCATCAGCCCGCGCGGCGCCAGGCAGTCCAGGGAGGTGAGCCAGGTGTCTTTGCCGACGCCGTCGTAGACCACCGGGCACTTCTTGCCATCGGTCAATTCCAGCACCCGTTGGGCCACGTCTTCATGGCTGTAGTCGATGGTTTCCCAAGCCCCGAGGGATTTGGCGATGGCGGCTTTTTCCGGCGAGCTGACGGTACCGATCAGCTTCACGCCCAGGGCCTTGGCCCACTGGCAGGCCAGGGAACCCACGCCCCCGGCAGCGGCGTGGAACAGTACGGTTTCACCGGCCTTGAGTTCATAGGTCTGACGCAATAGGTACTGCACGGTCAGGCCCTTGAGCATGACCCCGGCAGCCTGCTCAAAGCTGATGGCGTCCGGCAGGTGCACCAGGTTGGCCGCCGGCAGTACGTGCACATCGCTGTAGGCGCCCAGGGGGCCGCTGCCATAGGCCACCCGATCACCCACCTTGAACTGGCTGACCTCGCTGCCCACGGCCTCGACCACCCCGGCACCTTCAGCCCCCAGGCCCGAAGGCAGGGCTGGCGGCGCGTAGAGGCCGCTGCGGAAATAGGTGTCGATAAAGTTCAGGCCAATGGCCTTGTTGCTGACGCGAACCTGTTGCGGGCCAGGCTCGGCGGGGACGTAGTCGACATACTCAAGCACTTCGGGGCCGCCATGGGCACGGAACTGGATACGTTTGGCCATCTGCAATTTCTCCTCGGTCGTGTCGCGAAAGTGCTCTATCGGACTCCTCTGCTTGACCGTCGTCAACTGTGGCAGACCCTGGCGCGGTGTTATGCTACGCGCCCATTTGCGCCGGCCCACCGCTGCACCCCTGGCGCCGCGTAGCTTTGCCCGATTCAAGGTGATGCCATGACTACCCGCACCGAGGCCGTAAAAGCCTACCTGCTCGACCTGCAAGACCGCATTTGCGCTGCCCTGGAAATCGAAGACGGCGGTACGCGTTTTGTCGAAGACGCCTGGACCCGCCCTGCTGGCGGCGGCGGCCGGACCCGGGTGCTGGCCGATGGCGCAGTGATTGAAAAAGGTGGGGTCAACTTCTCTCACGTGTTCGGCAGCGGCTTGCCGCCTTCCGCCAGCGCCCATCGGCCGGAACTGGCCGGGCGCGGCTTCGAGGCCCTGGGTGTGTCCCTGGTGATCCACCCGCACAACCCCCACGTGCCCACGTCCCACGCCAATGTGCGTTTCTTCATCGCCGAGAAAGAAGGCGAAGAGCCGGTCTGGTGGTTCGGCGGCGGCTTTGACCTGACCCCCTACTACGCCCACGAAGAAGACTGCGTGCACTGGCACCGCGTAGCCGAGCGCGCCTGTGCACCGTTCGGCGCCGACGTCTACCCGCGCTACAAGGCCTGGTGCGACAGTTACTTCCACATCAAGCACCGCAACGAACCGCGGGGCATTGGCGGCCTGTTCTTCGATGACCTGAACCAGTGGGATTTCGACACCAGCTTCGCCTTTATGCGCGCCATCGGCGACGCCTACATCGAGGCGTACCTGCCCATCGTGCAGCGCCGCAAAACCATGGCCTACACCGAGCAGCAGCGGGCCTTCCAGGAATTCCGTCGTGGCCGTTATGTGGAGTTCAACCTGGTCTACGACCGTGGCACCCTGTTCGGCCTGCAGTCGGGCGGGCGTACCGAGTCGATCCTCATGTCGCTGCCGCCCCACGTGCGCTGGGGCTACGACTGGAAGGCCGAGCCCGGCAGCGAAGAAGCACGTTTGACCGAGTACTTCCTGCAAGACCGGGACTGGTTGGCAGGCAGCAACTAATCGCTCACCCACTGTAGGAACCGGCTCGTCGGCGAACAGGCTGCGGCTGCAGGTGGGTGCTGAGCAAAAGGGGTGAGAGATGGATCAGTACGTCGTTTTTGGTAACCCGATCGGCCACAGCAAGTCGCCGCTGATCCATCGGCTGTTTGCCGAGCAGACCGGCCAGCAACTGGACTACAACACCTTGCTGGCGCCCCTGGATGATTTCGTCGGCTGCGCCCAGGCGTTTTTCGCCGAGGGCCGGGGCGCCAACGTCACCGTACCGTTCAAGGAAGACGCCTATCGCCTGGCCGATACCCTCAGCGAACGGGCCCAGCGTGCTGGCGCGGTCAACACCCTGAGTAAGCTCGCCGACGGCCGCCTGCTGGGTGACAACACCGACGGCGCCGGCCTGGTGCGCGACCTGACGGTGAATGCCGGTGTCAGCCTCAAGGGCAAGCGCATCTTGTTGCTGGGGGCCGGCGGCGCAGTGCGTGGGGTGCTGGAGCCGTTGCTGGCCGAGCAACCGGCGTCGGTGGTGATCGCCAACCGTACCGTGGCCAAGGCCGAGTTGCTGGCTGAGCTGTTCGCTGATTTGGGACCGGTGTCGGCCAGCGGCTTCGATTGGTTGGAGGAGTCGGTGGACCTGATTATCAACGCCACCTCGGCCAGCCTGTCCGGCGACCTGCCACCGATTGCCAGCAGCCTGATCGAGCCCGGCCACACCGTTTGCTACGACATGATGTACGGCAAGGAGCCCACGCCGTTCTGCCGCTGGGCCACTGAACACGGCGCGGTGGCGGCGCTGGATGGCCTGGGAATGCTGGCCGAACAAGCGGCGGAAGCCTTCTACCTGTGGCGCGGTGTCCGCCCGGACAGCGCCCCGGTGCTGGCCGAACTGCGCCGCCAACTGGCCCTCTGACACGCCCTGTGTAGGTGTTGGCTCGCCAGCGATAGCGCCTTCAACATCGCCATCGCCGGCAAGCCGGCTCCTACGGTTCTGAGGCCGCCCATTTGTAGGAGCTGGCTCGCCAGCGATAGCGCCCTCAAGATCGCCATCGCCGGCAAGCCGGCTCTTACGGTTCTGAGGCCGCCCATTTGTAGGAGCTGGCTCGCCAGCGATAGCGCCCTCAAGATCGCCATCGCCGGCAAGCCGGCTCCTACGGTTCTGAGGCCGCCCATTTGTAGGAGCTGGCTTGCCAGCGATAGCGCCTTCAAGATCGCCATCGCCGGCAAGCCGGCTCCTACGGGTTTGGGGCCGCCTAATTTGTTGGCGCTGGCTTGCCAGCGATTACGGGCTTGATCCCCGCCCCGATAAAAACCTCAATCTTCAAAACGGATCGGGCATTTCTCCGGGCCTTCCAGCTTGATCAATTCCTCCATCACCGGTTGCCGGGCGCGGCGCAAGGTCAGGCTGCGGTGTTGGCGTAACAGCCGGCGGGCTTCCTGGTGGAGCATTTCCACCCCGGAATAGTCGATGAAGTTGATGTGCTGGGCATCGATCACCAGCTTCGGGGCCTGGCAGCGCTGCATGCGCACTTGCAGGTAATGGCTGGCGCCAAAGAAGATCGAGCCCCCCACCCGCAGAATGTCCTCATCACCCTCGCGCCACTGCTGCACCCGCGGCTGGGAAGTGCGCTTGAGGTAGAAGAACAGCGACGCCAGCACCCCGGCATAAATCGCCGTTTGCAGCTCCAGGAGCAAGGTGGCGACGCAGGTCAGGCTCATCACCACGAACTCAGCGCGGCTCACCCGGAACAAGGCCCGAATGCCCCGGTGGTCCACCAGCCCCCAGCAGATCAGCAGAATGCTCGCGGCCATGCCCGGGATCGGGATATGGGCAATCAGCCCGGCCCCGGCCACCGCGAACGAAGCCACCCACAGTGCGGAAAACACCCCGGCCAGGGGCGAGCGGGCGCCGGCGTCGTAGCTCAGCCCGGAGCGGGTGAACGAGCCGGAAGACAGGTAGCCGGAGAAGAATCCGCCGATGATGTTCGACAGGCCCTGGGCGCGGACCTCCTGGTTGGCGTCCAGCAGTTGTTCGGAGCGTGCCGACAGCGAGCGGGCGATCGACAGGCTGGTGACCAGGCCGAGCATGCCCACCGCCACCGCACTGGGCAGCAGGCGCAGGATCATCTCCAGGTCCAGCAATGGCAGCGGGCTCAAGGGCGGCAGGTGGCCGACGAAGGCGCTGACCAGCTTCACGTGGCCGAACAGGGCCGGCCACAGCCAGACCACCAGGCTGCTGAGCACCAGGGTGATCAGCAATGTCGGCCAGCGCGGCACCAGCAACTTGAGTCCGACCCCGACAACCAGGGTCCCCAGACCCAGCAGCAGCGAGGGTTTATCCAGGTCATGCAGGTGCTCCAGCAGGCTGTTGAGGCTATTGAGGGCGGTGGCCTGGCTGGGCAGGTCCAGCCCCAGCAGGTTGGGTAACTGGCCGAGGGCGATCACCACCGCAGCGCCCAGGGTGAAACCCAGCACCACGGAATGGGAGACGAAGTTCACCAGGGCGCCGAAACGCAGCAGGCCCAGCAGCCATTGGAAAACCCCGGCAAGAAAGGTCAGCAACAGGATCAGCGTGATGTAGTCCTGGGACGCCGGCACCGCCAGGGGGCTGACGCTGGCGTAGAGGACGATGGAAATGGCCGCAGTGGGCCCGCAGATCAGGTGCCAGGACGAGCCCCAGAGGCAGGCAATCAACACCGGGACAATGGCTGCGTACAGGCCGTACTCCGGGGGCAGGCCGGCGATCAGGGCGTAGGCAATGGATTGCGGTAAAGCGAGGATGGCACCGCTCAGACCCACCAGCAGGTCGCGGCCGACGCTGGCGCGGGTTTGTTGCGGCAGCCAGCTCAGGAACGGCAAGAGGGAGTGGCGGTTGGGCCAGGCCATGGGTCCTCGCGGTGTGGGGAAATGGAGCGTCAGGGTGGCGTGTCAGCGATTGGGGTGCAAGTTCCAAAGGCCGTTCGCCCGGGGCGGCCGCCGGTCGGCGACGGTCACAGGGCGAACGGTGCGCCTCGATCTACAGCTTGGCCTTTACCGCCGCCAACGCGTCTTTGCCGTCCAGGGTCTTGACCCCGTCCAGCCACTTGTCCAGCACCGCCGGGTTGGCCTTGATCCAGGCCTTGGCCGCTACCGCATTGCTGACTTTCTTGTTCACCACCTCGGACATGATGCTGTTCTCCATCTCCTGAGTGAAGCTCAGGTTGGTCAGCAGCTTGCCAACATTCGGGCAGGCCTGTGCATAACCTTTGCGGGTCAGGGTGTAGACACTGCCGGTGTCGCCGAAGTACTTCTCGCCGCCCTTGAGGTAATGCATGTTCAACTGCACGTTCATCGGGTGTGGGGTCCAGCCGAGGAAGGTCACGAACTTCTGCTTTTTCACCGCCCGCGACACTTCGGCCAGCATCGCCTGCTCGCTGGATTCCACCAGCTTCCACTGGCCGAGTTCGAAGTCGTTCTTCTTGATGATCTCCTGCAGCGAGATATTGGCCGGGGCGCCGGAGCCGATGCCGTAGATCTTCTTCTCGAATTTGTCGGCGAATTTGTTCAGGTCGGCAAAATCGTGCACCCCCGCGTCCCAGACGTAGTCCGGCACGGCCAGGGTGAACTCGGTGCCGTCGAGGTTCTTGGCCAGTTGAGTGACATCGCCATTGGCCACGAACTTGTCGTAGAAGCCCTGCTGCGCCGGCATCCAGTTACCCAGGAACACATCCACCTGGCCGTCCTTGAGGCCGCCAAAGGTGATCGGCACCGCCAGGGTGTCGACCTTGGCCTTGTAGCCCAGGCCGTCCAGCAGGAACCCGGTAATGGCGTTGGTTGCGGCGATGTCGCTCCAGCCCGGATCGGCCATTTTCACCGTCTCGCACGAGTCGGCCCAGGCCGATGCGCTGCCCAGGGCCAGGAGCCCGAGCGTCAGTGCTGTGGATAACCTTTGCATGCGCTTCCCCTTACATTATTGGTGTTGGCAGGGTTGTGGATAACGAGCCTTGCGCTCCAGGTCATCGAGGTCGATGTGGTTGCGCATGTATTGCTGACTGGCGTCGACCAGGGGCTGGTGATCCCAGCTCTTCAGCGTACCCAGGGTCAGCGCCTGGGCGACGAAACGCCGGCGGCGCTGACTGGCAAGCACCTGTTGGCGGATGACCGGGATGTCCCACTTGGCCCGGGCTTCGGCGAGGAAGGCCGCGAACAGTGATCGATGGGCCGGCGACTGGCTGAGTTCTTCCTGCTCACGCGGGTCGTTGTGCACATCGAAGAGTAGGCAAGGGTCATCTTCGCTGTAGATGAATTTGTAGGCGCCGCGACGAATCATCATCAGTGGGCTGATGGTGCCTTCGGCCATGTACTCGCCGAACACCTCGTCGTGGCCGCCCTGCCCCTGCAAGTGCGGGACCAGGGAGCGGCCATCCAAGGGCAGGCCGGGTTGCAACTCACCGCCGGCCAGTTGCACCAGGGTGGGCAGCAGGTCGGCCGTGGACACCGCGGCGCTGACCCGGCCGGCGGCGAACTGCCCCGGCGCGCTGATCAGCAGCGGCACCCGGGCGGCCATTTCAAACCAGTGCATTTTGTACCAGAGGCCACGCTCGCCGAGCATGTCGCCGTGGTCGCCGGAGAAGACAATGATGGTGTTCTCGGCCAAGCCTGTTTCTTCAAGGGTTTGCAGGAGTTTGCCGACGTTGTCGTCGATATAGCTGCACGCCCCGAAGTAGGCCCGGCGCGCATCGCGAATCTTATCCACAGGCAGTGGCTTGTCCCACAGGTCGTAGACCTTGAGCAGACGCTGGGAATGGGGGTCTTGGCTGTCTTGCGGCGGGGTCTGCGGCAAGGGGATGTCGGCGTCCTGGTACAGGTCCCAATAGGCCTTGGGGATGGTGTACGGGTCGTGGGGGTGGGTCATGGACACGGTGAGGCAGAACGGCTGGTCGCCGTCTTCGCGGATGTGATCGAACAGGTATTGTCGGGCCTTGAACACCACCTCTTCGTCGAAATCCAGCTGGTTGGTGCGCACGCAAGGGCCGGCCTGCAGCACCGAGGACATGTTGTGGTACCAACTGGGGCGCACGTCGGGCTCGTCCCAGTTCACCGCCCAGCCGTAGTCGGCGGGGTAGATGTCGCTGGTCAGGCGTTCTTCATAGCCGTGCAACTGGTCCGGGCCGCAGAAATGCATCTTTCCCGAGAGCGCGGTGCGATAACCCAGGCGGCGCAGGTAGTGGGCGTAAGTCGGCACATCGGCGGGAAAGTCCGCAGCGTTGTCATAGGCGCCGATCTTGCTCGGCAACTGGCCGCTGACCAGGGTGAAGCGCGACGGGGCGCACAGTGGGCTATTGCAATAAGCGGCGTCGAACACCACGCCTTCGGCCGCCAGGCGGCTGAGGTGGGGCAGCTTGATCGGGGAGGCACCGTAGAACGGCAACAAGGGCGCGGCCATTTGATCGGCCATGATGAAAAGAATGTTCTTGCGCTTCATGTATTCGCGGCATTCCATAGTCGATGGTTATGCGAAAGTGCTGCGATTGAGGATGAAACCCCTGCCATTCGCGGTAAAGCCCATGCGCGGCAATGACTAGGATAAGCCCAGCTTATGTATGACGCCCTTGGTGACCTGTCCCTGGACCTGTTACGTGCCTTTGAAGCGGCGGCGCGGCAACGCAGTTTCACCGCCGCTGCCGTGGAGTTGGGCACCACCCAACCGGCCATCAGCCAGCAGATCAAGCGGCTGGAGGAGCAACTGGGCACCCGCTTGTTCGACCGGATCTACCGCGGTATCGAACTCACGGAGGCCGGGATGATTCTGTTCGAGCAGGTGCAGGCTGGCTTGCAGAGCATCGACGCCGGCCTCAGTGCCATCAGTGCCCAGCACCAGCACGAGGTGCTGCACGTGGCCACCGACTTCGCCTTCGCCGCTTATTGGCTGATGCCGCGCCTGCACCGCTTTCATGAAGCCAACCCGCAGGTGGATGTCAGCCTGGTCACCAGCGAGCGCAGCCACAGCATGCTGCGCAGCGATATCGACGTGGCGGTGCTGTTCGGTGATGGCCGCTTCAAGCAGGGCCAGAGCCATTGGCTGTTCAGCGAGGAAGTGTTTCCGGTGTGCAGCCCCGTGCTGCTCAAGGACCGGGCCACTCCCCTGCCCGCCCAGGCGTTGCTGGACTGGCCGCTGCTGCACCTGCGGGGCGAGAACAGCAGCCACTGGTTTGACTGGAGCGGGGTCTTTCGCGAACTGGGCATCAGCACGCCGCCCGCGCCCGGGCAGTTGCGCTTTGATAACTACACGCTGTTGATCCAGGCGGCGATCGGCGGCCAGGGCGTGGCCATTGGCTGGCGGCACCTGGTGGATAACTTGTTGGAACAGGGCTTGCTGTGTCGACCGCTGGCCGAGACGGTGATCTCCACCTACGGCTATTACGTGGTGTTGCCCCAGCGCAAACGCCGCAGTGTGCTGATCCAGCAGTTCGTCGATTGGCTGATGACCGAGCAGGCCGGCAGTGCCCAGTCGCTGAATGGCGTCGGGCTGCCGTCGATTGCGGTCTGAGCGCATCCCCGGCGAGTCGTGGCACCATAGCCGGGTTCGGCTTTCTTCCGAGGGTTCTTATGCAACGTATCAAGGGCTACCACGCCCACGTCTACTTCGACGCCAGCACCATCGAGCAGGCCCGGTCCTTGTGTGAACAGGCTGCGCAGTTGTTTCCGCTGAAGATGGGCCGGGTGCATGAGCGGCCGGTGGGCCCGCACCCGGACTGGAGCTGCCAGTTGGCGTTCGAGCCGCAGTACCTGGCCGTGGTATTGCCGTGGCTGGCGCTCAATCGCAAGGGGCTGGTGGTGTTCTTGCACCCGGATACGGGCAATGACCTGCTGGACCACACCGAGCATGCCCTGTGGATGGGGGCGATGCGGCCGTTGGATCTATCGGGTTTTTGAGGGCGGGGGATCGCCGGGGAGCCGGCTCCTACAAGGGCACAGGGCGGATTGTGGGAGCCGGTGGGCGGTCTGTACGAAAAGTGATCAGTTAAGCACGCCGTCGAGAATCTCATAGACGATGCCGCTGCCAATGGCGATCAGCACGATATCGCCGCCCATGCGCCGCCATTCGTAGCCCTGGTAGCGTGGCAGATGGTTCAGGGCGCGGTTGTCCAGGCGTTCGCCGTAGTAGCCCCGGGGCAGCGGCTGGCCACGCACCAAGTGGATGCCGGGCGGTGGCGGCGCGCCGCGGACGAAGTAGCCATGGTTGTCGCGGATGGTCTGGCGCACTGGGCCGAAGTCCTTGGGCGGGCCGCCACGGCGATCATTCTGTGGGCCGCGATGATCGTTACCCCGGTTGTCCCGTTGTTCCTGCTGCGGGCCGCCACGATCGCCACCGCGATCATTGTCGCCGCGTTGATCGGCCATGGCGTTCATCAGCGGGCTGGCGCTGAGCATCAGCACACCGAGACCGGCAATCAGACGTTTGGGCATTTTCATCAGGTCTTTCCTCACAGCGCGAACAGCAAAAAGGGGTTCAGAACCTGGTCCTGAACCCCTCGGTCTTGCTAGTTAGTCTGTGGCTTCGGGCGCTAATTCCTCTGTATCAGGAACTTTACCTTCAGCTGACCCGGGCTTGACGCACGCCCTCGGACAGCGCCGCGCACAGGCTCAACACGCCGTCCACGGCCTGCTCGTGAGTGCTGGCATTGGCGATGTGGTCGATCAGCGCCGAGCCCACGACCACACCGTCCGCCAAGCGGGCGATGGCAGCGGCCTGCTCCGGGGTGCGGATGCCGAAACCGATGCTGATCGGCAAGTCGGTGTGGCGACGCAGGCGGGCCACGGCCTCTTCCACATGTTCCAGGGTGGCGGCGCCGGCACCGGTTACCCCAGCAACCGAGACGTAGTAGACAAAGCCGGAGCTGCCGTCGAGTACCTTGGGCAGACGGGCGTCGTCGGTGGTCGGCGTGGTCAGGCGGATAAAGTCGATGCCGGCGGCCTGGGCCGGGTCGCACAGCTCATTGTTGTGCTCCGGTGGCATGTCCACCACGATCAGCCCGTCCACACCGGCAGCCTTGGCGTCGGCGATAAAGCGCGGCACGCCGTAGTGGTGGATCGGGTTGAAGTAGCCCATCAGCACCAGGGGCGTGTCGCTGTTGCCTTCGCGGAATTCGCGAACCATCTGCAGGGTTTTCGCCAGGTTCTGTTTGGCACCCAGGGCACGGATGTTGGCCAGCTGGATGGCCGGGCCGTCAGCCATTGGATCGGTGAAGGGCATGCCCAACTCGATCACGTCGGCGCCCGCGGCCGGCAAGCCCTTGAGGATCGCCAGGGAGGTGTCGTAGTTCGGGTCGCCGGCGGTGACGAAGGTCACCAGGGCGGCGCGATTCTGTTCTTTAAGCTGCGCGAAGCGGGTTTGCAGGCGGCTCATCAGTGTTTCTCCTGCTGGGATGGCTCTTGTTGAGACTGTTCCATGTGGTGCATCACGGTCTGCATGTCTTTGTCGCCACGGCCCGAGAGGTTGACCACCATCAGGTGATCCTTGGGCAGGGTGGGCGCGCGCTTGAAGACTTCGGCCAGGGCGTGGGCACTTTCCAGGGCCGGGATGATGCCTTCCAGGCGGCAGCATTGGTGGAATGCGGCCAGGGCTTCGTCGTCAGTCACCGAGGTGTATTCGACGCGGCCGATGTCATGCAACCAGGCGTGTTCAGGGCCGATGCCGGGGTAGTCGAGGCCGGCGGAGATCGAGTGGGCGTCGATGATCTGGCCATCGTCGTCCTGCAGCAGGAAGGTGCGGTTGCCGTGCAGTACGCCGGGTACGCCGCCGTTCAGGCTGGCCGCGTGCTTGCCGGTCTCGATGCCGTAGCCGGCGGCTTCAACGCCAATGATCTGCACGCTTTTGTCGTCGAGGAACGGGTGGAACAGGCCCATGGCGTTGGAACCGCCACCGATGCACGCCACCAGGCTGTCCGGCAGGCGGCCTTCCTGGGCTTGCATCTGCTCGCGGGTTTCCTTGCCGATCACCGCCTGGAAGTCGCGAACCATGGCCGGGTACGGGTGTGGGCCGGCCACGGTGCCGATCAGGTAGAAGGTGCTGTCGACGTTGGTCACCCAGTCACGCAGGGCTTCGTTCATCGCGTCTTTCAGGGTGCCGGTGCCGGCCACCACCGGGATCACTTCGGCGCCCAGCAGCTTCATGCGGAACACGTTGGCCTGTTGGCGCTCGATGTCGGTGGTGCCCATGTAGATCACGCATTGCAGGCCAAAACGCGCGGCCACGGTGGCGGTGGCCACGCCGTGCATGCCGGCGCCGGTCTCGGCGATGATGCGTTTCTTGCCCATGCGCCGGGCCAGGAGGATCTGGCCGATGCAGTTATTGATCTTGTGCGCGCCGGTGTGGTTCAGCTCTTCGCGCTTGAGGTAGATCTTGGCGCCGCCACAGTGTTCGGTCAGGCGTTCGGCGAAGTACAGCGGGCTCGGGCGGCCGACGTAGTCGCGCTGGAAGTAGGCCAGCTCCTTGAGGAATTCGGGGTCTTCCTTGGCCACTTCGTATTCACGGGCCAGGTCGAGGATCAGCGGCATCAGGGTTTCGGCGACGTAACGGCCGCCGAACGCACCAAACAGGCCGTTGTCGTCAGGACCATTACGCAATTGGGTCTGGGTCATTGGAGCGCTCCCGTATGAATGAGTGGAAAGACAATGAGCGCCACTCTACCCCTGACACCGGGCCCTGAAAACCGATAAGATCGCCGCAACCTGTCAGGAAAACTCACATATCCCATGAGCCACGACCTGCCCCCTCTGAATGCCCTCCGCGCCTTCGAAGCCACCGCCCGCCTGAACAGCGTCAGCCAGGCTGCCGAAGAACTGCACGTGACCCACGGTGCCGTAAGCCGGCAGTTGAAGGTGCTTGAAGAGCACTTGGGCGTGAGCCTGTTCATCAAAGATGGGCGCGGCCTGAAACTCACAGATGCAGGGCTGCGTCTGCGGGACGTCAGTAGTGAGGCGTTCGAGCGCGTGCGCGGGGTGTGCGCCGAGTTGTCCCAGGGCGGCGTGGATGCGCCGTTCGTCCTCGGCTGCTCCGGCAGCTTGCTGGCGCGCTGGTTTATTCCCCGGCTGGGGCGCTTGAACGCCGACTTGCCGGACCTGCGCCTGCATTTGTCCGCCGGCGAAGGTGACCTCGACCCGCGCCGCCCAGGGCTCGACGCCCTGTTGGTGTTCGCCGAACCCCCTTGGCCGGCCGACATGCAGGTCTATGAACTGGCCCGCGAGCGCATCGGCCCGGTGTTGAGCCCGCGTTATGCCCGTTACGAGGCGCTGCGCCAGGCCCCGGCCGAGGCATTGCTCAACGAACCCTTGCTGCACACCACGTCCCGCCGCCAGGCCTGGCCCAGTTGGGCGCAGCACAACGGCCTCGATGCCCAGGCCCTGAATTACGGGCAAGGTTTCGAGCATTTGTATTATTTGTTGGAAGCGGCGGTGGCCGGGCTGGGGGTGGCGATTGCACCCGAGCCATTGGTGGCCGAAGACTTGCGGGCTGGACGCCTGGTTGCCCCGTGGGGGTTTTGTGACACCCCGGGGCAACTGGCGCTGTGGCTACCCAAGCGCGCCGCAGACGGGCGCGCCCGGCAATTGGCCCAATGGCTCAGGCACGAGCTGGGCCAGACGGCTTAGTCGCCGCGTTTGCACAACAGGTAAGCGGCCAGCAGGCCAATCGCCCCGACCGCAACGCCGGCGGTGGTCCAAGGGTGTTCCTGGGCGTAGTCGCGGGTGGCGATCCCGGTTTCACGGGTTTTCACTTTGACTTCTTCATAGGCATCGCTGAGCAGGCTGCGCGAATGCTTCAGCGCGTTCTCGGCATTGCCTTTCAAGGCCTTGAGGGTTTTACGCGACTCGTCAGACGCGTCGTCCTTGAGGCTCTCCAGGGATTTGAGCAGGCTGGAGATCTCGGCTTCCATACTTTCCAGTGAGGCTTTGCGTAACGAGGTGTTGGCCATGTCGGCTCTCCTGCAGGGTGATGATTGGCGTGTGTAGGTTCCGACTGCGGGGTGCGGCGAAAGTGCAGAAAATCTGAACTTCACTGCGTTCCGGGCGCCACAGGAAATAGCAACAATCACTGCTAGGCTGTCTTCACAGCCAAAAAAGGAGAGCGTTATGACTGATCACCACACCTATAAGAAAGTCGAGCTGGTCGGCTCCTCCCCGACCAGCATCGAGGAAGCCATCAACAATGCGCTGGCCGAGGCTCACAAGAGCATCAAGCACCTGGAGTGGTTTGAAGTCATCGACACCCGGGGCCATATCAAGGACGGCAAAGCCGCGCACTTCCAGGTCACCCTCAAGGTAGGCTTCCGAATTGCCAATAGTTGAAGCCTTGGTCTAGGCTCTTGAACTTGTGCGCTGGCCGAGTGCCATAGGAAATGGCAAAGCGCTACATGTCTTGAGCCTCAGTCAGGCCGGCGTAAATGCTGACCCTTTTGATCCGACCAGGGAATGTGACCGATGAAAAAACTAGTATTAGCTGCAGCGCTGTTGAGCCTTGCGGGAACAGCCCTTGCTGCAGGCAAGCCGTGTGACGAGCTGAAAAGCGAAATCGCCGCGAAGATCGACGCCAAGGGTGCGTCAGGCTATTCGCTGGAAGTGGTCGATAAAGGCGCGGCTGCTGACGGCAAAGTGGTAGGCACCTGCGAAGCCGGCTCCAAGGAGATCGTCTACAAACGCGGCTGATGTTTCTGCTGCGCAAAGAAAACCGACGCCATGGCGTCGGTTTTTTTAGGCCTGAAAGCGGCCTCAGCCTTTCATTATTTGCGCCAGCAGCTCGTAGGAATGCACGCGGTCGGCGTGTTCGTAGAGGTCGCAGGTGAAAATCAGCTCATCGGCGCCGGTCTGTTCGATCAGCACTTCCAGCTTGGCGCGGATCTTAGCCGGGCTGCCGACCATGGCTAGGCCAAGGAAGCTGGCCACCGCTTCTTTCTCGTGGGGCAGCCACAGGCCGTCCATGGACGCCACCGGTTTGCGCTGCACCAGGCTCTGGCCGCGCATCAGGGCGAGGATGCGCTGGTACACCGAGGTCGCCAGGTAGTCGGCCTGCTCGTCGGTGTCGGCGGCCACCAGGGGCACGCCGAGCATCACGTAAGGTTTGTC
Source organism: Pseudomonas morbosilactucae (assembly GCF_023241665.1). Classification (NCBI taxonomy): domain Bacteria; kingdom Pseudomonadati; phylum Pseudomonadota; class Gammaproteobacteria; order Pseudomonadales; family Pseudomonadaceae; genus Pseudomonas; species Pseudomonas morbosilactucae. The sequence continues at coordinate 87,537 of NZ_JALQCX010000005.1, read as the reverse complement.
GAGCACCGCCGAAGGCTTGAAGTGATTGCGGTACACGCGAATCGCCTCGTGCATGTAGCGCGGGGCGAAATGCGAGGCAAAGGCGTAAGGCAAGCCGAGCTCACCGGCCAGTTGCGCGCTGAACAGGCTCGAACCCAGGAGCCAGACCGGGACGTTGGTACCGGTGCCCGGCACGGCGATCACCCGTTGTTCCGGGCTGCGTGGGCCGAGGTAGGCCATCAGTTCGGCAACGTCTTCGGGGAAGTCGTCGGCGCTGCCGGAGCGTTCCCGGCGCAGGGCGCGGGCGGTCATCTGGTCGGACCCCGGGGCGCGGCCCAAGCCCAGGTCGATGCGCCCCGGGTAGAGGCTTTCCAGGGTGCCGAACTGCTCGGCGATCACCAGCGGCGCATGGTTGGGCAGCATCACCCCGCCGGAGCCGACGCGAATGCTCGAGGTTCCGCCGGCCAGGTAGCCCAGCAGCACCGAGGTGGCGGAACTGGCGATGCCGTCCATGTTGTGGTGCTCGGCGACCCAGAAGCGCGTGTAGCCGAACTTCTCTACGTGTTGCGCCAGGTCCAGGGAATTGCGCAGGGATTGCGCCGGGCTGCCGTCTTCACGCACGGGCACCAGGTCGAGGGTGGAAAATTTGATCTCGGACAGCGGTTTCATAAGCCTGCTTCTCCAATGGCTGCGCAGGCGTTTGTCGTGGGCGGCAAAACCTGGCGAATTCTATAAGTCAGTTCTATGCAATGTGGGCATATACCCGAGATTCAATAGCAGGCTGTGAATTGCTCGCCGATAAATGGCTTGGAATACCCGGGTGAACTTTGCCCGTCCTTCTATCCTCAGACCTTTGAGCAGCACAAACCAATGGCGCGCCACCCGTCGCGTCGGTTCTTGAGGAGACGGATATGAGTATCAAAAAGAAAGCATCGGCTCATTGGGAAGGTGACCTGAAAACCGGCATCGGTTCGATTTCCACTGAAACCGGAGTCCTGCGTGAAGCGCCTTATGGCTTCAAGGCGCGCTTTGAAGGCGGCAAGGGCACCAACCCGGAAGAGCTGATCGGCGCCGCCCATGCGGGTTGTTTTTCCATGGCGTTTTCCATGATTCTCGGTGACGCCGGCTTGAAAGCCGACAGCATCGACACTCAGGCAGAAGTCACCCTGGACCAGGTCGACGGCGGTTTTGCGATTACGGCGGTGCACCTGATCCTCAAGGCGAAAATCCCCGGCGCCAGCCAGCAGCAATTCGAAGAGTTGAGCACCAAGGCCAAGGAAGGATGCCCAGTGTCCAAGGTTCTGAATGCCAAGATCAGCCTCGACGCGACCCTGGTCAGCTAAAGACCCTACTCGGCCTGCACGGCCATTGCCGACAACATGTCGGCGATGGCCGGCTGGTCAACCCTCCACATCCAGCATCCAATGACGCCGCACCTGGCGCCGTTGCCAGCGTGAGTTGTATTGCTGGCTTTCGCGGCTTTGGGCGAACAACTGGCAACCGCCCTCCGCGGCTTCCCCTAAGTTGAAAGTTCGGCGTGCGCCGATGGCGTGTTTGTCTGAGCCGTAGAAGGCGATCACGCGAATTTCCAGGTCGAGAAAACGCCAGGCTGCATCGGGCAGGTGCCCCTGCATGGGAATGTCGTGCAGCAGCGCCAGGCGCTGGATCAAGGTGGCGAAGGTGCCGATGTGGGTGAAGTCGCCCGTGCGCAACGGCCCTTGGCGCGTGGCCTTGTGCAGGATCAGGTCCTGTTCGATCTCGCCCTTGCTCTCTTCGCGGATATCAGTGACATCGCAGCACAGCGGGCCTTGGCTGGTGTTGAGCCGCAACACGATCTGGTTGATGAAGATCGGTTCGGCGCTCATGTTGCTGATCAGGCACAGCGAGCCGATGCCTTTGCCGGCGCCACGGTTGATGATGATGCGCGGGCGCCGCTGGCGCTGGTAATTGTTGAGCAGCAGTTGTGCATAGAGAATCCACACCACCAGGGTGCCAACGCTCACCAGCAGCGTCAGGGGATCCTTGTATTCGCGTAGCCATTCCACCAGTTGCCAGTTCATGTGCGCGCCTATTGTGCTATTCACCCTCTTCGAGCCCGGCATCGGGCGCGGGGTTCAGCTGAATGTGCGTGGGCTCAGAACTCGCTTGGTCAAAAGGCAGTCAGACAAAGTGTCTGCAGCTTCAGCTCATGGGTATGGGCGCTGCAGCAAGGGAGCGGTACATCATGAAACGTTTTGCCTTGGCGGTAGTTTGTTGCGCACTGGCCACGTCGGCCCTGGCGGCCCCCAAGCCCTGTGAAGAACTCAAGGCCGAGATCGAAGCCAAGATCCAGGCCCAGGGCGTGGCGTCCTACACCCTGGAAATCGTCAGCAATGACGAAGTCCACGACAACAACATGGTGGTCGGTAGCTGTGAAAACGGCACCAAGAAGATCATCTATCAGAAGAACGATCGCTGAACCCACTCAGGGCACGCAGTGGATCAGGCGCTCTTCGGCCACCACCTGGCGTTGCGGGTTATACAGCCGGGCGCTGGGGGTGAAGGTCAGCGAGCGGGCTTCCAGCAGGTAACGCTGGCCGGCCTCGAACCGGTCGTAGTTCAAGGTCAGGTAGCACAGGCGTTCTTGCGGGCTGTTCATGCCGCTCATGCCGCTGCCGGGCACTTCGAAATCGAAGCGCACCGTCAGTTCATGGCTGCCGGGGCTGACCTGGAAATAGCGCCCGTCGGTGAGTTTTTGCTTGTCCAGCCGTTCGGCCATTACCAGCTTGCCGCCCGGGGTGCGGGTGATCAGGTCGACCCAGGCCTGTTGCGGGTCGGCGCTGGGCAAGGGGCTGGAGCAGGCGGTCAGGGTGGTGAGGGCGAAAAGCAGCAGGAGCGGGCGCATGATGTCGGCCGATGGGACGCGAAGGGCTCAGCATAACGCCGATCAACTGCGCTGACAGCCTGCCGGTTGTCCGCTGCCCACCAGTTTGCGCTGTTCGTCGTAGAGCTTGGCCCACGGGCGCCAGCCGATGGCCCCGGCCTGCAGTTGGTAGCGCTGGCCGGCGTTGAAGTCGTTGAAGGTCAGGTTCAACTGACAGTCACGCCACAGCGGTTGGGCTTCGGGGCCGATATTGGTCGGCGCCACGGCGAACTGGTAGCGCACGGTCAATTGATGGTTGCCGGGCTGGACTTCAAAATAACGTTTATCGACGGCGGTCTTTTCGTCCACTTCCAGGGCTTGCAGGGTGCTGTCCTGGTGGGCAGCGAGGTCGATCCAGGCTTGCGTCGGATCGGGGTCGGGCAGGCTGGCGCAGCCATTCAGGGCGAGCAATCCAGTGGTCAACAGCAACACGCGCATGGCGAAACTCCAGGCAGGCGAGATAGTCTGGCGGGCAGACCCTCGGAGGATGATTCGATTTGACTAGGCCGCGTTCAAGCCATGGGTTACTTGATCCTGTTTTGCGTCTTTTGTTTCCGGGCCTGGTGCTTTTGTTGCTCAACGGTTGTTCCAGCCTGGGCTATTACGGCCAGTTGGCCAGCGGCCAGTGGCAGTTGTTGCGGGCGCGTACGCCGGTGCAACAGGTGCTCGACGACCCCGCTCGCGACCCGCAATTGCGGGCCCACCTGGCCCAGTCGCAAAAAGCCCGGGCCTTCGCCAGTCAGCACCTGCACCTGCCGGACAATCAGAGCTATCGCCTGTTTGCCGACATAGGCCGGCCCTATGTGGTGTGGAATGTGTTCGCCACGGCGGAGTTTTCCCTGAGCCCGCAAACCCATTGCTTCCCGATTGCCGGTTGCGTGGCCTATCGCGGCTATTACAGCCAGGGCGCCGCGCGCGGGGAAGCGGCGCTGCAACAGCAGCAAGGCATGGACGTGTCGATAGGCGGGGTGGAGGCGTATTCCACGCTGGGTTGGTTCAATGACCCGATCATCAGTTCGATGCTGCATTGGGGGGATGAGCGCCTGGCGACCCTGATCTTCCACGAACTGGCACATCAGCGCTTTTATGTGCAGGACGACACCGAGTTCAACGAGTCCTTTGCCAACTTTGTCGAGCAGGAAGGCACTCGGCAATGGCGTGCTTATCGCGGCCTGCCGCCCTTGGCGGAAGGGGATCGGCGTCAGCGCGATGAGTTTATCCAGTTGCTGCTCGATTGCCGCAAGCGCTTGGGGCAGCTGTACGCCCTGCCCTTGCCCGCCGAGCAGATGCGCCAGCGCAAGGCCGCGGAGTTCGACCGTCTGCGGCAAGACTATCGCCAACGGCGGGATCACCGGTGGGGCGGCTCCAAGCGCTACGACGCCTGGATCGACGCCCCATTGAACAACGCGCGCTTGCTGCCCTTTGGCCTGTACGACCAATGGGTGCCGGCGTTCGCCGCGTTGTTCGCCCAGGTGAAGGGGGATTGGCCGGCGTTCTACACCGCCGTGGAACAGCTCGGGCGCTTGCCGATCGAGCAACGCAAGGCGGCCCTGGCGAGGCTGGCCGGCGAGAGCTTCGCCCTAGCTCCCTAAACCCTAGCTCCGTAAAAACGCCTGATGTAGCTCGGCCAGGGTCTCGAAGTGATAGGCCGGCGCCTCGGCGGTCAATTCCTCACGGCTGCCAAACCCGTAGCCCACCGCCGCTGCGTCCAGCCCGTTGCGCTGGGCGCCGATCAGGTCGTGCTTGCGGTCGCCGATCATCAGGGTGCTGGCCGGGTCGAGGTGTTCTTCGGCCAGCAGATGGGCGATCAACTGCACTTTGTCGGTGCGGGTGCCATCCAGCTCGCTGCCGTAGATCACCTTGAAGTGCTTGGCAAAATCGAAGTGCCGGGCGATTTCCCGGGCGAATACCCAAGGCTTGGAGGTGGCGATGTACAGCTGCCGGCCCTGCCCGTTCAAGGTTTCCAGCAGCGGCGTGACGCCGTCGAACACGCGGTTTTCATAGAGACCGGTGACCTTGAAGCGCTCGCGGTAGAAATTCACCGCCTCCCAGGCCCGGGCCTCGTCGAAGTCGTAGAACTGCATAAAGGCTTGCAACAAAGGCGGGCCGATAAAGTGTTCGAGCTTGCTCAGGTCAGGCTCGTCGATCCCCAGTTTGCCCAGGGCGAACTGGATCGAGCGGGTAATGCCTTCGCGGGGGTCGGTCAGGGTGCCATCGAGGTCGAACAGAACGGTTTGGTAATGCATGGAATTTCCTGGGCAGTGGGGCAAAAGGTCAGGGACGGTCGTAGCCTTCGGCCAGGTGCAGGTCCTTGAGTTTCACGTAATTGGCGGCGCTGTAGGTGAAGAACGCACGCTCCTTGTCGGTCAGCGGGCGCACGGCTTTCACCGGGCTGCCCACATACAGGAAGCCGCTTTCCAGGCGTTTGCCCGGCGGCACCAGGCTGCCGGCGCCGATGATCACCTCGTCTTCGACCACTGCACCGTCCATGACGATGCTGCCCATGCCGATGAGGATCCGGCTGCCGATCTGGCAGCCATGGAGCATGACCTTGTGGGCGACGGTGACGTCATCACCGATCAGCAGCGGAAAGCCGTCGGGGTTGAACGGTCCGGCGTGGGTGATGTGCAGTACGCAGCCGTCCTGCACGCTGGTGCGGGCGCCGATGCGGATGCGGTGCATGTCGCCGCGGATCACCGTGAGCGGCCAGATGGAGCTGTCGGCGCCGATTTCGACGTCGCCGATCACCACCGCCGAGCTGTCGACGAAGGCCCGTTCGCCGAGGCTCGGCGTGAGGTTCTGGTAAGTGCGAATGGCCAAGTGGGGTTGCCTCTCTGACATTTATTAATGGGGTCGATAGCTGCGGTTGGCATCGATTGTAATTAAGATGGCGCTACGTTTCTTCCAGCCAAGGTGCCAACCGTGAGCCTGAACAACCCTCTTCTACAGTCCTACGACCTGCCGCCGTTCTCGGCGATCCGTGCCGAGCATGTGCAACCGGCCATCGAACAGATCCTGGCGGACAACCGGGTTGCCATCGCTGAAATCCTCAAGAGCCAAGGCCAGCAGCCGACCTGGGCCGGCCTGGTGCTGGCCATGGACGAGCTAAATGATCGCCTGGGCGCCGCCTGGAGCCCGGTCAGCCACCTGAACGCCGTGTGCAACAGCGCAGAACTGCGTGAAGCCTATGAAGCGTGCCTGCCGGCGTTGAGTGCCTACTCCACCGAAATGGGCCAGAACCGTGAGCTGTTCCAGGCCTTCGAAGCCCTGGCCAATGGCCCGGAAGCCGCGACCTTCGACGTTGCGCAAAAAACCATCCTGGAACATTCCCTGCGGGATTTCCGCCTGTCGGGTATCGACCTGCCGCCTGAGCAACAGCAGCGTTATGCCGAAGTGCAAAGCAAGCTCTCGGAGCTGGGCAGCCGCTTCTCCAACCAGTTGCTCGATGCCACCCAGGCCTGGACCAAGCACGTCACCGACGAAGCGTCCCTGGCCGGCCTGACCGATTCGGCCAAGGCGCAAATGGCTGCCGCCGCGCAAGCCAAGGACCTGGACGGCTGGCTGATTACCCTGGAATTCCCTAGTTACTACGCCGTGATGACCTACGCCGAAGACCGCGCCCTGCGCGAAGAAGTCTATGGCGCCTACTGCACCCGTGCGTCGGACCAAGGCCCGAACGCCGGTCAGAATGATAACGGCCCGGTGATGGAACAGATCCTCGACCTGCGCCAGGAATTGGCCCAGCTGTTGGGTTTCGCCAGCTACTCCGAGCTGAGCCTGGCCACCAAGATGGCCGAGTCCAGCGACCAAGTGCTGAGCTTTCTGCGGGACCTGGCCAAGCGCAGCAAGCCGTTCGCCGCCCAGGACCTGGAGCAGCTCAAGGCCTACGCCGCCGAACAAGGCTGCCCGGACCTGCAAAGCTGGGACAGCGGTTTCTACGGTGAAAAACTCCGCGAGCAGCGCTACAGCGTGGCCCAGGAAGCCCTGCGCGCCTACTTCCCGATCGACAAGGTGCTGAGCGGCCTGTTCGCCATTGTCCAGCGCCTGTACGGCATCGAGATTGCCGAACAGAAGGGCTTCGACACCTGGCACCCGGATGTCCGCCTGTTTGAAATCAAGGAAAACGGCCAGCACGTTGGGCGTTTCTTCTTCGACCTGTACGCCCGCGCCAACAAGCGTGGCGGTGCCTGGATGGACGGCGCCCGTGATCGTCGGCGCACCCTGGAAGGCACCTTGCAGAACCCAGTGGCCAACCTGGTGTGCAACTTCACCCCAGCCGTGAGCGGCAAGCCGGCGCTGCTGACCCACGACGAAGTCACCACCCTGTTCCACGAATTTGGCCATGGCCTGCACCACCTGCTGACCCGGGTCGAGCACGCTGGCGTCTCCGGCATCAACGGCGTGGCCTGGGATGCGGTGGAGCTGCCGAGCCAGTTCATGGAGAACTGGTGCTGGGAGCCGGAAGGCCTGGCGCTGATCTCCGGTCACTACGAAAGCGGCGAACCCCTGCCCCAGGACCTGCTGCAGAAAATGCTCGCGGCGAAGAACTTCCAGTCCGGCCTGATGATGGTGCGCCAGCTGGAGTTCTCGCTGTTCGACTTCGAACTGCACGCCACCCACGGTGATGGCCGCAGCGTGCTGCAGGTGCTCGAAGGCGTGCGTGACGAGGTCTCGGTCATGCGTCCGCCAGCCTACAACCGCTTCCCCAACAGCTTTGCGCACATCTTCGCCGGCGGCTACGCGGCCGGTTACTACAGCTACAAGTGGGCTGAAGTGCTGTCGGCGGACGCCTTCTCCAAGTTCGAGGAAGACGGTGTGCTCAACCCGCAGACCGGTCGCGCCTTCCGCGAGGCGATCCTGGCCCGTGGCGGTTCCCAGGCGCCGATGGTGCTGTTCGTCGATTTCCGCGGACGCGCCCCGTCGATTGACGCACTCTTGCGCCACAGCGGCCTGAGTGAGGACGCTGCAGCATGAGTGATGCACCCGTGACCACGACCAAGAAACGTTTTATCGCCGGGGCGGTTTGCCCGGCGTGCAGTGAGCCGGACCGGCTGATGATGTGGAGCGAAGACGGCGTGCCCCACCGTGAGTGCGTGGCCTGCGGTTATGCCGACACCCTGAATGAACAGGGGTTGTCGGTGCCCAAGGAATTGGGCACGCGGGTCAACACCACCGCGTTGAAAGTGCCGGATACCAAGGTGCAAGCGGTGCAGTTCTTCCCCAACCCCAAGCTCAAGAAAAAGCCCGAATAACCCCGTAAGGGGGCGGGCTGTCTGCATTGGTGACGCGGTTTTTGCAGGAGCCGGCTTGCCGGCGATGGCGGTCCTGAGGACGCTATCGCTGACACGCCAGCTCCTATCGCGGCGGTCAATGGGCGGGTTTGCTGGCGCTGACGGTCGATAGCCAACTTTTGACCGAGCAGGTGGCAAACACGCTGGTGCTGCAATCGCCATTGGCCAATGCGCTACGCAGTTTGTCGACATCGGCCTGCATCATGTAGCGAACACTGTCCTTGAAGTGGGTACTTTCGCCGAACCCGCCCTGGGTCATTTCATTCAGGGCGTCCTCTTTGCTCCAGCCCTGGACCACTACTCGGTACATCGCCGACATCAACCCTGTGCGATCGGAACCGTGCTTGCAGTGCATCAGCACCGGGCCTTGGCTCTCGGCTTCTTGAATGGCCCGCAACGCCGCCAGCACATCGGCATCGTCCACATGGTTGGTCCGATAAGGCAATTGCACCTGCTTGATCCCCGGGCTCGACAGCCAGTCGGCGTCGGACTCTGGCAGGAAGGTGATTACCGTCCCCACCTTGAGTTTTTCCAGCAACGGCACCGCCCCTTTGTCGGGCAAGGCGCTGCGATAGAGGGTGGGCGACATCTGATACAGGTTGTATTGCACCTCCACCGGCTGCGCCCATTGTTCCGGGCGGGTCGAGGGCGTGGAGGCGGCCTGCACCTGTGGCCACGCGAGCAGCGCCAACAATGACAAACAGAGAGCAGGGAGGACGCGGGTTCTGGACATGCGCAGTGGGCCGTAGATGAGGGATGGGCGGATGCCAGGCAGCTTCGGCTTCGGCCAGTCAAAGGCCCGTGAGGCGTTCGTCAAAGATTCGTGAAGTCGCCGATTTCAGGGGGCTTTCCGGCCTTTCGTGACAGTTTTTCATCCGCTTCGATGGGTTCAAGGATCAAGGCCGAGGCGAACCGGCGCCCTGAAGGTCACGGGGTTTCGGTCGGGCGGTGCTGGTCAGATAAATCTGGCTCCATTACTGTATGTGCATACAGTAATGGAGCGCCGTCCATGTTCACCCCTCTACCTCCCCGCGGCCGCGGTACTGCGAGCAACCCGCACAATCGTTTTGCCGCCCACCGCTCGGTGGCCGAGGACGATGGCTGGTATCAGGAAGTGCCGCTGACCCAAGGCACGCAAGTCCGTTTTGAAACGGCGAAGACCATCATCACCCGCAACCAGTCGCCGGACCTGCCCTTTGACCGCTCGATCAACCCCTATCGCGGTTGCGAGCATGGCTGTATCTACTGCTACGCACGGCCCAGCCATGCTTATTGGGATATGTCCCCGGGGCTGGATTTCGAGACCAAGCTGATCGCCAAGAGCAACACCGGCGCGCTGCTGGAGCAGCAGTTGTCCAAGCCGGGTTATCGCTGCGCGCCGATCAACCTGGGTTCCAACACCGATCCCTATCAGCCCATCGAACGTGAACAGCAGCTCAGCCGGCGCACCCTGGAAGTGCTGCTGCGCTATCGCCATCCGGTGACCATTGTCACCAAGGGGTCGTTGATCCTCCGGGACCTGGACTTGCTGGTCGAGTTGGCGCAGCGACGGTTGGTGGCGGTGATGATCAGCCTGACCACCCTGGACGATGAGCTCAAACGCATCCTCGAGCCCCGTGCGGCGGCGCCCAAGGCCCGGTTGCGGGCGATCCGGGTGATGCGCGAGGCGGGGATTCCGGTGGGTGTCTTGTGTTCGCCGATGATCCCTATGATCAATGACAGCGAGTTGGAGAGCCTGCTCAGTGAAGCCAAGGCAGCCGGCGCGCAAAGCGCGGCCTATATGATGCTGCGGTTGCCGCTGGAGGTGGCGCCGCTGTTCGAGGAATGGCTGTTGGCGCATTATCCCCAGCGCGCCGCCCATGTCTTGAGCCTGATCCGCCAGACCCGTGGCGGCGAACTGTACGACAGCCGCTTTGGTGCACGGATGCGCGGTGAAGGCCCCTTCGCCGAACTTCTGGCCCAGCGTTTTGCCAAAGCCAGCAAGCGCTTGGGGCTTGATCGTCGTGACAACTTCAACCTGGATTGCACGGCCTTTTGTCCGCCAGGCGGGCAGATGTCGTTGCTCTAGCAGCCCATGGCCTAAGGTTTAAGGGCTGCCCCGGACAGGCTGGTCACGTTTTTGCAGAGGCAATAGTGGCGATCTAGAGCCCTCCGTTCAGTTTGAGTTAAGTTTTTGCCGCTACCTTGTTCACCAAGTGACCCACAGGTCGCGATGGGCGGTCTGGTTGTTTTTTAATCAATCACTAGCGTCCTGCCGGATAAATCTGGAAAATTCACCTAATCCGTCAAAGAGGATGAATCATGAGTGACAAGGATAAACAGCCATTGGCTGCATCGGCTTCAGCCCCCAGCCAGGGCGCCGAAAGCGCCGATGCAGCGCTGCAAAATATCGTTGAGGGTTTTTTGCGTTTTCATCACGAGGTTTTTCCGCAACAGGAAGAGCTCTTCAAAAAACTCGCCACCGCCCAGCAACCCCGGGCGATGTTCATTACCTGCGCGGACTCGCGCATCGTTCCAGAGCTGATTACCCAGAGTTCCCCCGGCGACCTGTTCGTTACCCGTAACGTCGGCAACGTAGTGCCGCCCTACGGACAGATGAACGGTGGCGTCTCCACCGCCATCGAGTACGCGGTGCTGGCCCTGGGGGTGCATCACATCATTGTCTGCGGGCATTCGGACTGTGGCGCCATGCGCGCCGTGCTCAACCCGCAAAGCCTGGAAAAAATGCCCACGGTCAAAGCCTGGCTGCGTCATGCCGAAGTGGCCAAGACCATGGTTCATGAAAACTGTGATTGCGCCGATGAAAGCGCCAGCATGCATGTGCTGACCGAAGAAAACGTCATCGCCCAGTTGCAGCATTTGCGCACCCACCCTTCCGTGGCTTCGCGCATGGCTAACGGCCAGTTGTACATCCACGGCTGGGTGTACGACATCGAAACCAGCGCCATCAAGGCCTACGACGCCGATCAAGGCTGTTTCCTGCCGCTTGATGGCAGCCATCCGGTGCCGGTTGCGACGCCCAAAGCGCGCTTCTAAATCCTCCTAACGACCTGTGTGGTTCAAGCCATGACTGCCTTTTGTGCGGTCTGGCTTCGCCATGCCTGAAGAAAACTTCGGGAGCATTGTCATGCGTGCAGCACAACTCAAAGCGGTTTTGCCACGGGAGCTGATGGCGTCCGTGGTGGTGTTTCTGGTGGCCCTGCCCCTGTGCATGGGGATCGCCATTGCCTCGGGCCTGCCGCCCGCCAAGGGCTTGATTACCGGAATCATCGGCGGGCTGGTGGTGGGCTGGCTGGCCGGCTCTCCCCTGCAGGTCAGCGGCCCGGCCGCCGGGCTGGCGGTGCTGGTGTTCGAACTGGTGCGCCAGCACGGGGTGGTGATGTTGGGGCCGATCCTGCTGCTGGCGGGCTTCCTGCAACTGTTGGCCGGGCGTTTGCGCCTGGGCTGCTGGTTCCGGGTCACGGCGCCAGCAGTGGTCTACGGCATGTTGGCGGGGATTGGTGTGTTGATCGTGCTATCCCAGGTCCATGTGATGCTCGACGCCAAGCCCAACGCCTCGGGGCTGGATAACCTGGCAGGCTTCCCGGGGGCGGTGGCCGAGGCCTTGCCGAGCCTGGGCTGGCAGGCCGGGGCATTGGGGCTGGGCACCATCGCGGTGATGTACCTCTGGGAAAAACTTCGCCCCCAGGCGCTGCGCTTTATCCCGGGCGCGCTGCTCGGCGTAGGGGCGGCGACCTGCGCAAGCCTGGTCCTGGCGTTGCAGGTAAACCGGGTCAACGTGCCAGAAAACCTGGCCGAGGCCATCGACTGGTTGCGCCCCAGCGACCTGCTCAACCTGGCGGATCCGCAGTTATTGATCGCGGCCTTCGCCGTGGCCTTTATCGCCAGCGCTGAAACCCTGCTTTCGGCCGCTGCGGTGGACCGCATGCACAGCGGCCAGCGTTCGGATTTTGACCGCGAACTCTCGGCCCAAGGCGTCGGCAATATGCTCTGCGGATTGCTGGGGGCGTTGCCCATGACCGGCGTCATTGTGCGCAGTTCGGCCAATGTCCAGGCGGGGGCGACGACGCGTTATTCGGCGATTTTCCATGGCTTTTGGCTGCTGGGTTTTGTGCTGTTGCTGTCCAGCGTGCTGCAAAGCATTCCGGTGGCGAGCCTGGCCGGGGTGCTGGTCTACACCGGTTTCAAACTGGTGGACCTCAAGGCTTTCCGTGGCCTGGGACGTTACGGGCGGATGCCGATGCTGATCTACGGGGTCACGGCCCTGGCGATTATCTTTAGCGACTTGCTCACCGGGGTACTGATTGGTTTCGGCCTGACCCTGGCCCAGTTGGCCTGGAAAGCCTCGCGCTTGAAAATCAGCCTGATCGACCTGCCAGAGCCAGGGGAGATGGAGTTGCGACTGGTGGGGGCGGCGACCTTCCTCAAAGTGCCGGCGCTGACCCGGGTTCTGGGGACCATCCCGGCGGGCACCACCGTGCACGTACCGCTGAATAACCTGAACTACATCGATCATTCCTGCCTGGAATTGCTGGAGGAATGGGCACGGGCCAACAGCGCCAAGGGCAACCGGCTGCTGATCGAGGAGCGAGGCTTGAAGCGGCGCCTGGAGGGACGCTTGACCACCACCACGGGCGTGGGGTCGGGGCGGGCGATGGTTGCGGTCGATACCGGCGGGCGCTGAGTGCACCCTTCGTGGCGAGTGGGGGCAAGCCCCCTCGCCACGCGTTTTGGGTTCAATCAGCCCGGGTCATGTGGGCTGTGATTCAGGCGGCGGGTTGGTCCAGTTCCAGTTCCACACCCAGTTGGCGTGACAGGCACGGCCAGCGTTTCCAGGCGGCTTCGGTGTCCGGGCTGGCGAGCTTGTCGCGGTAGGCTTCCACCGACTCCAGGGCGAAGCTGTCTTCATCGAGCATGGCGTCCACGGCGTGGTGCACCGCTTCATCCAGTTGGTTGGCGAAGTCTTCGCCGATCAGTTGGTGGGCGATCAGGTTGGCGACCGTGGTGTCCAGGGGGATCAGCGGCTGGCCAAAGTGTTTGATGTAGAGATCGTTGACCTCTTCCACCAGGCGGTGAGCCAGGTAGGCCTCGTCCAGCAGGCTATCGAGGCCGACATGGCCGTCCATGATGGCCGGCGGCTGGATAAAGAACTGCTCGGCAATTTTCAGTACCGGCTTGATCTGCGATTCGATGCCGGCCTCGCGGGCGACCTCGTTGGCAGCGTCGAGCAGGTCGGGCACTTGGTCGATATACGCGGCGACAAAACGGGTCATCACGCCGTTGGCGTCGACATCAGGCAGTTGGATGGCGGGGTGCAAGTGAGGCAGTTGGGTTTCCAATTGACGCGTCAATTGGCCTGTGCTGGCTTCGTGTTGCTGGGCCAGTCGGATTTGCTCGCGCAACGCGGCGGTGTTCATGAAAACTCCAGGGACCATGGGCAATTAAAGAGGGCAGACATAAGTTAGCCTGATCAAAAAATCGGCTAAGACGCATTTGTCATAATTATTTCATGCTTAGTCATGGCGGTTATATCGAATTGCCATCTTCCTCTGCCAACCCCCCTCTTTTCGTGGCTTGTGTGGCCTGTCCATGCTGTTTTTGCTGATTTGCCCCCCTGCGTTGCGAGGTCGAACTCGCTGTCTATACTCGGCCTTGTATGAAGTTAGCTGATGACGCCCTGCTGCCCGTGCAGCGAAGGCTCGGCGGTTTAAGTTCGTAGTCTAGGCAGCCGCTCCCTTGGCCGCAGGCGTTAAGCCTACGGGATAACAAGAACGATAAGGGGAACCCGCAATGATGCGACATCCACAAGTCTGGATGGGCCTCCTGTTGTGGTCGATATTCAGCCAGGCGAACGCCGCCTGGACCGTGAATATGGCGCCTGGAGCGACCGAAATAAGCCACGCGGTCTTCGATCTGCACATGACCATTTTCTGGATCTGTGTGGTGATAGGCATCATTGTCTTCGGCGCGATGTTCTGGTCGATGATCGTTCATCGTCGCTCCACCGGGCAGGTGGCCGCCAAGTTCCACGAAAGCACCACGGTCGAAATTCTCTGGACCATCATCCCCTTCCTGATCCTGGTGGCCATGGCTGTGCCGGCCACCGCGACCCTGATCAAGATGTACGACGCCAGCGAGTCGGACGTGGACATCCAGATCACCGGTTACCAATGGAAATGGCACTACAAATACCTGGGCCAGGACGTGGAGTTCTTCAGCAACCTGGCCACCCCCGCCGAGCAGATCCATAACCAGGCCGTCAAAGGCGAGCACTACCTGTTGGAAGTGGACCAGCCGCTGGTGCTGCCGGTGGGCGCCAAGGTGCGTTTCCTGGTGACGGCGGCTGATGTGATCCACTCCTGGTGGGTGCCGGCCTTTGCGGTCAAGCGCGACGCCATCCCCGGCTTCGTCAACGAGGCCTGGACCCGGGTCGACAAGCCCGGCATCTACCGTGGCCAGTGCGCCGAGCTGTGCGGCAAGGACCATGGGTTCATGCCGATCGTGGTCGAGGTCAAGACTAAAGCCGACTACGACACCTGGATGGGCGAGCGCAAAGCCGAAGCCGCCAAGCTCAAGGAACTGACCAGCAAGGAATGGACCCTCGACGAGTTGGTGGCGCGCGGCGACAAGATCTACCACACCACCTGCGTCGCCTGTCACCAGGCGGAAGGCCAGGGCCTGCCGCCCATGTTCCCGGCCCTCAAAGGCTCGAAAATCGCCACCGGGCCCAAGGAGGCTCACCTGAGCATCGTCTTCCACGGCAAGCCAGGCACCGCCATGGCGGCCTTCGGCAAGCAGTTGTCGGAAGTCGATATCGCTGCGGTCGTCACTTACGAGCGCAACGCCTGGGGCAACAACAAGGGCGACATGGTCACGCCAAAAGAAGTGCTGGCGCTGAAACAGGCGGAAAGCCAATGAGCCGGCTTATTGGGTATTTCCGCAACCGCTCGGGGTGCAGTGCCCTTGAGCGTCCAGCCCACCCGTTTGCAGGAGACAGGGCATGAGTGCAGTGATCGATGACCACGGCCACGCCGGCCATGATGACCACGCCCATGGCCCGGCCAAGGGCCTGATGCGCTGGGTTCTGACCACCAACCACAAGGACATCGGGACCCTGTACCTGTGGTTCAGCTTCTGCATGTTCCTGCTCGGTGGCTCCTTCGCCATGGTGATCCGCGCCGAGCTGTTCCAGCCCGGGCTGCAGATCGTCGAGCCGGCGTTCTTCAACCAGATGACCACCATGCACGGCCTGGTGATGGTCTTCGGCGCGGTGATGCCGGCTTTTGTCGGGCTGGCCAACTGGATGATCCCGCTGATGATCGGGGCGCCGGACATGGCCCTGCCGAGGATGAACAACTTCAGCTTCTGGCTGTTACCGGCAGCCTTCCTGATGCTGGTCTCGACCCTGTTCATGCCCGGTGGCGGGCCGAACTTCGGCTGGACCTTCTACGCCCCGCTCTCCACCACTTACGCCCCGGAAAGCGTGACCTTCTTTATCTTCGCCATCCACCTGATGGGCATCAGTTCGATCATGGGCGCGATCAACGTGATCGCCACCATCCTCAACCTGCGTGCCCCGGGCATGACCTTGATGAAAATGCCGCTGTTCGTCTGGACCTGGCTGATCACCGCGTTCCTGTTGATCGCAGTGATGCCGGTGCTGGCCGGCTGCGTGACCATGATGCTGATGGACATTCACTTCGGCACCAGCTTCTTCAGTGCTGCCGGCGGCGGCGACCCGGTGCTGTTCCAGCATGTGTTCTGGTTCTTCGGGCATCCCGAGGTGTACATCATGATCCTGCCGGCCTTCGGCGCTGTCAGCTCGATCATTCCGACCTTCAGCCGCAAGCCGTTGTTCGGCTACACCTCGATGGTCTACGCCACGGGCTCCATCGCCTTCCTGTCGTTTATTGTCTGGGCGCACCACATGTTCGTGGTGGGCATTCCGTTGGTGGGCGAACTGTTCTTCATGTACGCGACCCTGCTGATCGCCGTGCCCACTGGGGTCAAGGTGTTCAACTGGGTCAGCACCATGTGGCAGGGCTCGCTGACCTTCGAGACGCCGATGCTGTTCGCTGTGGCCTTCGTCATTCTGTTCACCATCGGCGGCTTCTCCGGCTTGATGCTGGCTATCGCCCCGGCGGACTTCCAGTACCAGGACACCTACTTCGTGGTGGCGCATTTCCATTACGTGCTGGTGCCGGGGGCGATCTTCGGGATCTTCGCCTCGGCCTATTACTGGCTGCCGAAGTGGACCGGGCATATGTATGACGAAACCCTGGGCAAGCTGCACTTCTGGCTGTCTTTCGTGGGCATGAACATGGCGTTCTTCCCCATGCACTTCGTCGGGCTGGCGGGGATGCCGCGGCGGATCCCGGACTACAACCTGCAGTTCGCCGACTTCAACATGGTCTCGTCCATCGGTGCCTTCACCTTTGGCGCCACGCAGATTTTCTTCCTGTTCATCGTCATCAAGTGCATCCGTGGCGGCAAGCCGGCACCGGCCAAACCGTGGGATGGGGCCGAAGGGCTGGAATGGAGCATTCCTTCGCCTGCGCCGTATCACACCTTCACCACGCCGCCGGAAGTGAAATGAACAGCTCCTACCCGGGGAGGTTGAAATGGCCGAGATCTCGCTGAAGAAACTGGTGACGCGCCTGTTGCTGGTGGTGGTGGCGATGTTTGTCTTCGGTTTTGCCCTGGTGCCGATCTACGACGTGATGTGCAAGGCCCTGGGCATCAACGGCAAGACCGGCGGGCAGTACGCGGACCAGGGGCAGCAGGTCGACGCATCGCGCCAGGTGCGGGTGCAGTTCTTGTCAACCAACGCCATCGACATGGTCTGGGACTTCTACCCCAAGTCCGAAGACATCGTGGTCCACCCCGGAGCGGTGAACGAAATGGTGTTTATCGCCCATAACCCCAGCGATCGCCCGATGAGCGCCCAGGCGGTGCCGAGCATTTCACCGAGCAGCGCGGCGATGTATTTCCACAAGACCGAATGCTTCTGTTTCACCCAGCAAGTGTTGCAGCCCGGTGAAAAGATCGAGATGCCGGTGCGCTTCATCGTGGACCGTGACATGCCCAAGGATGTGAAGCACCTGACGCTGGCTTACACGCTGTTCGATATCACCGCGCGTCATCCACCTGTGGCGGCCACTGCCAAGACCGGTGGTTAAGACGTTCTAGCGTGCCCGATAAGGAGAACAATCAATGGCGACTCATGAGCACTATTACGTTCCCGCCCAGAGCAAGTGGCCGATCATCGCGACGGTGGGCATGTTCGTCACCGTGTTTGGCCTGGCGACTTGGTTCAACGACCTCAAGGCGGCGCGTCCGGAATCCCATGGCCCGCTGATCTTCTTTGTCGGCGGCCTGTTGCTGGCCTACATGCTGTTCGGCTGGTTCGGGGCGGTGATCAAGGAAAGCCGTTCCGGCTTGTACAGCGCTCAGCTCGACCGCTCGTTCCGCTGGGGCATGAGCTGGTTCATCTTCTCCGAGGTGATGTTCTTCATCGCCTTCTTCGGTGCGCTGTTTTACGTGCGCCATATCTCTGGGCCGGCCCTGGGCGGGGAAGGCAGCAAGGGCCTGGCCCATATGCTGTGGCCGAACTTCGAGTTCGTCTGGCCGCTGCTCAATAACCCCGACCCCAAACTCTTCCCTACGCCCAAGGGCACCATCAGCCCCTGGGGCCTGCCGCTGCTTAACACCGTTCTTCTGGTGAGTTCCAGCGTCACGGTGACCATCGCCCACCATGCCTTGAAACGAGGTCATCGCGGCGCGCTGAAAATCTGGCTGGCGCTGACCGTCCTGCTCGGCTGCGCGTTCCTTGGTTTCCAGGCCGAGGAATACATCCATGCCTACAAAGAACTGGGGCTGACCCTGGGATCGGGGGTGTATGGCGCGACCTTCTTCATGCTCACCGGTTTCCACGGTGCCCACGTGACCATCGGCACGCTGATTCTGTTCGTGATGCTGATGCGCATCCTGCGCGGGCATTTCGACGCCGAGCACCAGTTCGGCTTTGAGGCCGCGAGTTGGTATTGGCACTTCGTCGATGTGGTGTGGATCGGGCTGTTCGTCTTTGTCTACGTGCTCTGAAACGCCGCTACCAGGGGGCGTGTGAGACCAACTGGCCGCTGAAGAAACCCCAGGCGATCAAGCCCACGGTGATCGCGGCCAGGCACACCCGAACGGTCAGCAGATTGACCACGCGCTTGGAGCCGCTGTCGTCCTTGACCAAAAAGAACAGGCCGCTGAACAGGCTGATAACCGTGGCAATCAGCATCAGGACGATCGCTGCTTTGAGCATGGCGGGACTCCCGGGGGGAATGACGATGAACAGCAGTATAGCGAGTCGATCTGCGCACTTTACGGCGCCCACATGAAGCGCTTTCGCCCCGGCCTGGCGCCGAGCCTGGTGGTGCTGTTGCTGCTGCCCATCCTGGTGGCCCTGGGGTTTTGGCAACTGAGTCGTGGCGAGCAGAAGCGCGAGCTGCTGGCCAGTTACGCCGAGCGCCGGGCCGCCGAGCCACTGTCGGTGCATGAGCTGCTAAGTGTTCAGGATCCGGCCTTCCGCCGGGTGCGCTTGCACGGTCATTTTGATCCCGAGTACAGCTTGCTGCTGGACAACCGCCAGCACGACGGCCAGGTCGGCGTGGAGTTGCTGCAACCCTTTCAGGACCAGGCCAGCGGAAACTGGTTGCTGCTCAATCGCGGCTGGTTGCCCTGGCCTGACCGGCGCACGCCACCGGTGTTCAGCACCCCGGAGCAGCCGGTAAGCCTGGATGCCTGGGTCTATGTCGCCCCGGGCGCGACCTTTCAACTGCACGCCGATCCGGCCGGCGCCCGCTGGCCCCGGCTGGTGACGGCGGTGGAGCCGGGCAAGCTTTGGAGTGAGTTGGGCCGCAGCGGTTTTGCTTACGAAGTGCGCCAGGAATCCGGCCCGGGCGCCTACCTCACCCAGTGGCCGGTGGTGGCCATGGGGCCGGAAAAACACCTGGGCTACGCGGTGCAGTGGTTCGCCATGGCCCTGGCTTTGTTTGCGCTCTACCTCTATCTCGGCTGGCACAACGCAAGGGAGAAACCGCATGGGAACGGCCATCAATCCAACCAACATGTCTGAGCCGTCGGCACCGCAGAGCCGGCGTCGCGGGCGCTGGCAACTGATCCTGATCCTGGCCATGGTGATCGGCCCCATGGTCCTCGCCACCGGCATGTACAAGCTGCAGTTCTGGGTGCCGGAAAGCCGCAGCTACCACGGTGAGCTGATCGGTAACGGCCAGACCCGCGCCCAGATCGGCGTACAGGCCGACGAGGAGCGCTGGCAGATCCTGGTGACCGCGCCCAAGGGCTGTGCCGAGGATTGCCAGCAACTGGTGTACCTGGCGCGGCAGATCCAGGTCGCCCTGGGGCGCGATGCGTCCCGGGCCAGCCATGCCCTGGCCAGCGCCCAGCCCTTGAGTGCCAACTACCAGGCCACGCTGGCGCGTGAGTACCCGCAGTTGCAGCGCTACCCCCTGGACCTGCCGACTTTTATGAAGGGCGCCCATGAGCAAGAGGCGCCGCAGCTGTGGATCGTCGACCCCCACAGCAACCTGGTGCTGCGCTACGACGCCCGGGTCAACGGCAAGGACTTGCTTAACGACCTGCGCCACCTGCTGAAACTGTCGAACATCGGATAAGGGCATCGTCATGGCCAAACCTGGATTTCGCCTCGCGTTGTTTGCCACCTTGCTGGCGCTGATTGTGGTGCTGCTCGGTGCCTATACTCGGCTGACCCACGCCGGCCTCGGCTGCCCGGATTGGCCCGGCTGCTACGGCTTTATCAGCGTGCCCGCCAGCGAAGCCCAGTTGGCCCATGCCGAGCTGCATTTCCCCGACACGCCGGTGGAGGCTCATAAAGGCTGGAACGAGATGGTCCACCGCTACTTCGCCGGCACCCTGGGGCTGTTGATCGTGTTGTTGGCGGCACGCGCCTGGCGTCATCGGCAGTACCCCGGGCAGCCCTTGAAACTGCCGTTGTTCCTGTTGGCGGTGGTGTTTGCCCAGGCGGCCTTCGGCATGTGGACGGTGACCCTCAAGCTCTGGCCGCAAGTGGTCACTGCGCATTTACTCGGCGGCTTTGCCACCTTGAGCCTGTTGTTCCTGCTGACCTTGCGGTTGTCCGGGGTGTTGCCGGCGTTGATTGTGCCGCGGCGCCTGCAATATTGGGCCACGGCCAGCTTGGTGTTGGTGATCGGGCAGATCGCCCTGGGCGGCTGGGTCAGTTCCAACTATGCGGCGGTGGCCTGTATCGACTTGCCCACCTGTCACGGCCAGTGGTGGCCGGCGGCGGATTTTGCCAACGGCTTTCACCTGACCCAGCACATCGGCCCCAACTACCTGGGCGGCCAGCTCGACAGCGAGGCGCGCACCGCCATTCACCTGACCCATCGCATCGGTGCGCTGGTGGTGACCCTGGTGCTGCTGGGGCTGGCCTGGCAGTTGCGACACGTGGGTATGACCCGCCTGGCCGGGTTGGTGCTGCTGGCCCTCGGGGTGCAGATCACCCTGGGGGTGAGCAACGTGCTGTTCCACCTGCCGCTGCCGG
The DNA here is from genome assembly GCF_023241665.1 of Pseudomonas morbosilactucae. NCBI lineage: Bacteria > Pseudomonadati > Pseudomonadota > Gammaproteobacteria > Pseudomonadales > Pseudomonadaceae > Pseudomonas > Pseudomonas morbosilactucae. The sequence goes on along the minus strand of NZ_JALQCX010000005.1, from coordinate 66,773 downwards.
TAGCCGTGGCCCACAACGCCGGGGGCGCGGCGCTGTTGCTGACCCTGGTGCTGGTCAATTACCACGCCCGCACCAGCCTGGTCCGGGTCAAGGACCAACGGCCCTTTGGCTGGCGCCTCAGCCCACGTAAACACGTGGCCGGGCTCATAACCTTAAAAGGAGAGCTGCCATGGCGACTCTGATCGGTGAACGGGCGGGCCAGGCGATCTGGCGCGACTACCTGGAGCTGACCAAGCCCAAGGTGGTGGTGTTGATGCTGATCACTTCCCTGGTCGGCATGTTCCTCGCCACCCGCGCCGGCGTGCCCTGGACGGTGCTGGTGTTCGGCAACCTGGGGATCGCCTTGTGCGCGGGGGGCGCGGCGGTGGTCAACCACGTGGTGGATCGGCGCATCGATGCGGTGATGGCCCGCACCCACAAACGCCCGCTGGCCCAGGGCCGGGTTTCGCCGAGCGCGGCCCTGACCTTCGCCCTGCTCCTGGCCCTGGCCGGCCAGGCCCTGTTGCTGGCGTTCACCAACCCGCTGACTGCCTGGCTGACCTTGGCTTCCCTGCTCGGTTACGCGGTGATCTACACCGGCTTTCTGAAACGCGCGACCCCGCAGAACATTGTGATCGGTGGCCTGGCCGGCGCCGCCCCGCCCCTGCTCGGCTGGGTGGCGGCCACCGGGCATGTCAGTGCCGAGCCGCTGTTACTGGTACTGATCATCTTCGCTTGGACCCCGCCGCACTTCTGGGCCCTGGCCATTCACCGCAAGGAGGAGTACGCCAAGGCCGATATCCCCATGCTGCCGGTGACCCACGGCGAGCATTACACCAAGGTGCATATCCTGCTCTACACCTTTGCCCTGCTGGCGGTCAGCCTGCTGCCGTTCGTGATCCACATGAGCGGCGTGTTGTACCTGGTGTGTGCCCTGGGATTGGGTGCGCGCTTTCTGCAATGGGCCTGGGTGCTGTACCGTGGCACTCGGCCGCACGCGGCGATCAACACCTTCAAGTACTCTATTTATTACTTGTTCCTGCTGTTCATCGCCCTGCTCGTAGACCACTACCTATTGTTGACCCTATGACTCGAACTCAGAAAACCGTCTTTATTCTTGTGGCGCTGGTGGCCCTGGTACTGGGCCTGACCGTTAACAAAGTGCTGTCCGGCAAGGGCCAGGGCGACCCCACTGCGTTGATCGACGCCGGGATTATCCTGCTGCCGCAAAGCCGCAATCTGCCGAGCGTGAAGATGACGGACCAGAATGGCCAGCCGGTGGTGATCGATGAACTCAAGGGCAAGTGGTCGCTGCTGTTCTTCGGTTACACCTTCTGCCCGGACATCTGCCCCACCACCTTGGCCCAACTGCGGCAGATCAAGAGCGAGCTGCCCAAGGAGGCGGTGGACAAGCTGCAGGTGGTGCTGGTGAGCGTCGACCCCCATCGTGATTCGCCGCAGCAGCTCAAGCAGTACCTGGGCTATTTCGACAAGGACTTCCAGGGGCTGACCGCCTCTTCGGTGGAAGATCTGCAGAAGCTGGCCAATGCGGTGAGCATCCCGTTTATTCCGGCGGACACCAGCAAACCCAACTACACCGTGGACCACAGCGGCAACCTGGCGGTGATCGGCCCGGACGGCACCCAGCGGGGCTTTATCCGTGCGCCGCTGAACAACCAGAAGTTGGTGGCCCAGTTGCCGGTGATGTTGCAACGCCCGTAAGCGGAAGAACCGCCGCAAATAAAACGGGGCGCCCTGAGGGGCCCCGTTTGTGTTTCTACAACGTGTAGGAGCCGGCTTGCCGGCGATAGCGCTCTTGAGCGGCGCATCGCTGGCAAGCCAGCGCCTAAGGTTGTTAGAAGGCTGGCAGTACCGCGCCTTTGTATTTCTCGAGAATGAATTGCTTCACTTCCGGGCTGTGCAGGGCGGCGACCAGTTTCTTCATGGCGTCCGAGTCTTTGTCGTCAGGACGGGCCACCAGGATGTTCACGTAAGGCGAGTCGTTGCCTTCGATCACCAGGGCGTCCTTGGACGGGTCCAGCTTGGCTTCCAGGGCGTAGTTGGTGTTGATCAGCGCCAGGTCGACCTGGGTCAGCACGCGGGGAATGGTGGCGGCTTCCAGTTCACGGAACTTCAGGTCTTTCGGGTTCTCGGTGATGTCTTTGACGGTGGACAGGATGTTGTTCGAGTCCTTGAGCTTGATCAGCCCGGCCTTGGCCAACAGCAGCAAGGCACGGCCGCCGTTGGTGGCGTCGTTAGGGATCACTACGTTGGCGCCGCCTGGCAGCTCGTCGAGTTTCTTGACCTTGTTGGAGTAGGCGCCCAGGGGCTCCAGGTGCACGCCGGCAACGCTCACCAGGTGAGTGCCCTTGGCCTTGTTGAACTCATCCAGGTACGGCTGGTGCTGGAAGAAGTTGGCGTCCAGGCGTTTCTCGGCCACTTGCACGTTGGGCTGCACGTAGTCGGTGAAGACTTTGACCTTGAGGTCCACGCCTTCTTTGGCCAGGGCCGGTTTGACGAATTCCAGGATCTCGGCGTGGGGCACCGGTGTGGCGGCCACGGTCAGGGTTTCGGCGGCGTGGGCGGAAAACGCGGCCACGGCTGCGAAAGCGACGAGTAGTTTTTTCATCGAACAAGCTCCTTGTAAGACGCCCGGTCCCGGGCGCCGGCATTGCATTTATTTGCGGGAAAAGTGCACCACCAGCTTATCGCCGACGGTTTGCAGAACCTGAACCAACACCAACAGCAAGATCACCGTCACCACCATCACATCGGTCTGGAAACGCTGGTAGCCGAAACGGATCGCCAGGTCGCCTAGGCCGCCGGCACCCACAACGCCGGCCATGGCGGTGTAGGACACCAGGGTGATCGCGGTCACGGTGATGGCTGCAAAGATGCCCGGGCGGGCTTCTGGCAGCAAGGCATTGGTGATGATCTGGCGGGTGGTGGCGCCCATGGACTGGGTGGCCTCGATGATGCCACGGTCCACTTCACGCAGGGCGGTTTCCACCAGGCGTGCAAAGAACGGCGTGGCGCCCACCACCAGCGGCGGAATGGCCCCGGCGACGCCCAGGGACGTACCGGTGATCAGCACCGTGAAGGGGATCATCACAATCAGCAGGATGATGAACGGCAGCGAGCGCAGGATGTTCACCACCAGCGACAGCAGCGCGTAGAGGTTCTTTTGCTCGAGCAATTGGCGCGGGCTGCAGAGGAACAGCAGCACGCCCAGGGGCAGGCCCAGGAGCACGGTGAACAGCAGCGAACCGCCGAGCATCATCAGGGTGTCGCCAGTGGCCAGCCAGATTTCCAGCCAGTCGATGTTGGCGAAGAAGGTATCCATCAGCGCAGCACCTCCATGTGGACGTCCGCTGCGGTGAAGCGGGCGAAGGCCGCTTCCATGTCACCGCCGGTCACGGCCAGGGTCAATTGCCCGTAAGGGGTGTCTTTGATGCGGTCGATGCGCCCGGCGAGGATGCTGTAATCCACGCCGGTTTCGCGGGCCACGGTGCCCAGCAGCGGCGCGTAGGTGGCGTCGCCCTGGAAGGTCAGGCGCACGATGCGCCCGGGCACGTGGGCAAAGTCGTCCCGCTGTTCGCTTTCATCGATCTGCTCGTCTTCCTGGACGAAGCGCTTGGTGGTCGGGTGCTTGGGATGCAGGAACACCTCGGCCACCGAGCCTTGCTCGACGATGACCCCGGCGTCCATCACCGCCACCTGGTCGCAGACGCGGCGGATCACATCCATCTCGTGGGTGATCAGCACGATGGTCAGCTTCAGCTCACGGTTGATCTCGGCCAGCAGTTGCAGGACCGACGCCGTGGTTTGCGGGTCGAGGGCACTGGTGGCCTCGTCGCACAGGAGGATTTTCGGCTTGGTCGCCAGGGCGCGGGCGATGCCGACGCGCTGCTTCTGGCCGCCGGACAACTGGGCGGGGTACTTCTTGGCGTGGTCGGCCAGGCCGACTCGGGCCAGCAATTCGGTGACCCGCTTGTCGATCTCGCTGCGGGACAGTTCGCCGGCCAGGGTCAGTGGCAGGGCGACGTTGTCGGCCACGGTCTTGGACGCCAGCAGGTTGAAGTGCTGGAAAATCATCCCGACCTGCTGGCGGAAACGGCGCAGGCCGTTGGCGTTGAGGGCGGTGACTTCTTCGCCGTCGACGATGATCTTGCCGCCACTGGGGTTTTCCAGGCGGTTGATCAGGCGCAACAGGGTGCTTTTACCCGCCCCGGAGTGGCCGATCAGGCCGAACACCTGGCCGTTTTCGACCCGCAGGTTGGTCGAATGCAGAGCGGGAATATCCTTGCCGGCAACCCGGTAGGTTTTATGGACGTCTTGAAACTCGATCACGTAGCGAACCTTGTGGGGCGCGTTGAAAAGGGGTCAGCGGTAAGCCGGGCGGGCATTTTAGCCTGTCCGTATAGAGGTTCTTAGCATTTATTTCGCGATCATCCTTCCATTTGGCAATAACGCGATCAAAGGTCATAAAAAAGGAACGGTGCTCTTCGCTCATCAGTCACTACTTAGCCACTCCAAAGTGTCCAGGTACCGTGCCTGGACAACTTGCTCATGAAGCCCGGGTTCGCCCGGGATTTTGCACACGAGGAGTTTTTGTCTGATGAGTACCAAGAAGCCAAGCGCCCGCAAAAGCCAGCTGGCCGGGACTGACACCCTGGATCGGGGCAATAGCAACAGCAAGCTGGAGAGCCTGGAGCCCTTCCGTTCCGATGCCACCGAACAGGCGTTGCGCACCAACCAGGGCGTCAAGATCGTCGATAACCAGAACAGCCTGAAAGCCGGTGCCCGCGGGCCTTCGTTGCTGGAAGACTTCATCATGCGGGAGAAAATCACCCATTTTGACCATGAGCGGATCCCCGAGCGGATCGTCCATGCGCGCGGCGTGGGCGCCCATGGCTACTTCCAGAGCTACGGCAACCACTCGGCCCTGACCAAGGCCGGGTTCCTTTCTGACCCGACCAAGCAGACCCCGGTGTTTGTGCGCTTTTCCACCGTGCAGGGGCCTCGCGGTTCCGGCGATACGGTGCGTGACGTGCGCGGCTTTGCCGTGAAGTTCTTCACCGACGAGGGCAACTTCGACCTGGTGGGCAATAACATGCCGGTGTTCTTCATTCAGGACGCCATCAAGTTTCCCGACTTTGTACACGCGGTGAAGCCCGAGCCCCACAACGAAATACCCACTGGCGGTTCGGCCCACGACACCTTCTGGGACTTCGTCTCCCTGCAGCCCGAATCGGCCCATATGGTGATCTGGGCCATGTCCGACCGGGCCATTCCGAAAAGCCTGCGCAGCATGCAGGGGTTTGGCGTGCACACCTTTCGCCTGATCAATGCCGAGGGCCAGTCGAGCTTCGTCAAGTTCCACTGGCGGCCAACGGTGGGCACCTGTTCCCTGGTCTGGGATGAAGCGCAGAAGCTCGCCGGCAAGGACACCGACTTCCATCGGCGGGACTTGTGGGAGTCCATCGAAGGGGGGGATTACCCGGAATGGGAATTTGGCGTACAGATCATCGCCGAAGAGGACGAGCACAGTTTCGACTTCGACATTCTCGACCCCACCAAGCTGATTCCCGAGGAGCTGGTGCCCATCACGCCCCTGGGCAAAATGGTGCTTAACCGCAACCCGGACAACTACTTCGCCGAGACCGAGCAGGTCGCCTTCTGCCCGGGGCATATCGTGCCGGGTATCGACTTCTCCAATGACCCACTGCTGCAGGGCCGGTTGTTTTCCTACACCGACACGCAGATCAGCCGCCTGGGCGGGCCGAACTTCCACGAACTGCCGATCAACCGGCCAGTGGCGCCCTTCCACAATGGCCAGCGCGATGCCATGCACCGCACCACCATCGACAAGGGGCGGGCGTCCTACGAGCCCAACTCCATCGATGGCGGCTGGCCGAAGGAAACGCCGGCGGCCGCACAGGATGGCGGTTTTGAGAGTTACAACGAACGGATCGACGCCCACAAGATTCGCCAGCGCAGTGAGTCGTTCGGCGATCACTTCTCCCAGGCCCGGCTGTTCTTCAAGAGCATGAGCAAGCACGAGCAGGAGCACATCATCGCGGCCTACAGCTTTGAGTTGGGCAAGGTCGAGCGCTTGTGGATCCGTGAGCGGCAGGTGAATGAGATCCTTGCCAATATCGACCTTGAACTGGCCGGCCGTGTAGCCCAGAACCTCGGCCTGCCAGCGCCGAAAGCGCCCACGGTGGCCGAGCGCAAGACCTCGTTGGCGCGCTCGCCGGCGTTGAGCCAGGCCAACTTGCTGCCGGGCGGTATAAAAACCCGAAAAGTAGCAATTCTGGCGGCCAATGGCGTCGATGGGGCGGCGATCAGTGCTTTTCAGCAGGCCCTGAAAGCCGAAGGGGCCCATGCCAAGTTGCTTGGCCCGACCTCGGCGCCAGTGACCACCGCCGATGGCAAACAGTTGCCGGTGGATGCCTCGATGGAGGGGCTGCCGTCGGTGGCGTTTGATGCGGTGTTTGTGCCGGGTGGTGCGGCCTCGATCAAGGCGCTGAGCAGCGATGGCGTGGCTCTGCATTACCTGCTGGAAGCCTACAAGCACCTCAAGGCTATCGCCCTGCACGGGGATGCCGGGCAATTGCTGGATGTGCTGAGGTTGGAGGCGGATGCCGGCTTGATCGTTGGCAAGGATGCCCAGCTGTTCAAAGCGTTGTTTGCCGCGATGGCTGAGCATCGGGTCTGGGACAGGGAGGCGAAAGCCAAGGCCGTGCCGGCCTAAAGAGCGTGCCGCGGTCGCCAGCCCGGGCTGGCCGACCCTGGGCGTTATTGCGCCTTGCGTGGGATCAGCACCATTTGTGCGGGAATGTGCCGCAGGATCTGGCGCTCGATCTTCAGGTCGAAGGTGCTGTCCAGTTTTTTCACCCGCTTGCTCAGCAGCGTGGCCAGCCACGGGTAATCCTGGGTACGGGGCGCCTGGATGCTCACTTCACACTCATAATTCACGACATCGGTGGCAATCGCGTCCAGTTGTCGGCGCAGTTGCTTGATATCGCGGATGTTCAGCGCAATGGTGGTGCTTTCCGCCGTCGGGTCGATCAATTTGGCCACTGGGCGAGCTTCGGCGGCTTTCAGGGCGGCCTCGGCCTGGTCCAACTCGGCTTTGCGAGCGTGGGTGATGGCGCTGTTGACGCCACCGGTCAGGGCCGGCGCCTTGGGCATCAGCGCCCGGGCACGGCTCAGGGCCGTAGCGGCGGCGTTGACGTCACCTTTTTGCAGGACGATCTGGCTGCGCTGCAAATAGGCTTCGGCCAGCTGGCGCTGGTATTGCTCAAGCTGCGGATCGTTGGGCGACTGGGCCTGCAACGCTGCCAGTTGGTCTTCGGCGGTGGCCAACTCGCTGCTGGCGATGTTTTGTTCCAGCTGCGCGATGGCCGTGGCCCGTGCATCCGGGACCTGGGTGGCCGCGGGCGGCGTGCTTTGGCAGGCTCCCAGCAGCAGGGAAAATGCAACAAGGAGCAGATAACGGGAGGCGAACGGCTTCATTCCTGCGACTCTCTAATTGCGCAAAAAGCGAGCAAGTCTACACCCCTCGACGGGGCAGAACAAAACTCAGCAGAAACAGTGCGGCGGCAGTGACCACAATCGACGGCCCGGCCGGGGTGTCCTTGAACCAGGACAAGGCCAGCCCGCCGCACACCGCGAGCATGCCCAGCAGGCTCGCGCCCAAGGCCATCTGCTCCGGCGACCGGGCGTGGCGCTGGGCTGCTGCCGCTGGAATGATCAGCAGCGAGGTGATCAGCAAAACGCCGACGATCTTCATCGCCACGGCAATCACCACCGCGATCAGCAGCATCAACGCCAGGCGCAGGGAGGCCACGGGCAGGCCTTCGACCCTGGCCAGTTCCTCGTGCACGGTGATCGCCAACAGCGGTCGCCACAAGGACACCAGCAGCAACAGCACCCCGGCGCTGCCGCCGAGGATCCAGGCCAGGTCGCCGGGGCTGATCGCCAGCAGGTCGCCAAACAGGTAGGCCATCAGGTCGATGCGCACTTCATGCATGAAGCTTAGTACCACCAGGCCCAGGGACAGGGTACTGGGCGCGAGAATCCCCAGCAGCGTGTCGGATGCCAGGGGTTGGCGTTGTTGCAGGGTCACCAGCAACACCGCCAGCAGCAGGCAGCCGACGGTCACGGCCACAGCCGGGCTGATGTCCAGCAGGAAGCCCAGGGCCACGCCGAGCAGCGCGGCGTGGGACAGGGTGTCGCCAAAATAGGCCATGCGCCGCCAGACCACGAAGGACCCCAGCGGGCCGGCAACCAGCGCCAGGGCCAGGCCTGCAAGCAGGGCGTAGAGCAGAAAATCAGCCATGCTTGCAGCTTTCTCCGTGAACATGGGCGTGGCCGGTCGGGGCCTCGGCAACCACTGACCCGTGCAAATCATGGGCGTGGTCGTGGTGGTGGTGATAGATCGCCAGGCTTTGCGCGTTCTTGCCGAACAGTTCGACAAAGGCCGGGTCGCCGCTGACCTGCTCCGGGTGCCCGGAACAGCAGACGTGACGGTTCAGGCACACCACTTGGTCGGTGGTGCTCATCACCAGGTGCAGGTCGTGGGAGACCATGAGTACGCCGCAGCCGTGGCGGTCGCGCAGGCGTGTGATGAGGCTGTAGAGCTCGGCCTGGCCGGCCACGTCGACACCTTGCACCGGCTCGTCGAGCACTAGCAGTTCGGGTTCGCGCAGCAGCGCCCGGGCCAGCAGCACACGCTGCATTTCACCGCCGGAAACACTTTGCACCGGGCTGTCGATCACCTGCTCGGCGCCCACTTCCTTGAGCGCCGCCAAAGCGCGGGTGCGGTCCACGCCCGGCACCAGGCGCAAAAAGCGCAGCACCGAGAGCGGCAAGGTCGGGTCGACATGCAGCTTCTGCGGCATATAGCCGACTCGCAGTTTGGGTTTGCGCCAAACGCTGCCGCTGTCGGGCTTGAGCAGGCCGAGCACGGCCCGAACCAGGGTGGTCTTTCCGGCGCCGTTGGGGCCGATCAGGGTGACGATCTGCCCCGGCTCGACGCTGAGTTGGATGTTATCCAGGACGTTTTGCCCGGCAAAGGTCACCGCGACCTGCTCGAGGCGGATCAACGCAGTGCTCATCAAGCCCCCTGGCAACCCGAGCAGAGGCCGACCACTTCCACGGTCTGGCCTTCCACCACGAAGCCGACGTCGCGGGCGCTGTGGACAATCGCGTCGCTGATGGTTTTTTGTTCAAGCTCGATGGCGGCGTGGCATTCCCTGCAAATCAGGAACTGGCCCTGGTGTGCATGTTCCGGGTGGTTGCAGCCGACGAAGGCGTTGAGGGATGCAATGCGGTGCACCAGGCCGTTTTCCAGAAGGAAGTCCAGGGCCCGGTACACGGTGGGCGGCGCGGCGCGGCGACCGTCCTGCTCGCTGAGTACCGCGAGGATGTCGTAGGCGCCCAGCGGCTTGTGGCTCTGCCAGACCAGCTCGAGCACCCGCCGGCGCAGTGCCGTCAGGCGCAGGCCTTGCCGGGCGCACAGGGCGTCGGCCTCAGACAGTGCGCTGTGCACGCAGTGAGAGTGGTCGTGGGGACGGCTGGCAAGGGGTGTTTTAGGCATGAGCGGCGACGAGGTTTGTGAGAGACGTTATTATGTTACCCGTTCTCGCCTCTTCGAGTGTCCATCGTGTCCAGACTTTTTAGCCTTTTTGTCGCTTTTATCCTCGCGTGGTCCGTGATGGGTGCCGCTCAAGCCGAGGTGCGGGTGCTGACCAGCATCAAACCCCTGCAATTGATTGCCGCCGCCGTACAGGACGGTATTGCGGTGCCTGAAGTGCTGTTGCCGCCGGGTGCATCGCCCCATAACTACGCATTGCGGCCTTCCGATGTGCGCAAGGTGCAGTCGGTGGAGCTGCTCTATTGGATCGGCCCGGACATGGAAGGCTTTCTGCCCCGCGTCCTGAAAGGCCGGAGCCTGCCGTCGGTGGCGGTGCAGGACCTGCCGGGCATGAAGCTGCGGCGTTTTGCCGAAGACAGCCATTCCCATGCGGACGAAGCCGACGAGCATGATCACGATCACCGCCCGGGCAGCCTGGATGCCCACCTGTGGTTGTCCACCGTCAACGCCCGTGTCATTGCTGCCCGTATGGCTGCTGACTTGAGTGCAGCCGACCCGGCCAATGCTGCGCGTTATGCCAGCAACCTCAAGGCGTTCGATGAGCGCCTGGATGCCCTGGACGGGCGCTTGAAAAGCCGCCTGGCCCGGGTCGCCGGCAAGCCTTACTTCGTCTTCCACGAAGCCTTCGATTACTTCGAAGACGCCTATGGCCTGAAGCACGCCGGTGTTTTCAGCGTGGCCGCCGAGGTGCAGCCAGGCGCGCAGCACGTGGCGGCAATGCGCAAGCGCCTGCAGGAAGTGGGCAAGACCTGTGTGTTCAGCGAGCCGCCGTTGCGCCCTCGGTTGGCAGAAACCCTGGTGGCGGGCTTGCCGGTGACACTGGCGGAGCTGGATGCGCTGGGCGGGTACACGCCAGCTACAGCCCAAGGCTATGAGCAGGTGCTGGATAAGCTGGGGAATGACCTGGCAGGCTGCCTGGAACAGCTTTAAGCCGGGATTGTTGCGCAGCGCTTTTCGCGGGCAAGCCCGCTTCTACAAACGAGGGGTCGTTCCCATGGTGGCGGGCGACACGAATCTGTAGGAGCGGGCTTGCCCGCGATGCATTTCAGAGGGCAAACGGCAGCGCGATGTGCACCTGTTGGCGCTGGGCCAGACGCTGCTGGAACTCCATGGGGTCGTGAATTAGCACGTCCTGGCCGGCGAAGCTTTCGGCGGCGATCAGTCGCGACAGCCAGAAGCGTACGCAAGCCACGCGCAGCATGGTCGGCCACAACTCGGCCTCCGCCGCCGTGAACGGCCGCAGTGCCGCGTAGGCGCCGAGCAAGGCCCGCGCCCGCTGGCCGTCGAGCACGCCATCAGCGTCCGAGCACCAATCGTTCAGGGCAATGGCCACGTCGTAGAGCATCGGCCCCGAGCAGGCGTTGTAGAAGTCGATCAGCCCGGTCAGGTGCGTGCCTTCGAACATGGCATTGTCGCGGAACAGGTCGGCGTGGATATTGGCCCGAGGCAGCGCCAGGATCGCGACTTTCTGCGCGACGATTTCATCCAGTGCCCGTTGCAGCAGGTCCTGGGCCTGAGGGTTCAGGTGGGACAGCAGTTGCGCGCCCTCGGCCTGCATCCAGTCCAGGCCGCGATCGGTTTTGCGCTTGATCATGTTGTCTTGGGTGGCCACGTGCAGGTGGCCGAGCAGCTCGCCGACCTGGGCACAATGCTGGGCGTTGGCTTCCTTGATGTGCTTGCCTGCCAGGCGTGGTTGCAGCAGCGCCGGCTTGCCTGCCAGTTCCCGCAGGGCCACGCCGTCGGTGGTGCGCAGCGCATAGGGCACTGGCAGGTCGGCGTTATGCAGCACGTCGAGCAGCTCGATGAAGAACGGCATTTCCTGGACCGGGCCGCGCTCGACCAGGGTCAGGACGAACTCGCCCTGTTCCAGGCTGATGAAGAAGTTGGTGTTTTCGCTACCAGCGGCAATCCCCTGGAAATCGAGCAGGCGGCCGAGCCCGTAGGGGGCGAGAAAGGTTTCCAGCTCGGGCCGAGCCAGGGGGGTGAACACAGACATGGTTAAAAACTGCCAGTACGGGCGCCGCAGTCGAGCCAGCGCCAATTGAAGTCAAGAGCGGTTTACCACTCAAAAATTTTCCACGCCGGGATCAGCATATCGGGCTGGTCGGAGCGGATGAAGTTGCCGTCGGAGCCATCAGCACGCACCAGGAAGTAGGGTTTACCGCCCTTGGGTGTGATCTTGATGGCGTACAGGAAACCGTTTTGGCGGTACTCCTGAATGGTCTTGTCGCCTTCCGTGCGAATGGTGACGTCCGGATCCGCTGAAGGCGCATCCTCCGCCGCAATCGCTGCCAAGGGTACGATTGCAATCAAGCCGGCCAGCAGCAAGCGATTCAGTGTGCGCATGATAACCTTGTCCCTTTGTCGTCAACGGTCCCGCTATTCTAGCGCCGGACCCGCCGAAAAGGTTGATCGTGCTCATGAGCCAAGCCCCCCTCGTCCTGGTGGACGGTTCTTCTTATCTGTACCGCGCGTTTCACGCGTTGCCGCCGCTGACCACCTCCAAAGGCCTGCCCACCGGCGCGGTGAAGGGCGTGTTGAACATGCTCAAGAGCCTGCGCAAGCAGTACCCGGACAGCCCGTTCGCCGTGGTGTTCGACGCCAAGGGCGGGACCTTTCGCGACGACATGTACGCTGACTACAAAGCCAACCGCCCCAGCATGCCCGACGACATGCGGGTGCAGATCGAGCCGCTGCATGCCAGCGTGATCGCCCTGGGCTTCCCGCTGTTGTGCGTTGAAGGCGTAGAGGCGGACGACGTGATCGGCACCCTGGCCCGCAGCAGCGCGGCGGCCAACCGGCCGGTGGTGATCTCCACCGGCGACAAAGACATGGCGCAGTTGGTCGACGGGCACATTACCTTGGTCAACACCATGTCCGGTAGCAGCATGGATGTGGAGGGCGTGAAGGAGAAATTCGGCGTCGCTCCCGAGCAAATCATCGATTACCTGGCGCTGATGGGCGACTCCTCTGACAACATCCCGGGCGTGCCGGGCATTGGTCCCAAGACCGCTTCCGGCCTGCTGGTGGGGGTCAACGGTGGCCTGAAGGAGTTGTACGAGCAGCTCGATATCGTCCCGACCTTGCCGATCCGTGGGGCCAAGACCCTGCCGGCCAAGCTCGAAGAACACAAGGAAATGGCCTTCCTCTCTTACCGTCTGGCGACCATCAAGGTCGATGTGGAGTTGGACGTGGGCCTGGACGACCTGCATTTGGGCGAGCCCGACCGCGAGAAACTGGCCGAGCTCTACAGCGTGCTGGAGTTCAAGAGTTGGCTCGACGACTTGCAACGCGATGCCAAGCGCGTCGAGCTGAGTGGCGTGGCTCAGGGGGAACTGGCGGTCGATGAGTCGGCGCCTGCCGAAGCCGAGGCGCCGGTGGCTGTCGAAGTGCAGTACGAAACCATCCTCGACCAAGCGCGTTTCGACGCCTGGCTGGCGAAGTTGAAGAGCGCCAAGCTGATAGCCTTCGACACCGAAACCACGGGTATCGATGCGCAGCAGGCGCAGTTGGTGGGCTTGTCGTTCGCCGTACAGCCAGGCGAAGCCGCCTATATCCCGCTGACCCATTCCTATATCGGTGTGCCGGACCAGTTGGACCGCGACACCGTGCTGCTGGCCTTGAAGCCGCTGCTGGAAGACCCGCAGCTGCTCAAGGTCGCCAGCACGCCAAGTTCGACATGAACATCCTGGCCAACTGTGCCATCGGCGGCGACCAGGCCAACGGTATCAACGTGCAGGGTGTTGCGTTCGACACCATGCTTGAGTCCTATGTGCTCAACTCCACAGCGACCCGTCATGACATGGACAGCCTGGCCCAGAAGTACCTGGATTACGCCACCACCAGCTTCCAGGACATCGCCGGCAAGGGTGCCAAGCAACTGACTTTCGACCAGATCGCTCTCGAACAGGCCGGGCCCTACGCCGCCGAAGATGCGGACGTGACCTTGCGTCTGCACCAGAACCTGCACCAGCAACTGGCCGCGATCCCGACCCTGGCCAGTGTCTTGACCGACATTGAAATGCCGCTGGTGCCGGTGCTGGCGCGAATCGAGCGCCAGGGTGCCCTGGTGGATGCCGAGTTGCTGGGCGTGCAGAGCATCGAGCTTGGCGACAAGATGGTGGCGCTTGAGCGTGAAGCGTTCGAGATCGCCGGTGAAGAATTCAACCTCGGCTCACCCAAGCAACTGGGTGCGATCCTCTACGAAAAGCTTGGTTTGCCGGTGCTGAAGAAGACCGCCAAGGGCCAGCCATCCACCGCCGAAGAGGTGCTGGCCAAGCTGGCGGAAGATGACTATCCGCTGCCCAAGGTGCTGATGCAGTACCGCTCCATGAGCAAGCTGAAAAGCACCTACACCGATCGCCTGCCGGAGCAGATCAACCCGCGCACCGGTCGCATCCACACCTCTTACCACCAGGCCGTGGCGTCCACCGGGCGTTTGTCTTCCAGTGATCCGAACCTGCAGAACATCCCCGTGCGCACCGCTGAAGGGCGGCGCATCCGTCAGGCGTTTATCGCGCCGAAGGGCTACAAACTGCTGGCGGCGGACTATTCGCAGATCGAGCTGCGAATCATGGCTCACCTGTCCAAGGACGAGGGCCTGCTCAATGCCTTCCGCAATAACCTCGACGTGCACACCGCTACTGCAGCGGAAGTGTTCAAGGTTGAGCTCAAGGACGTCACCTCTGACCAGCGCCGCAGCGCCAAGGCCATCAACTTCGGCCTGATCTACGGCATGGGCGCACAGAAGCTCGGCAAGGATATTGGCGTCGACACCAAGCAAGCTAAGGCCTATATCGACACCTACTTTGCACGCTACCCGGGGGTTCGCGAATACATGGAGCGCACCCGTGCCCAGGCCGCGGATCAAGGCTATGTGGAAACGTTCTTCGGGCGTCGGCTGTACCTGCCCGAGATCAACTCCAACAAACCTCAGGAACGCGCTGGCGCCGAACGTACGGCGATCAACGCGCCGATGCAGGGCACTGCGGCGGACATCATCAAAAAGGCCATGGTGGCGGTGGATCAATGGCTGACCGCGTCGGGCCTGGATGCCAAAGTCATCATGCAGGTGCACGACGAATTGGTCCTGGAGGTCCGTGAAGACTTGGTGGACCAGGTTCGCGAAGAAATCCGTGGCTACATGAGCGGTGCGGCAACCCTGGACGTGCCGCTATTGGTGGAAGTGGGCGTGGGTAACAACTGGGACGAGGCTCACTAACGCGCTTTTTCAGGGCTTTTGAGCGGTTTTTACCGCGGCAGGGTGTCGCGGTAAAAACTGGCGAAGGGCTATTAGCGCAGAACATTTTATTGGTTATTTCCAATAGTTTTTGCAGCGCTGCGGAACTAACTCAGTGAAAGCCGACTCAGAGTTACTGAATGGCTGGTGAAGCCCTTCGATGCTCCTATGTTGTGTTAAGTGTTGGCAGATATCTGGACCCCGCCCTAGCGGTCCGGAACTTGAACCCCGAACTTCCCCCTCCCCATACGAAGTCCGGGGTTTTTTTTGCCCGAAAATTGCCTGTGGAATGACCATGCTGCGTTAAAAGCGCGGTGCGAAATGCTCATTTACAGCCAGTAAACTCCGCTTTCGCACCACGCTTTTGCCTTGCCTGATCACCCCACAGACAGTTTTCCTCTAATTTCTTTCTAGCGCTTAGGCTTCTGCTTCTTCGGCGCCTTTGTCTGCCAGTTCCATCCAGCCCGCCAACACAGTGTAGGCCTCTTCCAGGCCCATGCGTTTTGGGGCGGAGAACAGTTGGATGGTGATGGTGTCGCCCCAGCCTTTACGAATTTCTGCCTGCACCTTGAGCAAGGTGTTCTTGGCGGCGCCGTAGGTGAGCTTGTCGGCTTTGGTCAGCAGGATGTGCATGGGCATGCCGCTGGCGACGGCCCAGTCGAGCATCAGCAAGTCGAAGTCGGTCATTGGATGACGGATGTCCATCATCAGAATCAGGCCTTTCAAACTCTCGCGGCTGCCCAGATAGGCTTCCAAGTGACGCTGCCAGTGCTGCTTGAGCGGGATGGGTACTTTTGCGTAACCGTAGCCGGGCAGGTCGACCAGACGGCGATCGTCGTCTAGCTTGAAGAAGTTCAACAGCTGTGTGCGGCCCGGAGTTTTCGAGGTCCGCGCCAGGCTGGCGTGAGTCAGGGTGTTCAAAGCGCTGGACTTGCCAGCGTTGGAACGGCCGGCAAAGGCCACTTCAAAGCCTTCATCGTCTGGGCACTGGTCGACTTTGGCGGCGCTGAGCATGAAGGTGGACTGTTGGCACAGGCCGAGGATGGGGTTTTTCAGTTGCATGGGATTTCCGAGAATAGGGGCGGTGCCGAGAATGGGTGCGGCAAGCGGTGTCGTTTCCGTTTCAGTAGCGCCAGTATATAATGCCGCAGATTTTGTGTGTGCTTTGTCCCAGCGTAGGGCGAAGTTCACGAGAGCGACAGACCTTGATTGCGCATTAGAACGCAACACGCTCTCAACCCTGAATAGGTCGTTTTATGACGAAATGGCTGCTAGCTGCCGGTGTCTTGATGCCGCTTTACAGCGCTCAGGCTACACAGGATCCGGAAGCTGTGTACAACCGTGTTTGTGGGGCTTGTCATTCCGGCCAACTACCCACGGCGCCCCGCAAGGGCGACCAGGAAGCTTGGGCGCCGAGGCTGGCGCAAGGTATGGAGACGCTGGTGCAACACGTAACCCAGGGTTTCAAGGCGATGCCGCCGCGTGGTTTGTGCATGGACTGCAGTGCCGAGGATTACCAAGTCATCATCCAGTGGATGAGCGAGTGATCCCGGTCCATAACTCTTTAACCCTTAGCCGTAGTTGGATTAGCTGATGAACAAATTAATCGTGAGTCTGCTGTTGACCTTGGGTATCACAGGTGTTGCCCATGCTGCAGGCGATGCTGCTGCCGGTCAGGCGAAAGCCGCTGTCTGTGGTGCCTGCCACGGCCCTGACGGGAATAGCATGGCGCCAAACTTTCCAAAGCTTGCGGGTCAGGGTGAGCGTTACCTGAACAAGCAGTTGCACGACATCAAGTCCGGCAAGCGCCAAGTATTGGAAATGACCGGCCTGCTGACCAACCTGAGTGATCAGGACATGGCCGACATCGCCGCCTACTTCGCCAGCCAGAAAGGCAGCGTCGGGGCTGCGGATCCCAAGGTCGTGGCTCGCGGTGAAGAGCTGTTCCGAGGTGGCAAGCTGGACCAGGGCATGCCGGCCTGTACCGGTTGCCACTCGCCTAACGGCACGGGCAACGCAGCGGCCGGTTTCCCTCACTTGGGTGGCCAGCACGCGCAGTACGTGGGCAAGCAGTTGACCGACTTCCGTGAAGGCAACCGCACCAACGATGGCGACACCATGATCATGCGCAGCATCGCGGCGAAGCTGAGCAACAAGGACATCGAAGCGGTATCCAGCTACATTCAAGGTCTGCACTAAAACGCGTCTGGTCGGCATCGTCGCTGGCGCATGATGGCGGCGATGTTAATGGTCGATTAATCTGACGGTGCAAGCATAAAGGGTGGCTCAGGCCGCCCTTTTTTATGGCGTCTGCCGCTACACTAGCGAACTCAAGCCCGCCATGACCTGTCTGAAGCCAGGTCGCGCGAGGCGACCTAATTGTTCAGGAGTAAAGCATGCGTAATCTGATCCTCAGCGCCGCTCTCGTCACCGCCAGCCTGTTTGGCGTGACCGCTCAAGCCGACGAGCCCCTTGTAGCCGGTAAACAATTTGTTGAGTTGAGCAGCGCCGTTCCGGTTGCGGTGCCTGGCAAGATCGAAGTCGTCGAGCTGTTCTGGTACGGCTGCCCCCATTGCTATGCGTTTGAGCCGACCATCAATCCATGGGTTGAAAAACTGCCTGCCGACGTGAACTTCGTGCGTATTCCGGCGATGTTCGGCGGTATCTGGAACGTTCACGGCCAGTTGTTCATCACCCTGGAAGCCATGGGCGTCGAACACAACGTCCACAAGGCGGTATTCGAAGCCATCCACGGTGGCAAGAAACTCGCCACGCCGGAAGAAATGGCTGACTTCCTGGCGGGTGAAGGCATCGACAAGGGCAAGTTCCTCAGCACCTACAACTCCTTCGCCGTCAAAGGCAAAGTCGAGGACGCCAAGAAGAAGGCCCAGGCCTATCAGATCTCTGGTGTGCCGACCATGGTGGTCAATGGCAAATACCGCTTCGATCTCGGCAGCGCCGGTGGTCCTGAAGGCGTGTTGAGCGTGGCCGATCAGTTGATCGCCAAAGAGCGAGCGGCCAAGTAAGCGGCGCCCCGCCATGTCGCGCTGGGGTAATGAACGGCTGGTTGGCCTGCATGATGCGCAGGTCAATGAGCATCATCTGACGTCGACTGGGCTGCCGGCCGATAGCCGTTTACGTTTACTCAGCTTCAACATCCAGGTCGGTATCAGCACCGAACGTTATCGTCATTACCTGACCCGTGGTTGGCAGCACCTGCTGCCCCACACCGGGCGTGCCGACAATCTGCAAAAAATCGGCAACCTGCTGGGCGACTTCGACCTGGTGGCCCTGCAGGAAGCCGATGGCGGTAGCCTGCGTTCAGGCTACGTCAATCAGGTGGAACACCTGGCCCAGCTGGGTGCCTTCCCCTATTGGTATCAACAACTCAATCGCAACCTGGGACGCCTGGGCCAGCACAGCAATGGCGTGCTCAGTCGCTTGAAGCCCTGGGCGATTGAAGATCATCCGCTGCCTGGCCCCAAAGGCCGGGGGGCGATTCTCGTGCGTTTCGGCGAAGGCCCTGAAGCGCTGGTGGTGGTGATGATGCACCTGGCGCTGGGGGCTCGAACCCGCACCCGGCAGCTTGCGTATATCCGCGAGCTGATCGGCGGCTACCGGCATCAGGTATTGATGGGTGACATGAACACCCACGCCAGCGACCTGCTGGAGCACTCGCCCTTACGCGACCTTGGTTTGCTTGCGCCACAACTGGAAGCGACGTTTCCCAGTTGGCGCCCCCAACGCTGCCTGGACCACATTCTGCTCAGCCCCAGCCTGACTCTGGAGCGTGTCGAAGTCCTGGCCCAACCCATTTCCGATCACCTGCCGGTCGCGGTAGAGATTCGTTTGCCGGGTTTGCTCACGGCCGATGCCCTCCCCGTGTTGAGCACTGCCCCTCGCGGATCCGATGAATGAGCGACGACGCCCAGCGCTGGAAAGAGAAATACCTTAAAAGCATCGAACAACAGGAAAAGCTCGAGCGTCGTTGGGATGCCCGCCTCGACTTGCTGCGTCGTGGCCTGGTGCGCAGCACCCTGGCGGCAGAAGGGACTGACCGCGCCGTCGACCAGTGCATGAAGGAAATGCGCGACGTAGTGCGTAGCGACGACATGGATGCGGGCCTGGCAGCCTTGTTGCCGCGCCTGGAAAAAGCCGTGCTCGACTCCGAGCAGCGCCGCGAAACCCGAATGAATCAGATGAGCAGCGCCCTGACGGCCCTGGTCACTCAGCTTCAGGCTTTGCCACTACCCCGGGAAGTCAGCCGCCCGCTGAAGAAGTTCGCCAAGCAGCTGGACAGTCGGGTCAGTCAGGCCCGAGAGATTCCTCTGCTCCTGGGCGAACTCAGTGGCTTGCAGGGTCAGGCCCTGAGCGTGCTGGGCAATCCTGAGGAGGAGACGAACCGCCCCGGGTTCCTCCAGCGCTTGTTCGGCGCCCGTGAGGCAGATTCGCAAGACGCTGTCAGCGAAGCCCCGGCGCCGAGTTCGACCCCCGCGACAAAGCCATCGCCATCAGCATCGCCAGATGATGAAGACGCCGACGATGTGATGCCTGCGTTTGATCCGCCGCCCGCTTCGGTGCCTGCCAAACCGGCCTCGGTGACACCGGTACCGTCGGTCATGGACCAACTGCCGGCTACAACTCTGATCCAGCCCGGCATCGAGGGATTGCCTGAGCTCGACCCAGAGCCAGAACCAGAACCTACGCCCGCGCCGGCCTCCTCGACAGCCCCCGAACCGCTTGCGGAAGCACCGCCGGCGGCGCAGGTCACGGCCTTTGTACCTCCGGTGCTGCAGCCCGAACCTGCTGTCGCAGCGCCTGCTGTCGCAGCGCCTGTTGTCGAGGCCGATCAAGCGCAAAGCCCGTCAGCCGAGCCGCCCGCACCTGTTGCCGTGGCCCCCTCGGAGCCGACACCGGAAGCGTTGCTCAATCCTGACGAACTGCTCCCGCCTTCACCGGCGACCGAGGGCAGTACGCCATCCGTGGCGCTGCTCGACAGCCTGCCCCTGCCGGCGGTCATGGCCGAAGCCCTGGCGGCGATCGACCCTGAACAGCCTGAAGAGGACGTGCTCTACGCCCTGCCGGACTCGCCAGAACCGTCCTACAGCTCGGTGGCCAAGCACATCGAAAGCACCTTGCTGGGGCTGTTGGATGACCTGAGCCTGCCCGAACGCCATCGGCCCCAGGCGGAAGCCATGCGCGATCGCCTGGAGCACGGCCTGAATTGGTACGAACTGCTGCCGATCCTCGATGACCTGGCCGTACTGATGCTGGCGATCACCGACAGTGGCCAGCATGAATTCGAGACTTACCTCAAGCAGCTCAATGAGCGCCTGGAGTCTTTCCAGAACAATCTGCAGGCCGCCAGCGAAGGGCATGCCGAAAGCCATTCCGCCGCCCGGGCCATGGACAACCAGATTCGCGAGCAGGTCGATGGCCTGCAAAGCAGCGTCCAGGAAGCCGCCGACCTGGATGACCTCAAGCAGGTGCTGGAGAGTCATCTGGAAGGGCTGCTAGGCACCATGGACCAGCACCAGAAGCAGCGCGACGAGCGTGAGCGAGAAGTCGCCACACGCTTGCAAAGCCTGGCGGAGCGGGTCTCAAGCATGGAGCAGGAGGCCCAGGGTTACCGTGAGCACCTGGAAGAACAGCGGCAGAAAGCCCTGATCGACCCCCTCACCGGCTTGCCCAATCGCGCCGCTTGGAGCGAACGCCTGGAGCACGAAGTCAGCCAGTGGCAGCAGCACGGCAATACGCTGTTGCTGGCGATGCTGGACTTGGACCACTTCAAGCGCATCAACGACAACTATGGCCACCTGGCCGGCGACAAGGTTCTGAAGATCATCGCCAGCGTGTTGCGCAAACGGCTGCGGGGCAGCGATTTCATTGCCCGCTTCGGTGGCGAAGAGTTTGTGCTGTTGATGCCCAACACGCCCTGGCCGGTGGGCAGCCGGTTGCTGGAAGCCTTGCGAGCGGCCATTGAAGCCTGTCCGTTTCACTTCAAGGGCGAGCGTGTGACGATCACCGTGTCCATTGGCGTGAGCGCCTTCAAGCCGGGAGAACGGGGCGATCTGGTGATCAAAAGAGCCGATCAGGCGCTGTATCGGGCCAAAGACGCCGGCCGTAACCGGGTGGAATTGGGCTGACGGGCAGCCAGCGAATTTTGTATCAAGCCGCGCTTTTGCCGGTTCGGCTGGGGGCATTCCGTTACACTGTTGCATTACTGTCTTCAGCGTACTGCCCCTTGCCATGAAATTTCTTGCTCTCGCCTTCTCCCTTTTAGCCCTCGCCGGTTGCGCCAGCGGCCCGCGGATCGACACCAGCCACCCCTCGGTCAACTTCGACAACCGCGCGCAATTCATCGTGGTGCACTACACCTCCGCGTCCCTGGAACGCTCCCTGGCTTTGCTGACCCATGGCCAGGTCAGTAGCCATTACCTGATCGGCGATGACAAGGCCGCGACCGTCTACAAACTGGTGGACGAGAACTACCGCGCCTGGCACGCCGGCGAAAGCGAGTGGCAGGGCCGTACCTGGCTCAACTCCAGCTCCATCGGGATCGAGATCGTCAACCCGGGGTTCCGCGACACGCCCACCGGGCGCCTCTGGTACCCCTACAGCGAAGCGCAGATCCAGAACCTGATCGTGCTGCTCAAAGACATCAGCCAGCGCAACCGCATCTCGCCGCAGCACATCATCGGCCACAGCGATATTGCACCGTTGCGCAAGCTCGATCCGGGCCCGCTGTTCCCCTGGAAGCGCCTGGCGGAAGCGGGCCTTGGCCAGTGGCCCAATGCCCAGGCAGTGGCCGACCAGCAGGCGCTCTACGCGAACCAGTTGCCGAGTATCAGTTGGTTCCAGCAACAGCTTGCGCACCTGGGTTATGGCACGCCGCAGACCGGTGAGTGGGATGTAGCGACTCGCCACGTGCTAGCGGCCTTCCAGATGCACTATCGTCCGGCACGTTTCGACGGCACCCCGGACGCTGAAAGCGCGGCTATTTTGCAGGTGCTCAACCAGACAAAATAATGACGCCCGCCCGACGGTCTGCGCGCTTTCTCCATCAGCAGCTATAACTCATTGGTAATCCTTCGGATGTCCAATAATGCCCGCCCCTCGCGAGCCCTCGCGCACTTGGTTCCATCGCCCCTGGTTATTGGCGACGCTTGCGGCTGTGCTGAGTGCGGGCTTGCTGGTGGTCGGCAGTGGGGTGCTGGCGATGCATCAGGCGCGCCAGCGCGAAAGCCAGCAAATGAATGCCCAGGGGCAGCGCTTCCTCGAACGCCTTGAGCAGCTGTTCGGCCAACTGCGTGAAGGCTTGGACGAGCTGGAGCGCCAGCCGCTGCGAGAATGCAGTGGCGAGATGGTGGCGGCCCTGCAACAGGTCAGTTTCAGCTATCGCTTCATTTACGAAGCCGCCTATATCGATGCCACCCAGGCCTGTTCCAACTGGCCGCGCCAGGACAGCCTGGCGGCGGCGCGAGCCCCGGATATTCGCGGGCCAACCTACAGTTACTGGCTCAACACCTCCACCCAGCCCAACGAAAACCTGGCGGCCCTGATGCTCGGGCGCGGCAACTTTCGCGTCGCCACCTCCCGCGGCCATTTGACTGACATGGTGGACCTGCCGGCGGGCAGCAGCTTGATGGTGGTACTCGACCACGGCACCCGGGCCATCCCGGTGCTGGGGCTGGCCCAGGCCTGGCCACCGGCTGATGCCTGGCCGCGAAACGACCACGAAGCCCTGCAATTGACCCCGACCCAGTTGATCTACCGGATGCCCACCCGCACCCCGGAGTACCAACTGGTGCTGATTACCCCGCGCGCCAGCCTGCAAGCGGAAATGCTTGATGACTGGTGGTGGCTGTTGCCGGTGAGCCTGGTGTTGTCGCTGTTTATCGGCGGGCTAGTGTATCAGTTGGTGCGCCAGCGCCAGTCATTGGGCGCAGAGTTGCAGGGGGCGGTGCGTCGCGGCGAATTGCAGGTCCTGTATCAGCCGATCTTCGACCTCAGCAGCCGTCACTGCGTCGGCGCCGAGGCCCTGCTGCGCTGGCGGCGGCCGGACGGTACCTTGACCAGCCCCGACCTGTTCATTCCCCTGGCCGAGAACACTGGGCAGATCCGCCAAATCACCGATTTCGTCCTGCAACGTTTGCTGGAGCAACTGGGGCATCTGCTACGGGCCAATCCGCAGTTGTACATCTCGGTCAACCTGGCCGCCTGCGATGTCATGGTGCCGCGCATCGGCCTGGTCATGACCCGCCTGCTGGCCCTGCACAAGGTGGCGGCACGGCAGATCGCCTTCGAGGTGACCGAGCGTGGGCTGATCGACGTGGTGGTGGCCCGCGACAACTTGCAGGCCCTGAGGGACTTGGGGCATCAGGTGCTGATCGATGATTTCGGCACCGGTTATTGCAGCCTGGCTTACCTGCAAAGCCTGCCGGTGGATTGCCTGAAGATCGACAAGGCGTTTATCGACGCCCTGGGGCACGATGCCGCCAGCAGTGGCGTGGCGCCGCACATTATCCGCATGGCCCATGCCCTGCAGCTCAAGGTGATTGCCGAGGGTATCGAGTACGAGGACCAGGCTCTGCTGTTGAGCAGCGAAGGCGTGAGTTACGGCCAGGGTTGGTTGTTCGCCCATGCCCTGAGCGCCGTGCAGTTCATCGAGTTGATTACCCGTGGGCGAAGACTGGCGCCCCGGCGCATCGACGACGAAGCCTGAGCACCCGCCCTAAAGCGGCAGGGCCAGGTAGAACTGGGTGCCTTGCCCAGGCCGCGAATAGACCCCCATGCGCCCGCCGTGCAATTGCACAATCTCCTTGCACAAGGCCAAGCCCAACCCCGCGCCGCCCTTCTTGCGTCCGACCTGGACAAAGGGTTCGAAAATCCGCCCTTGCTGGCCATAGGCGATGCCTTCACCGTTGTCTTCGACGCTGACGATCACCCGTTCTCCGTGACGCCGTGCCTGCAGCTGGATCTGCCCGCCCCGGGGGGTATGGCGCAGGGCATTGTCGATCAGGTTGTCCAGCACCCGTTCCAACTGGGGCTGGTCGGCGTGCAGGCGTGGCAGCGGTGTTTGCAGGTCCATCAGCAACTCGATGTCCTGCTCACGGGCTTGCTCGCTGAAGCGATCACGGGCTTGTTGCAGCAGGTCCTCGAGGTCACAGGGGGCCAGCGTGAGTTTTTGCAGGCCGTTCTGATAGCGAGAGAAGTTCAGCAGGTCGTTGATCAGCTGCATCAGGCGTTGCATCTCTTCATTGACCGTATTGAGCAGGTCGGCCTCGCGGGACTCCTCGGAAAAGTGCAGGCGCTCTTGCAACAGCCCGAAGGCCATGTGCATGCCCGTGACGGGGGTACGCAACTCGTGGGAGGCCCGCAGCACGAATTCGCTGCGCACCCGTTCGAAGGCCCGCTGCTCGGTGACATCGTGCAGCACCATCACCGCGCCGAGAATATGGCCCTGGGTGTGGCTGACTGGGGTCAGGCTATAAGTCAGCAGGCGTGATTCGCCGTCGACCTCGATACTCAGGTCCTCCGGGACCCGCTCCAGGCCGCCGCCGCGCAGCACCATTTGCAGTTGTTCATCCAGCTCCGGGCGTTGCAGAGCGCTGCCCAGGCCCTGGCCCAGGCGATCTTCGTCCCAACCCAACTGGCGTTGGGCTACGGGGTTGAGGTGCTCCAGACGGCCCTGGCGATCGATCATCAGCAAGCCGTCGTCGATGCTGTCGAGCACCGCTTGCAGGCGTTGTTGACCGGCCAGCAGCTCATCGACATTGGTGGCCTGATGTTGGCGCAGGGCTTCGGCCATGATTCCGAAGCGGCGCGTCAGCAGGTTCATTTCCGCTGCCGAGGAAATAGGCAGGGTCACTTCGAAGTTGCCTTGGCCGATGTTATCCGCCGCCTTGGCCAGGGCCTCGATGGGCGCGCCGAAGCGTCGGGCAATGCCGTGAGCGGTGATAAAGCCGATGATCAGCACCGCCACGCCCACCAGCCCCAGTACCCCCGCCACCAACAACGCACGCTCGTGGGCCTGGCGCTCCAGCTCATTGATGTTGTCCAGGGCCTGCTTGTGCTCATTGATCAGGCCGCTGCGCAGGGTGTTGAAGCGTGCGGTCAGTTCGTCCTTGGTGCGGCTGTCGTTGGACTCGACACTGCGTTCGAAGGCATCAATGAATTCCAGGTAGTCACTGCGGGCCTTCTGGAAGCCACTGTCCACCCGGCTTTGCTGTTCATGGGCCAGGCCTTGGTCCAGCAACTGCAGGTAGTGCTGTTTGGAGGCGTCCAGGGCCCTGGGGTCGTGGGTGTCGCTGAGCATAATGATCAGATGGTCGCCCAGGGACTGGCGCAGCTTGAGACCCAGGTCCAGGGTGATGAAGTTGTCGCGGATCAGCGACTCCTGGGTCTTGGCCATCTGCATCACGCTGACCAGCCCCAGCAACAGCCCGAGCAGGGCCACGGTGATCAGCGCCGAGATGCTTAAAAACAGTCGCGTGCGCAGCTTCATCGCCAGTTTCATCGGGGGGCGCTCACAGGTTGTACTGTTTGCGTTTGCGATACAGCGTCGAAGCGTCGATGCCCAGGGTCTTGGCTGCCTGATCGAGGGTATCGCTGGTGGCCAGCACGGCGCCGATATGGGCCTTTTCCAGCTCGTCCAGGCTCAGGGCCGCGCCGATGCGCGGTGCGTTGTTGGTCGGTTGCTCGGCCATGCCCAGGTGACTGATCTCCACCCGCTCCTGAGGGCAGATGATGCTCGCCCGCTCCACCACGTTGCGCAGCTCGCGAATGTTGCCTGGCCAGCGGTAGTTGAGCATGGCCTCTCGGGCCTCGTCGCTGAAGCCTCGGGCCGGCCGCGCATACTCTTTTACGAAGCGCGCCAGGAACCGGTCGGCCAGGGTCAGGATGTCTTCGCTGCGCTCGCGCAGTGGCGGCAGGTGAAGGGTGATCACGTTCAGACGGTACAGCAGGTCTTCCCGGAAGCGCCCGTCACGCACCATGTCCTCGAGGTTGAGGTTGGTGGCGGCGAGGATGCGCACGTCGGCGCGGCGGGTCACTGGGTCACCGACCCGCTCGTATTCCTTGTCCTGGATGAAACGCAGCAACTTGGGTTGCAACGTCAGGGGAAAGTCGCCGATCTCGTCGAGAAACAGGGTGCCGCCGTCGGCTTGGTTGACCCGGCCCAGGGTGCTTTCGCTGGCCCCGGTGAACGCCCCGCGACTGTGGCCAAAGAGTTCGCTTTCCATCAGCTCGGCGGTCAGCGAAGGACAGTTGATGGTCACGCAGGATTTTTTCGCCCGCTTGCTCCAGCCGTGAATGGCCCGGGCAACTCACCCTTACCGGTGCCGGACTCGCCGAGGATGAGGATGTTGGCATCAGTGCTGGCCACTTGGCGGGCGGTTTCGAGCACCACTTTCATGGCCGGGCTGTGGGAATCGAGGCCGTCCTTGGGTTTGCGCACTTCGCCTTCCAGGGCTTCCAGGCGCGCCGAGAGCTGGCGCACTTCCAGTTGCTTGGCGGTGGCCAGGCGCAGTTGGTCCGGGCTGCAGGGTTTGACCAGGTAATCGGCAGCACCGGCCTGGATCGCATCCACGGCGGTGTCGACGGCGGAGTGTGCAGTGACGATGACCACACGCATCCACGGCGCCTGGATACGCATCTGCGCCAGCACGTCCAGGCCGTTGTCTTCACCCAGGCGCAGGTCGAGGAAGCACAGGTCGAACACCTGGCGCTGCAGCAAGGCATCGGCTTGGGCTGCGCTGTTGGCGGTGGCGACGGTGTAGCCCTCGTCTTCGAGGCAATAACGAAAGGTGCGCAGGATGGCGGATTCATCATCCACCAGAAGAATGCGGCCTTGATTTTCCGGCGCTGATTCCATGTCCCAGGCTCCTTTAATGAATAGTCTTCTTTAGTCCCGGAAAAATCGGGCAAGTTGCAATGTTAATTCTGATTGATTCGCCGGGGCGCCGGTTGGGTATCTGCGCCCGAAATAGCCAATTGTTTGAAATTTTTAGGGTTTCGCCCAGAAGCCCTTGGGACCTCGCGTGTGGATCAGGCCGTCGAGGCCTCGGCAAAGTTCCCTTTGTTTAAGTTTTGCTCATTCGCAGCGGGCCTGATCGTGCATTTCGCACGGTCAACCAGGGGCCATCGTGCAGGATGCGTCTCAGGCATGTCTGTCGATAGATACTAAGTTATTGATTTTATTGAGTATTTATCTTCTTTTGAAGCTGGCATGCAGGCTGCAATAACCCTGTTATCGAGGAGCGCTTTCACCGGCTTCCATAACAACATCACCACCAGTGTGGGAGGAGCTCCAGGATGAATCGCCAACGTCTTGCCCAATTGCGTATTTCCCCACTGCATGTGCAGCAAGGGCTGTTTGCCAGCCTGGCGCTGTTGGTGACGCTGATTGGCGGTCAGCAGTTCGAACGCTGGCAGCACGGCCAGCAACTGGTGGAGCGCACTCCGGTGCAGCACGCCACCCAGACCCATTTCAGTTCGGTGAGCAGTCGTCTGGCCGAATCCCAGCCCATGCACATGATGGCCGTCGACCAGGCTCAGCCTGTGAACGAGGCGCCCCGTCAGCAGCGTTGGGTGTTCTAGGCACCAAGGCTCGGCGCGCCGTACTTAGGCGTTGCGGGGTCGCAGCACAGTAACAAACGAGCAGCACCACCCAAAAAAGAGTAAGGAGAATCACCATGTTGAGCTGGGCAATCACATTCCTGATCATTGCCATTGTCGCTGCCGTATTGGGCTTCGGTGGTATCGCGGGCACCGCCACGGGTATCGCCAAGATTCTTTTTGTAGTGTTCCTGGTGATGTTCATCGCTTCGTTCTTCTTTGGCCGTCGTGGCCGAGGCTGACCATGAGCGTTTTGTTGAAGACATTGGCGGCCACGCTGTTGCTCGGTACGAGCGCTGCAGCGCTGGCGGCCAATGATGGCCAGGCGCGGGTCAACGAGCTGCTCAGCTCCGACCCGCAGTTCCGTGAAACCTGGCAAGGGGTTGTGCACAAGGAAGAGCGCTTGCCTGAATGGGTGATGAACCTGTCGGGCGATGCTCAGCAACAGATGAACGCCGTGGCCGAAGACGGTGACCAGTACCTGGTGGGCCCGCTCTGCGAAACCGCGCAGACCTGCTCCAGCCAGCGGCTGATCGTCGCCTTCAGCTTCGACAAGCAACATGCCTACGCAATGCTGGTGGATGTGCCGGCGGCCCTGCCTGCCGACAAGTCGCCCACGCGCCACGCCGATTACCGATTCCTCGGTAAGCCGGATGAGGGCATGCAGGCACTGTTGAAAGAACAGCTGAAGAAAGACCCGAACTGGTACTGAGTTCGCGATTTCGACCATAGAAGGAGGGGCCGCCCTGGCCACTTCGACTGTTGCACCACCCGATGAAGGTGCGTGCATGACCAAGGGGCCGGGATGTTCTGATCGATGCGAGATCGGAGTGACCTAGGGGTACAGGGAGTGCCTCCGCAAGGGCCGGGTCAGGAGAAAAGCTGCGGCGCAGGCTCCCAGGTCATGAATGGCCTGACGAGCTTGCGGCGTGCTTGAAAAGCCCCCTTCGTTTATAGCGACCCTTGTGGTCGATCACCTGCGCTTCCCGCCTCCGGGTCTGCCCCACAGACCGTATATCGAGAAACTTCTCAAGAAAGCGTGTCGAACTATCCGGCGAATAGCTAGGACATTTCTGCGCTTTCAGAGGCCATTTCGGACGTTCCCCAAAACCCCTGCATGCCGCTTGAAATGGCCGTTTCACGGCATTTACGTCTGCCGAAATGTCACATTCGAACCGGTTGGGACGACCGTTTTGTTTATGAAAACTCATGCCGATTCGGCATAGGGTAGGCGTTTACGGCATTAGACGCGCCTCCCTTGCATCGGAATAGTTGCGCCTTTTTTCGCCCGCAGAGAGCTGTAAATGCTCGCTCGGGATGACCTTATACGGGGGCCGATGCACAAACTTTTCCGCCATTGAGCGTTCCAGTTCGCGCATCAGCCCGAGTCCAACGCAAGTAAGGGTAATGATATGAAGAAGGCAAAACTAAGCCTCGCCTGGCAGATCCTCATCGGTCTGGTGCTGGGGATTGCAATTGGAGCGCTGCTTAACCACTTCAGTGCCGAGAAGGCCTGGTGGATCAGCAACGTGTTGCAACCGGCGGGCGATATCTTTATCCGCTTGATCAAGATGATCGTGATCCCGATCGTCATCTCCTCCCTGATCGTCGGCATTGCCGGTGTGGGCGACGCCAAGAAACTCGGGCGCATCGGCCTGAAGACCATCATCTACTTCGAGATCGTCACCACCATCGCGATCGTTGTCGGTCTGTTGCTGGCCAACGTGTTCCACCCGGGCGCCGGCATCGACATGAGCACCCTGGGTACCGTGGACATCTCCAAGTACCAGGCCACCGCGGCTGAAGTGCAGCATGAACACGCCTTCATCCAGACCATCCTCAACCTGATCCCGTCGAACATCTTCGCGGCCATGGCCCGCGGCGAAATGCTGCCGATCATCTTCTTCTCGGTCCTGTTCGGTCTCGGTCTGTCGAGCCTGCAGTCGGACCTGCGCGAGCCGCTGGTGAAGATGTTCCAGGGCGTCTCGGAAAGCATGTTCAAAGTCACCCACATGATCATGAACTACGCCCCGATCGGCGTGTTTGCCCTGATCGCGGTGACCGTGGCCAACTTCGGCTTCGCCTCCCTGCTGCCCCTGGCCAAGCTGGTGATCCTGGTTTACGTGGCCATCGCCTTCTTCGCCTTCGTGATCCTCGGCCTGATCGCCCGCCTGTTCGGCTTCTCGGTGATCAAGCTGATGCGCATCTTCAAGGATGAGCTGGTGCTCGCCTACTCCACCGCCAGTTCGGAAACCGTGCTGCCACGTGTGATCGAGAAGATGGAAGCCTACGGCGCGCCAAAAGCCATCTGCAGCTTCGTGGTGCCGACCGGCTACTCGTTCAACCTTGACGGCTCGACCCTGTACCAGAGCATCGCGGCGATCTTCATTGCCCAGCTGTACGGCATCGACCTGTCCATCAGCCAGCAACTGCTGCTGGTGCTGACCCTGATGGTCACCTCCAAAGGCATCGCCGGCGTACCGGGCGTGTCCTTCGTGGTGCTGCTGGCGACCCTGGGCAGCGTGGGCATTCCATTGGAAGGCCTGGCGTTCATCGCGGGTGTCGACCGCGTGATGGACATGGCGCGTACCGCTCTGAACGTGATCGGCAACGCCCTGGCAGTACTGGTCATCTCCCGTTGGGAAGGCATGTACGACGATGCCAAGGGCCAGCGCTACTGGAACTCCCTGCCGCACTGGCGCAGCAAGGAAAAGCTTCCGGCTGGTGAAATCAGCCAAGGCTGAGGCAATGACCTCTGACAAACCCCGGTTAATCCGGGGTTTGTCGTTTCTGCGGGCCCCGCTATCATTCGGCCCTTATTCTGGGGGGATTCTCTGATGCTCAACGGCCTGTGGCTCGGCTTCTTCATCGTGGCAATGGTTTCGGCCCTGGCCCAGTGGCTGGTGGGCGGCAACGCGGGCATCTTCGCGGCGATGGTGGAGAGCATCTTCGCCATGGCCAAACTGTCGGTGGAAGTCATGGTGCTGCTGTTCGGCACCTTGACCCTGTGGCTGGGGTTTCTGCGGATCGCGGAGAAGGCCGGGATCGTCGACTGGCTGGCCAAGGTCCTGGGCCCGCTGTTTGCCCGGCTGATGCCGGAAGTGCCACCGGGCCACCCCGCTCTTGGCCTGATCACCCTGAACTTCGCCGCCAACGGCCTGGGCCTGGACAACGCCGCCACCCCCATCGGCCTCAAGGCCATGCGCGCGTTGCAGGAGCTCAACCCCAGCGCCACCACGGCGAGCAATGCGCAGATCCTGTTCCTGGTGCTTAACGCGTCATCCCTGACCCTGCTGCCGGTGACCATCTTTATGTACCGCGCCCAGCAAGGCGCCGCTGACCCGACCCTGGTGTTCCTGCCGATCCTCCTGGCCACCAGCGCCTCGACCCTGGTGGGTTTGCTGTCGGTGGCGGTCATGCAGCGTCTGCGCCTCTGGGATCCGGTGGTGCTGGCCTATCTGATTCCCGGCGCCCTGGCCCTGGGGGCCTTTATGGCGCTGCTCGCGACGATGTCGGCGGCAGCCCTGGCGTCACTGTCTTCCATTCTCGGCAACCTGACCCTTTTCGGCCTGATCATGCTGTTCCTGGTGATTGGTGCGCTGCGCAAGGTCAAGGTCTACGAGGCCTTTGTCGAAGGGGCGAAAGAAGGCTTCGACGTCGCCAAGAGCCTGCTGCCCTACCTGGTGGCCATGCTCTGCGCGATTGGCGTGTTGCGGGCGTCCGGGGCGCTGGACTTCGGCCTGGACGGCATTCGCCATCTGGTGGAGTGGGCCGGCTGGGATACCCGCTTCGTCGACGCCCTGCCCACCGCGCTGGTCAAGCCGTTCTCTGGCAGCGCGGCGCGGGCGATGTTGATTGAAACCATGAAAACCCAGGGCGTGGACAGTTTCCCGGCCCTGGCGGCGGCGACCATCCAGGGCAGCACCGAAACCACCTTCTATGTGTTGGCGGTGTATTTCGGTGCGGTGGGCATCCAGCGCGTGCGGCACGCCGTGGGCTGTGCACTGCTGGCGGAGTTCGCCGGTGTGGTGGCAGCGATTGCTGTTTGCTATTGGTTTTTCGGTTGAGCTGATTCGCCGGCAAGCCGGCTCCTTCAGTGGGCTGGCTTCAAGGGGTTTCCACTCTATTGCCCTGCCCCACTGCCCATTCCACCACTTGCCGGGTCAGCGTATCGCTGGCCTGGCCAAACCCCGCCACCACCGCCGGAACCTGGCCTTCGCTCAGGGGCTGGCGCACTTCAAAGCGCCGGCTGGCAAGAATCTTCTGGTCGCTGCCGCGCACCAGTCGCGCATCCAGGCGCACCACCACCCAGGCCGCGGAGCCCTGGTATTCGGTCTGGAACGCCTGCAGCTCGCCGCCCAGGGCCAGATCGGTTTGCAGGTTACTGTCATCGGTGCTCAGCAGTTGCACCCGGCCGTCCCGCTGGAAGCCATCGAACAACCGATTACGCAGCAGGATCGGCGCCGGATCGCTCCAGCGGGAGGCCTTGTAGCTGCTGATCAGGTCGCCCTGGGGAATCACTGCGATCCGCGCACTGTTCAGGGCATCGCTGGCCTGGGGCTTGAGCAGTTGCAAGGACCAGGGCAAGGCCTGGCCCGATGCCTGGGTCGCGCTCTGGGCGGTGGGCAGGCGGTAGACGTCCAGGGGCTCGCCCTTGGGCAGGATCGAACAGGCGCTGGTCAGGGCCAGGCCGAGGCTCAGGGCCAGGGGGGCGAACGCACGATAGGCACGCTTCATGGCGTGAACTCCTTGTTCTTCTCGTTACCCAGCAGGTAGCCGCCAGGGTTGGCCTCCAGGCGCCGGGTGATGGCGCGCAGGGAGCTTAAAGTGTCACGCAGTTCTCGCACCGCTGGCGCCAGGCCATTGAGGCCCTGGATGCCGGTGTTCAGCGACTCCTTGTTGCTGCTCAGCAACTGGTCGATGGTGGCGGTGCTGCGCTCCAGGGAGTGCATGGCATGTTCGGCGCTGGTGAACATCTGTTTGCCCTGGTCGTTGAGCAGGCCGTTGGCGTTG
The DNA here is from genome assembly GCF_023241665.1 of Pseudomonas morbosilactucae. Classification (NCBI taxonomy): domain Bacteria; kingdom Pseudomonadati; phylum Pseudomonadota; class Gammaproteobacteria; order Pseudomonadales; family Pseudomonadaceae; genus Pseudomonas; species Pseudomonas morbosilactucae. The sequence continues at coordinate 34,260 of NZ_JALQCX010000005.1, read as the reverse complement.
CGCATCAGGGCGCTGGTCTGCTCCAGGGTTTTGCCGGCCTGCTTGCTGATGACCACCAGTTGCTGCAGGGCCAGGCGAATGTCGTCGCGCTGGTCGGCGATGGTCCCGGTGGTCTGCTCCAGGTTGGCCAGGGTGGTGCTGACACGGTCGATGTTCTCCGGCGAGAACAGGCGATTGGCGTTGTGCAGCAGCAGGTTGACGCTGGTCATCAGGTCGTTGCTGTTGTTCAGCAGGCGGGCAATGGGCGACGGCGAGGCGACGATGGTCGGCAGGTGGCCGCCCTTGCCCTTGAGTGCCGGGCTTTGTGGCGTACCGCCGCTGAGCTGGATGATCGAGGTGCCGGTGATGCCGTTGAGTGCCAGCTTGGCCTGGGTGTCTTCCTTGATCGGTGTGTCACCGCCCAGGCGAATCCGCGCCAGTACCCGGCGCGGGTCCTTGGGGTCGAGGCGCAGGCTGACCACGTCGCCGACCTTGATCCCGCTGTACTGCACGGAGCTGCCCTTGGACAGGCCGCTGACGGCCTCGTTGAAGACCACCTCGTAGTCCTGGAAGGCGCTGTCGACGCTGGACTTGGCCAGCCACAGGCCGAACAGCAAGGCGCCGGCCACCACAATCACAGTGAACAGGCCGATCAATACGTGATGGGCGCGGGTTTCCATGTCAGACCTCGTTGAGCTGTTGAGCGGCCTGGTACGCCGCGCGGCCGCGAGGGCCATGGAAGTATTCGTGAATCCACGGGTCGTCGGTCTCGGCCACCTGTTCGATGGGGGCCGCCACCAGCACTTTCTTCTGCGCCAGCACCGCCACCCGGTCGGTGATGGTGTAGAGGGTGTCCAGGTCATGGGTGACCAGGAACACACTCAGGCCCAGGGCGTCACGCAGGGTCAGGATCAGTTGGTCGAACGCCGCGGCGCCAATGGGGTCGAGGCCGGCGGTGGGTTCATCGAGAAACAGAATGTCCGGGTCCAGGGCCAGCGCGCGAGCCAGGGCCGCGCGCTTGATCATGCCGCCGGACAGCGAGGCCGGGTATTTGTCGGCGGCCGACAGCGGCAAGCCGGCCAAGGCCAGTTTGACCGCCGCCAGGTGCTCGGCGTCGCTGCGTGACAGGCCCGCATGCTCGATCAGCGGCACGGCGACGTTTTCGGTCACGGTCAAGGAAGAGAACAGCGCGCCCTTCTGGAACAGCACGCCGAAGCGCCGCTCGATCAGCGAACGCTGGTGCTCCGCCAGGCTGGGCAGGTCCTGGCCGAAGACCCGCACCGAACCTTCACTGGGCCGTCGCAAGCCGACGATGCTGCGCAGCAGCACCGACTTGCCGCTGCCGGAGCCACCGACCACGGCGAGGATCTCGCCCTTGTACAGGTCCAGGTCGAGTTGCTCGTGCACGCTCTGGGTGCCGAAGCGATTGCACAAGCCACGGACTTCAATCACCGCCTCGGCGGGCCCTCGGGCGACACGGCTCACCAGCTCATCTCCATGAAGAACAGGGCGGCCACCGCGTCGAGGACGATGACTACGAAAATCGACTGCACCACGCTGGAGGTGGTGTGGGCGCCCACGGATTCGGCGCTGCCGCTGACCTTGAAGCCCTCCAGGCAGCCGATGGCGGCAATCAGGAAGGCGAAGATCGGTGCCTTGACCATGCCCACCAGGAAGTGCTGCACGCCAATGTCCGACTGCAGCAGGGTCAGGAACATCGCCGGCGAGATCCCCAGGGACAAGGCGCAAACCACCCCGCCGCCGATAATCCCCGAGAGCATGGCGAGGAAGGTCAGCATCGGCAGGGCCACCAGCAACGCCAGGACCCGCGGCAGCACCAGCAACTCCATGGGGTCGAGGCCAAGGGTGCGGATCGCGTCGATTTCCTCGTTGGCCTTCATCGAGCCGATTTGCGCGGTAAAGGCGCTGGCCGTGCGCCCGGCCATCAGGATGGCCGTGAGCAGCACGGCGAATTCGCGGAGGAAGGAGAACGTCACCAGGTCCACGGTAAACAGGCTGGCGCCGAAATTGGCCAGCACCGTGGCCCCGAGGAAGGCCACCACGGCGCCCACCAGGAAGGTCAGCAAGGCGACGATAGGGGCGGCGTCCAGGCCCGTCTGTTCGATGTGCGCGACCACCGAGGTAACGCGCCAGCGCTTGGGCTTGAACAGCCCGCGGGCCAGGGTTTCCAGTATCAGCCCGACAAAGCCCAGCAGTTGCAGGGTGTCCTGCCAGATGGTGTCCACCGCCCTGCCAATGCGTGCAAGCAACTGGATGCCCACCGACTCTTCCGGTTCCTTGACCGGTACGCAGAAGTCGCTCAGGGAGCAATAGACGGTGTGCAACAGGGCGCGGTCGGCGGCGCTCAGGCTGCACTCGGGATGTTCGGCGCTGCGGCCCAGGCGCTCGGCCCCCAGCAGCTCCACCAGCAGCGAAGCACCGGCGGTATCCAGGGCGCCCAGGCCGTTGAGGTCGATGGGGGTGCTGTCGCTGTAGCTGCCAGTGAGCTTCTGCGCTTGGCGCTTGAGCTCGGTGTAGTGCGCGAGGGTCCAGTCACCCGTGATCCGCAGTTGCGCAGGGGTGGTTGAAGGATCCATCTGGGCACTGCCGGGCGTCGCGTTAGGGGTCATAAGCTCCGTGCTTGTATGGCTATTACGCAGTGGTAGGTAATAGCACGAACCGGGCTATTTTGCCTGGCTGGCGGCGCCGCTGTTTTGATCGGTGTCGGTGACTTTAAAGCGCAGCACGCCAATCACTTGCCCGTCCTCGGTCAGCACACGTACCTGCCAGCGCCCCACGGGGTTGGCCGGGAAGTTCTGCTTGCGCGACCAGGCCCGGTAGCCCTCTTTGCGCCCGCCGTGAATATCCAGGGCGATGCGGTCCACCTCTTTGCCGTTGAATTGCCAGACGTGATAGATGCGCTCGTCCAGCCCACGCGGTGCGTTGATCGCGGTGTAGGCGTAGACCCCAGTGCTGCGCACCTGGCTGGCGCTGATCTCTTCCAGGCCGTCGCCCGGCGTGCGGTCCTGCAGCTCGGTGCTGATGGCGTCTTCGGTCAGCCACAGGGTCGCCGGCGGTACCCAGGAGCGCAGCAGCCAGCCGGTGCCGCCGATGGCCAGGGTGATGCTCAGCACTGCTAGGGCGCTGCGCAGGCTGCGAATCGGGAAGATCGACGCCAGGCTGGGAAACGACAACAGCATGGCGATGCCCAGGGCCAGTTTGAAGCTCTGGGAGGTGGTCAGGTGCAAGATGATCGGCAGGGCCGTGAGCAGCGCCGCGAACAGGGTCAGGGTGTGCAGGGCAAGGAACAGCCAGCGCCGGGGTGCCAGCCATTTGTAGTACAGCGGGTCGGTGATGGACACCAGGGCCGCGGCGCCGAGCAGGCCGGTAAACACCAGTTGGCCGCTGTTCCAGCTGGTGGTGATGAAGAAGAACGGCAAGACGAAGAACAGGCTTTCCTGGTGGATCATCTGCGTGGCGTAGCGCAGCAAGGGCTGGGGGATTTCCCGCTTGAAGACCTTGGTGAACAGCTGGGTCAGGCTGTTCTCCAGCATCAGCCAGACCCAGCTCACCAGCATGATCACGGCGATCCAGGTGGCCAGGCTTTGCTGGCGATCCACCAGGATGAAACTGCCGACCCCGGAGATGAAACCGCCGAGCGCAATCACCCCTGGATAGCGCTTCATCAGTTCGAGCAGGCGCTGTATGTAGTGAGTCCAGTTAGGCATGGGGCGGGTTCACAGTCTTGGCAGGAAAAATCCGCGACAGGATAACGTCGGCGCGGGGTTGTGGCGAGGGACCCGGCGCCCTCGTCCGCCTCAGCGGTCCAGCTTGGCGTGGCGTCGCAGGCGCCAACCCAGCAGGGCCAGGCCGATCAGCCCGAGCAGGCCGGCGGCCAGCCACAGCACTTGCTCATCACTGAGCAACGGTTGCTCGACGCGCAGGTAGCCCGGTTGTTCGAGCAATTGCCCCAGGGCCTGGTTGGCCTGCTTCAGGCTGACCGCTTGCAGGCGTTTGGCCGGGTCGCTGAAGCGGCCGTTGTCGTAGTCGCCCAGGGCGCTCCAGTAATAGTCCGCCAGGGCACTGTTGCCTTGGGTCGCCCAGGCTTGCCGGGCAATGGCTGCCTGTTTCAGGCGTTCAAAGGTGGCCGGGTCGAGGCCGTCCTTGAGCAAGCGCGCCTTGAGCTCATCGATCACCTGCCGGGCTTGGGGCACATCGTCCCGGTCCAGGTCGGCGTTCAGGCTGAGAAAGCCTACCCCGCCGAAGACTTGGCGATCGCTCCAGGGCCCGTAGGACAGCTCGTGATCCAGGCGCAACCGCTGGTAGAGGGCCCAGTCCAGGTATTCCTTGAGCAGGTCGAAGGTCGCATCGTGTTGCTCGTCGAGCACCGGCTCGGGAAACAGCCAATGTAGCTTGGCGCCGTTGCCGACCCAGCCCAGGGTCAGGTTGCGCTCGGCCGCTGCGTGGCCCTGGATCTCCGGCAAGCCGGGGTGCTCGCGTGGGTCCACCGCCGGGAGCTGGCCATAGGTGCGCTCCAGGTAAGCGGGCAGCAGGCGGTCGAGGTCGCCAACAATGATCAGGGTCATGTTGTTGGCCGCGTACCAGTGCTCGCGTACGTCCTCTAACTGCGCCTGGGTCAGGTGCTGCACTTCGGCGCGCTCGGCGCATTTGAGCCCCAGTTCCACGGCCAGTTGGTTGCTGGCCTTGTGGCCCAGGTCCTGGCGATCGAGGAAGCGTTGCAGGTGTGAGTAGTGGCCGCCATCTTCGCGCTCGACCACCTGTTTGGCGGCGGCGATGGCGTTGTTGTCGATGTGGGTGCGGGTCAGCACGGCCAGCAGCAGGTCGAGGACCTTGCGCTGATTGCGCGCCGGCGCCTCGATGACGAAGGTGGTGTCGGCGTTACTGGTGTAGGCGTTCCATTCGCCCCCCAGGGCTTGCATGCGCTCTTCGAGGTTGCCCTCGTCGCCGCCGTCGATCCCGCTGAACAGCAGGTGTTCCAGTAGGTGCGGCAGTTCCTTGTCGGCGCAGCTGAAGTCATCCAGGCCCACCCCCACCACCAGGCGGATGGCCACGTGGCCGCGCTCTGTGCCCGGCTTGAGCAGCACTTGCAGGCCGTTGGGCAGCAAGTAGCCCTCGACCTGGAAGCGGTCCAGGGCAAACGAATGAGCCGAGCTCAGCAGCAGGCAGGCCAACAACAGACAACGCATAACGGGGTTTCCTTACGGCGTGCGTAAGTTCTACGACTTCGATCCATCCTGGACGTTCAGGGTGAATGGGTGATGTCAGCCATATCGTCCACGGCCAGGGCACCGGTTTCCGACGTTTCCAGGACCACGTAGGCGCTGCTGCAGAACAGCGAGTTGAGGCGCTTCATGTCGGCGATCAGCTCCAGGTGCAGGGAGCTGGTTTCGATGCTCTGGACGATCTTGCGTTGCAGCCGGCTGACGTGAGCGTGGGCCAGGCGCCGTTCCTGGGCGCGGAAGCGGCGTTTCTCCCGCAGCAGTTGGCGGGCACTTTCCGGGTCGGCGCTGAGGAACACCGACAAGCCGAGGCGCAGGTTGGAAATCAATTGGGCGTGCAGGCCGGCCAGCTCTTCCAGGCCGACCTCGGAGAACGAGCGCCGCTGGGAGGTTTTCTGCTGCTGGACCTTGCGCAGCATGCGTTCGATCAGGTCGCCGGCGAGCTTGAGGTTGATCGCCAGCTCGATGATCTCGGCCCAGCGGCGGCTGTCCTGCTCGCTCAGGTCTTCCCGGGGCATTTGCGCCAGGTACAGCTTGATGGCGCTGTAGAGGGACTCGACGTCGTCGCTGAGGTTGCGCATCTCCAGGGTGACGGCGGTCTGTTTGCCCTGCAGCACATCGAGCATGGCTTCGAGCATGTTGTCGATCAGGTCACCGATGCGCAGGGTTTCCCGGGCGGCGTTGGCCAGGGCCAGGCTGGGGGTGACCAGCGCGGTGGGGTCCAGGTGCCGGGGACGGGCACGGCCGTTGGCTTCCGCGCGTTCCGGCAGGAGCCAGGCACAGAGCTTGGCCATGGGCCCGACGGTGGGCAGCAGCAACAGGCAGCGGGCGCTGTTGTACAGCAGATGGAAACCGATCACCACTTCCTGGGGGCTGAAGTCCAGGCTGTCCATCCAGTGGGCCAGGGGGTCGAGCACGGGAATGATCAGCAGCAACCCAATCAGCTTGTACAGCAGGCTGCCCAGCGCCACCTGGCGCCCGGCGCTGTTCTGCATGCTGGTGCTGAGGAAGGCCAGCACCCCGCTGCCGATGTTGGCGCCGATCACCAGGCCAATGGCCACGGGCAGGCTGATCACCCCGGCGCCGGCCAGGGTGGCGGTGAGCAGCACCGCCGCCAGGCTGGAGTACGAGACCATGGCGAACACGGCGCCCATCAGGGCATCGAGGAGGATGTCGCCGGTCAGGGAGGCGAACAGCACTTTCACCCCCTGAGCGTGGGTAATGGGGGCGGCGGCTTCAACGATCAGTTGCAGGGCCAGGATGATCAGGCCCAGGCCGATGCCGACCCGGCCCAACTGGCCGGCGCGGGTCTGCTTGCGCGACAGGAAGAAGATCACCCCGAGAAAAATCAGCAGTGGTGACAGCCACGACAGGTCGAAGGTCAGCACCCGGGCCATCAATGCCGTACCGACGTCGGCGCCGAGCATGGTTGCCAGGGCCGGGGTCAGGGCCATCAGCCCCTGGCCGACGAAAGAGGTCACCAGCATCGCCGTGGCGTTGCTGCTCTGGACCATGGCAGTGACCAGGATCCCAGCGATAAAGGCCAGGGGGCGGCGGGCCATGTTCTGGCCGATGACATGGCGCAGGTTGGAACCGTAGACCCGCAGGATGCCGGTACGGACGATGTGCGTGCCCCAAATCAGCAAGGCGACGGCAGAGAGCAAATTGAGCAGGGTCAGCATACAGGGCCCCCCTGGGGTGAATGGCCCCAAAGGGGCAGATAGACAGTGTGGCGCGACGTTCTAATAGGTTTGTTTAAGCTGTAGTTGGCGAACGCCCTGCGCGCCAGCATCGCATAGCTAAACCGTCGATTGAAACAAAACTGTCATGAAAACAGCTTTTTACAGGCGTGAAAAAGGGGCCCGAGGGCCCCTTTTGGTGTCACGCGCGTTGGGCTTATTGGCCCGGAATGTCTTTGCGCAGCTTTACCGGATCTTGCTGTTTCTTCTTTTTCGCGATGGCGGTGCGCATCTTGATGTTCACCGCTTCCACGGCCAGGGAGAACGCCATGGCGAAGTAGACGTAGCCTTTTGGCACATGCACTTCGAAGGCTTCGGCGATCAGCACGGTACCCACCACCAGCAGGAAGGACAGCGCCAGCATTTTCAGCGACGGGTGCTTGTCGATGAAGTCGCTGATGGTGCCCGCGGCCAGCATCATCACCAGCACGGCGACGACGATCGCTGCAACCATCACTGGAACGTGGGAGACCATGCCGACGGCCGTGATCACCGAGTCCAGTGAGAACACGATGTCGATGATCGCGATCTGGATGATGGTGTAGAGGAAGTTGCCGCCCTTGCCCGAAGGCTCTTCGTTGGTTTCGTCTTCGCCTTCCAGTGCGTGGTACATCTCTTGCGAGCTTTTCCACAGCAGGAACAGGCCACCGAAGAACAGGATCATGTCCCGCCCGGAGATGCCTTGGCCGAAGACCACGAACAGGTCGGCAGTCAGGCGCATGACCCAGGTGATCGACAGCAGCAACAGGATCCGCGTGATCATGGCCAGGGCCAGACCGAAAATCCGGGTCCGCGCCTGCATGTGTTTGGGCATGCGGCTGACCAGGATCGAAATCATGATGATGTTATCGATACCCAGGACGATCTCGAGGGCGGTCAGGGTTAAGAAGGCAACCCAGATTTCCGGGTTGGTCAGCCATTCCATGTGTATTCCTTTGAGCGAGTGTTAGATCGCCCAGGGCACGATGGCCGGCCTGGGCGAAGAGTCGTTGCTTTTATAGAGTGCTGAACAGCGGAAAAATCCCCATCAGCAAGGCAGCAAACATTATGCACAGGCACACCAGCACTGCCCACTTCAAGGTGAAGCGCTGATGGTCGCCGAATTCGATCCCGGCCAGGGCCACCAACAGGTAGGTCGATGGCACCAATGGGCTCAGTAAGTGGACGGGCTGACCGACGATCGAGGCACGTGCCATTTCCACGGCGGTGATGCCGTAGTGGCTGGCGGCTTCGGCCAGCACCGGCAGCACGCCGTAGTAGAAGGCGTCGTTGGACATGAAGAAAGTGAACGGCATGCTTACCAGCGCGGTGATGACTGCAAGGTAAGGCCCCAACGCTTCCGGGATCACCGCCAGCAGGCTTTTGGACATGGCGTCGACCATGCCGGTGCCCGACAGGATGCCGGTGAAGATGCCCGCCGCGAAGATCAGCCCGACCACCGCCAGTACGCTGCCGGCATGGGCCGCGACGCGGTCTTTCTGCTGTTGCAGGCACGGGTAGTTGACGATCATCGCGATGCTGAAGGCCACCATGAACAGCACCGGCAGCGGCAACAGGCCGGCAATCAGCGCGCACATCAGGGCCAGGGTCAGGCCACCGTTGAACCAGATCAGTTTCGGACGACGGGCATCGGGGAATTGCGAGACGCTGATTTCGCTATGGTCGATCTCGTCGCCTTGCAGGTGCAGTTCACCCAGACGCGCACGTTCACGCTTGCCGTACATATAGGCAATCGCCAGGATCGCCACCACGCCCGCCAGCATGGCCGGGATCATCGGTACGAAAATGTCTGATGGGTCCACGTGCAAGGCGCTGGCCGCACGGGCCGTCGGGCCGCCCCAGGGGGTCATGTTCATCACGCCGCCGGCGAGGATGATCAGACCGGCCATGATCCGCGGGCTCATGCCGATGCGGCTGTAGAGCGGCAGCATGGCGGCCACGCAGATCATGTAGGTGGTGGCGCCGTCACCGTCCAGGGACACCACCAGGGCGAGCACGGCGGTACCGACCGAGACCTTCAGCGGGTCACCCTTGACCAGCTTGAGGATCTTGCGCACGGCCGGGTCGAACAGGCCGGAGTCGATCATCAGGGCGAAGTACAGAATGGCGAACATCAGCATCACGCCGGTGGGCGCCAGCTTGGTGATGCCTTCGAGCATCATCGGGCCGATCTTCGGCGCGAAACCGCCGAACAGGGCGAACAGGATGGGCACGATGATCAGGGCGATCAGCGCCGACAGGCGCTTGGTCATGATCAGGAACATGAAGGTGATGACCATGGCGAAGCCAAGGAAAGTCAGCATAGGGATACTCCAGGCGTGGCGCGGCTAGGGAATGGCGAACCGGGTGGGGTCAGCGCAGAACGGGAAGCGCGAGGCGTACGGGTGGAGTGGGTGCAACGAGGCGGGTACGAGCAAACATCAGAATCACCATTGTTGTTGTTAATTGGGCCGCAAAACGTCGAAACGTTCACAGTGGCCAACCGGTCTGTTGCCGGTAGTGGAGGCGATCCTAATCGGGGAAGCTTTCAGCTACCTTTCGCTGGTGAAAGGATTGGACAGATGTTCAGGTAGCCGATGAGCGGCATAAAGTGACGAACTTGGGGCTTCAGGGAGCGCGACACATGAGCGAATTACACCAGGGCGGTTGCCACTGTGGCGGGCTGCGTTATCAGTTCAGCGGCCCATTGCGAGACATCGCCCATTGCCATTGCTCGATCTGTCGCCGAGTCAGCGGTGGCCTGGTGACTACGTGGATCACCCTGCCCGCCTCGGCTTTCCAGTGGCTGCAGGGTACGCCGGCGCGTTATGAGTCTTCGCCAAGCTGCGTGCGTTACTTCTGCTCGAACTGCGGTGCGCAGCTGGCGCTGGTGACCAGCCTGAGCCCGGACAGCATCGATGTGACCATCGCCACCCTGGACCACCCCGAACAGGCACCGGCGGACCGGCACATCTGGACGGACAGCCGGCTGCCCTGGCTGCATCTGGATGAGCAGTTGCCGCAAGAGCCGCAAGAACAGCTCTAGCCCGGCATCGGCGGCTCGCTGGGGGGCGCCGCAGGCGGTGTGAACAGGCCCGCCAGCTCCGCCTGGGTCTCAGCGACAGACCACTGGCTCAAGCCCGGACGCCACAGCAAGCTGTGGCGCGTGATCTGCCCGGTGCTGACGTAGTGTTGCAGCTCAAGAAAGCTGTAAGGGCCGTATTCGACGCCGCCGACGTTGAGGTGATAGCGCGCCTGACTGTCCCTGGCATGCTGCGCCGCGGCCTGTGCTGCCTGAATCCTCGGGTTGAACAAGGCCTCCAGCCAGCCAGGGTCGAAGCACTCCGGGCGCAGCTGGAGTTTCTCGCTGTGGTGCAGGACGACTTCAGAGACATAGACATCGCCTTTTGAGCCGCTGATCGAACGGGTGATCGCCGGCAATTGATTTTGCGCCTGCTCGATCAGGGCTTCGGCGTGTTCAGGCGCCTGCTCGCGCAGGAGCCTGAAGGATTCGCTGCGCAGGATGGCGCTGAGCTCCCTGGGCAATGAGCACGCCGGCTCGGCTATCCCATTTTCATCGACCACTCTCAGGCTTTTGTAAGCGTCGTGCCCTAAGTACTCGAACAGCGCGCACAGCGCGGCAAGCAGTGCCGGGCGCGGCTGGCTCAAACGCGCCTGCACCCGCGTCGAGAGCAGCTGCCGATGAGGGGCCCGCAACCCGTATTGGCGAATGGCCGGCTCGGTGCCGATGCCAAAGGCCTCGCCTTGGTCCATGAACTCGTAGGCCTGCCCCGGGGTGCGGGTCAATTCGCCCAGGGCAATGGCTTGCAGATACAGGCGCAGGTCGCGCGCCAAGGCCAGGTAGTGCGCCTGGTCGAAGATCAGCGGATGGCAGTTGGCGTACTTGTTCACGTGCAAGGGACGCTGCTGTGCCTGCTTGCGGTAGTTGGCCAGGTAGTCGGGCAGGTCGCGCAAGGCGTTCATGGCAAAGCCGCTCAAGCGCATGGAGGCGACCAGCCGCCCAGAGACCTGACAATCGATGAATTGCAGGTCATTCGGGCGCAGGCCTGGCAGTGCGGGCAGGCATTGACTCAGCAGCTCACCGTACAGGCGCCTGAACTCGGCAGGTTGCGGCACGCTGAGCAGACACAGGTAACCGCTAGGGTTGGTTCCGCGGCCGGGTTCAAGCTCCAGGTTGGCCCAGGGCATGGCCTGTTCCAGCCACAGGCTCAATACCCGGCGCAGGTCTTGCGCAGTCAGGCCGGCCAACAGGGCGAGCAGTGGGTCTTCGCCTTCCTGTGGCGCCATCAACCCGCTGAGCAGCGGCTGGGCGTGGCCGCTCAGGTGCAGGTCGGCCAGGCCGTCGGGCCGGTATGTCGCGTACAGCTCGGCATGCCCCTGGCTGGAATAGCTCATGGGGTTCCGTAGGGCGGGGGTATTTTCGAACTCTTCCGGCAGTTCCACTCTATGACTACGGATGGTGTACTGGCGATGGATGCTACTCATGATCCATTTTTTCTCGCTCAGCGGCGGATTGGCCAAATCGTTGAACAGCATGTCGCCGAGCATCAACGGCAGGTCTTCAGGCTCCTCACAGCGACGCTGCGCGAGGTTGCAGGTGTCGAACACATAGAGGTCGTCGAACGGCCCCTCCGGGTTGTCGTCGTGCGCGGTCGTATAACCACGCCCGCGAGTTTCCAGCTCCATCAGTGCGGCGTAGCTTTGGGCCTGTGCCCGCTCCGGCTCGATGTGCATCGCCCCGCCGGCCAGTAGCAGATGCAAGGCGATACGCCCGGGGATGTTCTGTTCGGCAAGCGTCTGCCGGACCAGATCGCCGACCTGCAGAAACGACCCCGAACCGTAGCTGCCCGCGGCCGAAGCGATTATGACGATATTGATGCGGTCCCGGCTCACATTGAGGCCAAGACGCTGGACCTCGGCGTCTTGCGTGGGGTCGCAGGTGTGCAGGTGGTGCAGGGCCTGACGCACCCTGGCGCGGATCTGTTCGGCCTGGGTCAGGCAGTACAGGCGGGAAAAACCGCGAAGCCGATGGTATTTCATCGGCTCGATTCCCCAGTGCTTCATGGTCTGCGAGGTCAGGGGCGACCATTTAGCGACGTCGGGCGAGTCCAGCTCGGCCTCGGGGTCGAACGGGCCACTGATGATTTCATCGATCCGAAAACAGGCTTCGGGCTGCGCGGGCTCCAGACCCCGCTCCCAGACCTGGAAGTCACTCGGGTGGAACCGAATAAAGCGCGCCAGGGGGAAGTCGGCGAGGCGCTCGATGCGTTGCCCCTCGCGCCAGGAGGTGGCCAGCAAGCGCTTGCGCAGGTGCAGGCCGACCCGGCTGCCGGTATTGCCCAGCGCGATAAAAAGCGTGGGGCGAACCTCATACCCGGATTCGGTCATGCGTGTGTCTCCAGCGATCCATGCGGTTTGCCCAGAGGCGCCCGACGGGCGCCCCCCATCAGGCATTTCAGTCAAGGTAGGCGATCTGATAGGTGTCGGCGTCGATCATCACCAGTTGCACGTTATTGCTGCGGGTGTTGACTGGCTTGCCGTTGAGCAGCACCGACGTGTCGACGCGGTACACGCCTTGCGGCACCTGGTTGTCCAGGGTGATGGTGAAGGTGTTTTCGTAACCGCCGCTGCCGGGCTTCTCGTTGGCGACCTTGGTGCCTTCCTTGAACGCGGTGGTGGCGCCCGGCTCATACAGGCGCACTTCTTCCTTGATCTCGTTGACGGCCTGGCGGCTGCCATCGATGGCCACGATGTTGGACACCACTTTGATCGGCTGGCCGCGCTTGATGGTGCTGCCGGGCTGGATGCTGGTCTGGTAGCTGACCACCTGCGGCTCGGCAGGGGCCTTCTTGCCGCTTTTGCGGTACTGCGCCTCGACTTCCTGGGGCGACTGGGTCTGCACCGACTTGGCGTTGATCACGAAGCACACGGCGATACCTGCGGCCGTACCGGCTACGACGCCGACCCCGCGATCCTTCTTGCCGCTGACCGCTGCCCCCGCAGCGGCCCCGGCGGCGATGGCTAGACCGCACTTGAGCCAGTCGCTGCCGCTCCAGCCGGTCGGGTTCATGCTCTTGGAGTCGATGTTGGCACAGCTTTGCAGGCCGAAGATCGATACAAGGCCCAGGGCAAGCAAACGCTTATTGGGGGAACGCGGGTGCTGGGTCATGGATGATTTCCAAGTGATCGAAGGGAGGCCGGCGTCATCATTCGATGGTGGTCCGGTTCAGGGCCTGGGATTGCTGGCGCGTGGCCTGGTTGATGATGTTCTGTGCCTCGCGGTTGCCCGGGTCCATGTTGAGCACCAACCGTGCGACGGTGATCGCGCTCTGGTAGTCGCGACGGATCAAAGCCTTGCGTGCCTCGTTCAGCGAGCGGCCGACCATGTTGGCGGCACCGTTGTTCTGCTCGATGCGAGTGGTGGAACGTGGTGGCGTGCTGGGCTGCGGTGCGGGTGCCGGGATCGACTGGACCTGCGCCGCGGCCTTGGCTTCCTGCTCGCGCCGGGCCTGCTCTTCGGCGCGCTTGCGCTGGTCGGCAGCGTCTTGCTGGGCCTTGCGATCCTGCTCCTTGAGCCGTGCCTGTTCCGCCAGGTCTTTGTCGCGCTGAACCTGCTTCAAGCCGTCTTTGGCCCGATTCAACAGGCTCAGGGCCGCCGGGTCCTTGCTGTTTTTCTGCAGGACCTGTTCGGCTTTATCCAGCGCGCAGTTGTAGTCGCCCTGGCGCAGGCATTGCTGGCCAGCGAGCAGCACCTGCTCCAGGTCGCGCTGACTGTTGCGTGAGCCGAGCTGGTTCATGCCATAGAGCGCCAGCAGTGCCAGGACCAGCGCACCGATCACGATCTTTTTCAGCAGGCCCTTGGGTTTATCCGCAGGCGGTGCCACGGGTGGGGTCGGCGGGGCTGCCGGCGCGGGTGGCACGGGCTGCGGCGTGGCTGGCGCAGGGGTCGCCGGTAGCTCGAACTTCAGTGCGGCGGCCTTGGGTTCGACCACCGGTGGCGGGCTGGCGGGCTCCTTGGCGGCCACCGCCACGGGGGCCTTGGCCGAGATCGGCGGTTGCGCGGCGACGCCACAGTACGGGCAGTGTTTCACCGGCCCGCAGAGTGTCCGGCCACAGGCGCTGTTGGCGCAGGTAGCGGGAAACTCGGCGGCTTTGACTGACGCTGACATAGGGTTCTCGTCTTCGCTTGGTTCAGAGCGGTGGCGGCATGGCTGGGCCGCCCAGTGGCGGTGGACTGCCTGCCGCTGGGGCGAACAGGTGGGCCAACTCCTGGATCTGCCCGGCGCTGAGCCAGGCGGCCATGCCTTCACGCCACAGCATGCTGTCGCGGGTCACTTGCCCGGTCTGCACGTATTGCTGCAACTGCGCCGAGGTGTAGGGGCCGTAATTGGTCCCTGCGACGTTCAGGTGATAGCTGTACTGCACTGCCGCCACCGGTGGTGGCAGCGCGCCGCCGGCCATCGGCGGTGGCGCGGCAAAGCCCGGTGCCGCAGGCGCTTGGCCGGCAAACGGCGCCGCCACCGGCTTGAGCAGGTTCTCCAGCCAGCCCTCGGCGAAAAAACTCCTTGGTGACGCTGAGTTTTTCTTCGTGGTCGGCATGCACTTCATCGGCGTAGACGTCGGCCCGGGAGCCGATCACGCGCTGGCTGAAGCGCCCCAGGTAGCTTTCGGCCAACTTCACCAGCTCCTGGTCGCGGTCACCGGCCTGGCGCTTGAGGCGGGCCAGGTACTCTTTTTTCAGCAGCTCGGCAATCTTGTACGGGAAGGCCTGAACGGTTCCGAAGCGCCATGCTCGTCGATGCGTTTTTGCGCCTTGTAGGCACTGCGGCTCATGTCATCGAACAGGGCGATCAGCGCCGCGATCTGCACCTCCTTGAGGCTCAGGGTGCGGTCACGCACCTGGGCTTCGATGTCACTGCGGTGCACCGGCTTCAGGCCGCTTTGACGAATGGAGAATTCGTCGCCGATGGTGAAGTCTTCCTTGTCGATAAAGAACTCGTACAGGCCGTTGTCCAGGCGCTTGAGCACTCCCAGGGCAATCGCGTGCAGGTAGAGTTTGAAGTCCTCGGCGAACTGGCGGTACTGCTCCTGGGTGAACTGGATCGGCTGCACGAACTGGCTGATGCGCTTGTGCACATGCAGCGGGATCGCCGCGCTTTCCTTGCGGTAGCTGGCCAGGTAGGTCGACAGCGGGGTCAGCGCCGGCAGCGGGAAGCCGCTCAATTCGGTGAAGCAGATCAGTTTGCCGGGGATCCCCGACTCCACGAACTGGATATCGCTGGCGTTGATAGCCGTACCCTGTGGGAGGCATTGGCCGAGCGTCGCGCCGTATACGCGCTTGAACTCGGCATGGTCATGCACGCCGATCAGGCAGGTGTAGAGCTTCTGGCCGATATCGAAACCGCCAGTGAGGTTCAGCGGCACCCACGGCATGGCCCGTTGCAGCAGCTGGCGGAATTTCTCGCGCTGCTCTTCCGGGTTCAGGGCTGCCAGGGCGCTCATCAGCGGGTCGATGCGCTGCGCGTTCTTCGGCAGTTGCTGCACGGATTTATTGCGCAGCTTGAGCAGCAGCTCTTCCTGGCCCTCCTCGGTCTGCAACTTGCCGAACAGCACTTTCGAGCCGCCGAAATCCTTGAACGCGTCCTTGGCCCACTCGCGCACATCCGCGCCATTGGTGGCCGGCTCTTCGTTGCCTTGCACCGGCGCCAGGGGAATCAGGGTGGCGTGTTTTTCCTTGATGCTGGCGTCGATCTTGGTGATGTCAGTGTCGATGCGCTTGAGCAGGCTGTCGACCGCGTTGCGGCCATCCTGCAGGCGGCCGACGAAGCCGTTCCAGATGGCGCGACCGTTCTGGTCCACCGACTCCTTGCGGCCCAGCCACTCGGAGATCTCGCGCAGCAGCTGCGCAGCCTCACGGGCGGCGACATGGCGTACGTAGAACAGCAGGCTTTCGCGCAGGGTGTCCTTGACCTGGACCAGCACGGTGTCGGCTTGCTTGTCCTTGCCGCTCAGGCGTGCGAGCAAGCCTGAACCGGTGGTTTCCTTGAGGCGCTCGAACTCGCGAGCCAGCTCCGAGGACTCGAGTTTTTCCGACAGTTCCTTGAAGCGCGCGGCGTTCTTTTCCAGGGCCGGGATGATCCCGGTGCCTTCGTTTTCCAGGCGGTCCTTGAGCATTTCCACCAGCGCCAGGGTGTAATCCAGGCCGCCGCGCTCGTCATCGTCCAGGCGTCGGAACAGCTTCTCGGGCAAGGCGTCTTCACGCACCAGTTCAGCGATGCGCTTCTTGCGGTTTTCCTTGATCCGCACTTCGTGGTTGCGCTCGGCGCTGTCCACCGAACTGCCCTTGGTGTCGCGCTCCAGCTGTTGCTGGATTTCTCGCACGTGGGTCAGCCACTGGTCCTTGTCCGCCCCGCCGTTTTGCAGGCGTTCGAACAGGCTTTCGGTTTTCTGCTCGATCTGAGCGGTGATGCTGTTGTCGCCCTCGACCTGCAGCAGGTCGTCGGCGATCTGGTAGTGGGTGAACTCTCCCGTGGCCAGGGTCAGCTCGACGCGGGACAGGAAGTCCGGCAACTCGGTGAAGGTCCGTGGGGTGACGTTCAGTTGCTCGCGCAGGAACTCATCGCGTTCCTTGTCGGTCGGGCGATTGTCGTTGACCGCGTTATTGGCGTTGGCCACCCCGAAGAACGCCTTGAGCATCTGCTGCACCTGGCGATTGAGGCGAACGTGCTGGCGGGCGTCGACCTGGGTGTCGAGCACCGCCTGGCCCAGGGAGGAGTACGAGCGCGGGAAGTGCAGCTTGGTGTCGCTGCCGTAGTCTTGGGGCAGGCTCACGCTGTAGGAGCGGATCTTGTGCTGGTTCTGGTTGACCGCGATCGAGCGCTTCTTGTTGGCGAAATCCTGGGAGGTGAAGTCGGTGAACAGCGCATCCGAGAGCATCTCGTAGATGTCTTCCTGGTCGCTGGTCTTGGCCTGGGCGACGTTGCTGTTATCGATGATGTACACGTCGTCGTAGGGACGGTTGTCGATAAACAGGTTGTCGGTGGCGTCCCAGTGCTTGAGCAGCGGGTTGCCGCGCATGCAGGTTTCCAGCTCCATCAGCGCCGCATAGCCGTTGGCCTGTACGCGCTCGGCGTTGTACGAGCCGAAGCCGCCCGGCAGCACCAGGAACAGGTCGACCTTACCGGCGATGTTGTTTTCCTTGAGGATGGCCTTGGCCAGGAACCCCATGTCCAGGAACGAGCCCGAACCGGTACCACCGGCGGCGGAGCCGGTGATCACCACGCGGATCTTGCCCGGGTCGATTTCCAGGCCGAGCTTTTTCAGCTTGTCGGCTTGGGTGCCTATGTTGCTCAGCAGGCGCCCGATCTTGCTGCGCAGCTTGTCGCGGATGCTCGGGTACTTGTCGAAGAAGTACAGGCGCGACAGGGCGCGGATCTGCCCGGCCCCCTTGGACGGATCGATGCCCAGGCTCTTGATCTTTTCCGGGGTCAAAGGGAACCACTCGGCCACTTCACGATGGCGGTTGAGCTCATCGATGGAGTGCGTGTACTTGCTCAGGTTGAGCGGCTCGATGATCTTTTCTTCGGAGGTGAAGGCCACCTGCTCGGCCAGCACGTCGGTCTTGATCGACTTGCCGTCCTGGGTCACTTCACCCGAATCGAGGTCGAAGTTGACGAACTGCACCAGGGGGAAGTCGGAAATCTGCTGCACCTGGTTGTTGCCACCCCAAATGGCATTGAGGATGCGCCGGCGCAGGCGGATGTTGACCTTCATGCCTGTGCCGCCGAGGGCGATGAACAAGGTTGGGTGGATCTTTTCACTGACCTGCGGGGCTGCTGCCTGGCCGGAAGGTTGTGCACTCTCGTTCATCAGAAACTCCATGAGCCCGGGTGGGCTGGCCAAGTCAGCTTGGCAATTGATCCGCTATTGGGGTGAGACAGGCCGGGCGCGCAGCGCACCCCCGACCATCAGGCAGCGATGACTCAGCGCTTGGCCGAGAAGGTCATCAGCCAGGCAACCAGGGAGATGGCCGCAACGCCGCCCAGCGGTGCCAAGTACAGCGGAGCCAGGAACTGGCCGGAGTTGATCACTGCCAGCACTGCCATGGTCGCGACCATCAGCAGGCCGAGGAACAGGAACCAGCCGGAGGCGTTGGCGCGGCTCGGTGCTACTCGCTCACGTACGCGCCAGTTGGCGTAGGCGTTCTTAATCACGAAGAAGATGATCGCCAGGACCACCAGCACCGCCACCCCGATCAGGGCGTCGCGGCTGTCGACTTTTTTCGGACCCAGATCCAGGCCGATCGGCGACGGCACGCTCAAGGTGCTGTTGGTGGTGTTGGCCGGTGCTGCCGGTGCTTCGCTTTCAATCGGGGCTGGCAGGGTGCTGGTCTGGGCCATGTTCAACTTCCTTGGGGATTCTTGGGTGAGGGTTACTTGAGGCGCACAGCAGTGTCGGGAGCCTTGTCCAGGAGCTTGACTCCGAACAGGCCGCGCTTGATGGTCGCGACCTTGTTCTGTCGGGCGTCGTAGACGTTGGCACTGCTAAAGGGTTTTAGCGGATAGTGCTGGGCTACGCCCTCCACCATCACGGTCACGGCTTTCTTGCCGGCGATCATGCTTTTGCCCACCAGTGCCGCGATCAACAGCAGCAGGAACAGCCCGAACAGCAACAGCACCGGCCCCAGCGGGTAACTGATGCGTAGCACGATCGGCAGTACGGTCGAAGAGGTGCTGGCTTCGCTGGACGGGATAAACACGTCCGGCAGTGCATCGCCAGGGAACAGCTCGTTCATCTTCGCGATGAAGTCCTGGGAGATGCGCAGTTGCTGCTCGCTCAGGCGCACCTCAATGGTTCCGGCGCGCTGGTAGCCGCTGGAGAGAATCACCTCGCTCGACCATTGGGACGGCAAAGGCGGTAGTTGCAGGCTGATCGCAGCCTCGCTGGAACGGGCACCGGGCTCCAAGTCCGTCAGGCGGTCGAGGGAGATGCTCGATTGGAGAGCTTCACCCGGCATGTCCAGGTTCATCTCGATTTTCGCGTCGTGGATCTGGTACGGGTTGAACTGGTTTTCGAACTTGCCCAGCAGCACCGCGGTTTTTGGCGAGCTGTCGACGTTGATATTGAGGATTAGGGTCTGCTGGTCCGGGGCCAGTTCGGCACTGACGTCCGGGGTGTCCTGCACGCCGGTGGGGATAAAGCGTACCGCCGACTGGGTCAGCGGCTTGAGCCGTACCCGGTTGTCCTTGAGCAGAGTCGCCAGGGCGGGCTGGGCCAGGATCTGCTCCAGGATCTTGCCGGCGTTATCGCCATAGGCCAGTGCATAAATCATCAAGCCGTTGGCCTGGTAGTTGGGACCTGTCACCGGCATTTTCTGCGGAAATGCGGCGATCCGGGTGATACTGGCTTCGTTGTGCAGCAGGTCATAGAACTCGCGGTTCTTGAGCGAAGTTTCGCTGCTGTTGTTGGGGCTGTTCTTGTTGTTGGTGATGATCCAGACAATCCCTTCACGGCCCTCAAGGGCGGTTTTGATGGCCGCCAGCAGCGCTTCCTTGAAGTCGGTGTCAGCGTAGGCGCCGCCGGCTTTGCGCACCAGGCTCAACTGATTGACGCTGGCGGCAAGTTTGTCGTGGGTGCCGGGCCCGCGATAGGTCCATTCCGGCGACGGGTGCTGGGCATCGGCCTGGTTGAAGCCGCCGATCACTACTTCCGAATTGCCGGCCGCAGCGGCCGCCAGCTTGATCACCAGCGGTTTGAACGAAGACGCCGGGTCCACATAGAAGGGTTCCATCCAGCCGGAGTTCTGCACCAGGAATACCTGGCGCATCGGCTCGGCGACAGCGCCCGTGCTGCCCAGGGCCAGAATCAGCAACAAGCCACGGCGTAGCATCAGGGTCAGGCGTTCCATCGGTAAAGCGCTCCGGAAGAATCGATATACAGCCACAACGCGTTATCGAAAAAGAACCACTGGGCATTCCACGGTCGGCTGACATGGGCCTTGAGCCCGAAACCGCTGCCGCCGACCTGTTCTAGACGGTACTGCGCATCCACCGGCTGCTCGCCCTTGAAGAAGTCGTCGAGGGTGCTGTTCTGCTCCACGCGCATCGAAAGTAGGAGCTTGTCGGTGCTGAACTCGATAAATGGATACACCACTTCACGGGTGGTCGGCGTGATGCTTTCGTCGTGGATGTCCCATGGACGCTCCAGGCGAATGTTGTACTTGAAGCTCAAGTGCCCGGTGCCCAGGCGATAGCCTTTGATGGGCTTGGGCTGGTCGGTCGCACCCGGGTCCAACTGCAGATAGCTCTGGCCCTCGGCTGTAAAGATCAGTTGCCACAGGCCGTAACCGTCCTGAAATGGTGGCCCCTGCTCGGGCATGGCGGTGGCGCCGTTGGGCCACGGGTGCCACTGGGCTTGCAAGGCCTGGCCCTGGCGCATGCTCAGGTAACCGTGTTCGCCAATCCACAGTAGGCGGCGGGACGCGTGGTCGCGAATCGGAGCGGACAAGCGGGTCATCTGCGCAGCATCGGCACCTTCTACTGGGTAGCGCTCCCAGCCATTGGCGCTGGGACTGATCAGGCAGACACCTCCGTCCTCTAGTACCAAGGGCAGGAAGGATTGATCTTCAAGGTCGCCGGGACCGGCCAGCGATCGGCCGTCGCGGCGTTGGCAGCGGTATTTGAGGTTCAGCGGATCGACCTTGACCAGCACCGCGCCTTCATCGCCAGCCAAGAGCAGGTTCTGGCCATGTTCGGCGGGGCACAGGCTGACCGAGCTCGCCCAGTTCTCCAGGCGGTTGCGGCCTATCGGATGACCTTCGGGGCGCAGCTCCAGCCACTTCTCGGAGCCGCGCTGCCAGAGAAACAGGCTGCCTTCACGGCCCAAGGCGAACAGCGCCTCACGGTGGCCGCCGAGGTTGGCGGCGAAGAAACTCAGGCCATTTTTGCGCGGCAGGTCAATGATCTGCTTGCTGTCGTTGAGATCACGCTCGGCGGAGCTTTGCAGGCGTTCGAAGAGTTTTTTGACGGTCTGTTGTGCGCCGTCCAGGTGACAGGCGTCACTGACCACTCGCGAACCGCTGCCATCGCCATAGGGTGGCAGCCAGCGCTTTTCCGGTGCATAGCCAATGGCTTTCAGGGCTTTGCCGCTGTTAGGACAAAACGAGAAAGATGAGGGCACATAAGTGTCATTTTCAGTGAGTCGGGCGCCAACCAAATAGTCGAGGTCGACCAGAGCCGGTGCCGGTTTCACATCGTTGACGCTGACCAGGGTAAAACTGCCATCCGCCACTTGTTGCCATTGCTGGTCGCCAAGTTGCCACTTGTGCCCGCCTCGGTTACCGACTATCTCCATATAATCCTGCTGATACCTGCGTAAAAGCTCGTGCCTGATCACTCAGGCAAACACTTTTGATAAGGGGTGGCTATTGTCGTACGAGGCGCTCGATAGCCGCTTAGTGTGCGGCTTAGAGCAATGGTATGGATCCATTTTTTCGATCGCGGAATAGTGGCATATTGATGAGTGTTGTCAACTATTCCATGGCGTCAAAAGTACTGCTCATACCATTGGATCAAGGCAGCTGCAGCCCGCCCGCTGCCTTGTGTAGGGCGCGCAGGTGCTCGCCCACGAGCTTCAGGTTGGCCTCGTTGGCGGCAATCTCCGCGGCCCTTGCCGGCTCCAATAGCGCGCGCACTTCTTTATCCAGGTCGCCGGTCAAGGTTTGCAGTTGTTTCTGGCGCAGGCTGCTTTCCGCTTCCAGGCGCTGCCACTCGCTGGGTTGCGGCAAGCCGTAGCCACTGCTGCCCAGCAACTCCGCCGGGCGACTGAGGAAACCGCTGTTGGCGAGGATTTCCTGCAAGGTCTTGTTGGCCTTTTCCATGCCGCCGTTTTTCAGTTCGCGGGCCCCCAGGTAACGCTGCTTGACCTCATCCTGGGCCAGCAGCAGTTGGCGGCGGAAGCTGGCCTGCTCCAGGAGCAGCAAGGCGGCGCTGGTGCGCAGGTCGGCCTGGTCGAACCACTGGCGACGTTCTTCGGCGGTTTGCGAGAGCCAGTCCTCGACGGTGGCCTGTTTGATCGGCAGGTGCTTCTTGATCACCTCGAACATCGCTTGGTAGCGGTCGCGGAACGAGTCGAAGCGATAGCCCAGGCGCAGGGCTTCGCGCGGGTCATCGAGCACACTGGTGTCCGCCAGGCCTCGGCCCTTGAGCACTTCCAGCAAGCCGTTGGGCATGATGCTGTCCAGGCCCGTCAGTTGCGGGTTGTTGCTGCCGCTGCGCAGCAGCTTGAGGCTTTCCACGGCGCAGTTGTTGGACAGGAAGTAGTAGTTGCCGTCGTAGCTCCAGTGCATCTCGGCGGCGTGTTCCACCACCTGCTCGATTTCGGTACGCGACAGGTTCAGCGGCACCGAGGCCAGGCTGCGCAGTTCGGTCTTGGTGTATTCGTCGATGACCTGGGCCAGGGGCAGGACAAACAGCCGCGACGGGTACTTGCCCACCAGGCCGTCCCAGCTGGACAGCTGCACATCGCCGACAAAGGCTCGGTAGGACAGCACCAGGTGCTGGTCCAGGTCTAGCCGGCAGTTCGGGCCACGGGGACGGCCCGGGGCGCAGATCACCAGGCGCAACATGCTGTGGCCCCAGCGACTGACCCAGTTCTGGTTGGCTTCGGCCAACAAGTAGTCGACGGCGTAGACCCGCTCCGGATCGACCTTGCCCAGGGGCTGCTTGGCGAAGTCGTTGCCGGCGTTGAGGAAGGCGAACGACTGGGCGCAGGTGTCCTTGGCTGGCGGTGCCCAGTCGAAGTGTTCCTGGTAGTAGCGGTACAGCGCCGGACGCCGGCAGGCGTAGCTCGGGTCGAGAAGGAAGTACTCCATGTTCACCGCGACGAATTCTTTCGGGTTGGTGATCTCGTAGATGTCCGGGCTGCGGGCGACTTGGCGGTTGTGCTGCTCGCGCATGCCGCGGCGGCCGACGTATTGCGGCCAGCCGGCCAGGTCGAGCAGGCGCGGGTCGTCGCTAAGGGTGAAGCGCCGTTCGGTTTGGCCACGGCAGGCATCGGGCAGGCCAATCAGGCCCGAGGTGTTGTGGGTGCGTGCGCAGCGCTGGATCAGGGTGCGTTCGGTGCTGGGCCACAGGCGCGCACGGTCATAAATATGGGTCAGTTCATGCAGTACGGTGGCCAGCAGTTCGCGGCGTACGGTGCCGTGGGGGCGGTGGGTTTTCTGGGTGGCCGCAGAGCCGTCGGCGAGGCTGGCGAGCAAGGCGCGGTTGAGGTCCAGCTCGGACACCAGCGAGGCTTCGCCGTAGGCGTTGTCCGGCATCTGGTCGGTCCAGCCGACGTCGATGGTGCGGTCCAGTTGCTCGATGAAGCGCGGCGGCAATGCTTGCATCGCTTCATCCAGCAGCGCCTGGCTGGCTTGTTGTTCGGCGGGGCTCAAGCCATCGGTCTTGAGCCGCAATTGCAGGCCGGCCTGGGCGGTGCCGCAGAGCAGTGCGACCACCCCGGCCAGCAGCCAGGCGCTGAATGACTTCACAGAGCGAGAATGGCTTCGGCGAGTACCTGGTCGCTGGCGTCGCGGGCTTCTGGCACGCGGGTCCGCAGAGTGTCGAACGCGGCTTCCAGTTGGGCGCCACGGATATCGCCATTGCTGGCGACGAAGCTGGCGGCGTCGTCATGGGCTTCGCGGATGATTTTGGAATCACGGATGGAGGTGGTGGTATCCGAGGTGAAATCGATCGTACGGCCAGAGGCCCGAACGATGATGTTACTGGTGGCCACCAGCGTTTGTGCCTGGGCCACGTCGGCCAACAACAGCAGGCCAAGAGTGGCGGCAATCAGCGGGTTACGCATGGAACGACTCCGGAATAACTGGGGAATGATTATTTGACGAGAATTGCCTGCGCCAGTTCAAGGTCGCTTGCATGAAGTTTGGGCTGCGTCTGACGCAGGTACTTCAAGGCGGACTCCAGTTGCGCGCCTCGCCATTGACCATCAGTGGCAATGAAGGCGGCGGCATCGTCCTGGGCGGCGAGTATCAGTTTATGGTCGAAGGGCGCGGAGGTCACCTGGCTTGTGGCGTAGCCGGTAACAACCAAACCTTGTGTGGTCAGGTCGAAAGCCTGAGCCGAGCCGGCCCAACAGACAGTGAAAAACAGCGCAACGCTAAACGGTATCCGTAACAAACCCATGAGTCTCGACAGCTGAAAAACCAGCTGCAAGGCTAGCGCAATGCCTTGGCGAGGGCCAGCCTAGAGGGCTTTTAGGTGCCAGGCACCTCAAGGCTGGCGGGCCGTCAGATGGCTAGGATGGCCTGGGCCAGTTGGGCGTCGCTGGCGGCCAGCTCAGGTGCTTGCTGGCGGATGAAGGCCAGGGCGCTTTCCAGTTTTACACCACGGATGTTGCCGTCGGTGGCGACAAAGCTGGCAGCGTCATCGCGGGCTGCACGAACGATCTTGTTGTCACGCAGCGACGAGGTGGCATCGGAAGTCGCGTCGGTGGTGGCCTTGAGTGCGCCAACGATGGCGTCGGTGGTCACGATCAGGCTGGTGGCGTGGGCATTGGCAGCCACGGCCAGCAGGGCTGCAGCGCTGAGCAGACGAAGACGGGTCATGGGGTAACTCCTTGAGTGAACAGATCGATAAGTCGCTGTGTGCAACGCCGGGCAATTACTGCGAGTGCCTAGCCAGATAAGTCAGACGAAGGCAGCGGATAAATCGCCACTTCGTGATGGATATTAGGCTGCGCTGAGTGCTTCGAACAGTCTTGAGGCTTGTTGCGGCCTGCGCGTTCCCTGGTTGTTTGGTCCCTAGAGCGGTTACCAAAGTACTGAGATAGAGCGCCTGATTAAACTGTATTGGTATAATTTGTAATTCTTAAAATTGTACCTGTCTGGCCTTTTAACGCGATATTCCACATTACCCTGCCCCTGAAACGACAAAACCCGTCGCGGTTTCCGGCGACGGGTTTTGTTTATGCAATTCGGGGTGCTGGCGGTGGACCCGGTGGGTCAGAGCCAGCGACGCTAACTTAGCGCCAGAACGGCTTGCTCAGCTCTTCGTAGCGTTGTGCTTCGCTAATCCCGGCGTCAGCCAGCAGACGCGAATCCAGACGGGCCAGTTGATGGCGGCTGGAGATGCGGCGCTGCCACAGCATCAGGTTGGCGAGAACGCGCAGAGGCATGGAAGCCTGGGTTTTTTCAGCTTTGTCTTCGAAGAACAGTTCGGAACTGATTGTACGTTCCATGGTTAGCATCCTTCCGCTTGTGGCGGGATTAGGTAGTGGTTTAACTGGTGCCCATGATCCTCTCTCGGTGCAAGACTCTGTAGATACAGTTCACCTGTATTGTGAGGGACCAGTTAACTGTTAAACCTTGCTGTACTGTTCGAAAATGAGGCAACTGTACTTGTCTGCATCGTTATGGTGCATTTTTGGAGGTTTTCGAAAAAGAAGGGGGTGTTTCAGAGGGAAAAAGACCGGTACAGCAGTACAGTTTTTTTCATAGGGCGTGGGGTTGTGGGTCAGCTGACGAAACTGTGTTTGCGTCAGCTGCCAACTGTATCAATTACACGGCGAGCATTTTCCCGGTTTCTTCCAGGTTGATGTGCCAGCTCAGTGCGTCACGCAGGATGTGCGGTGTGTGACCGCCCAATGCGCAGGCCTGGGTGAAGTAGTCGTTGAGCGCTTGGCGATAGGACGGGTGCACGCAGTTATCGATGATCACTCGGGCCCGCTCCCGCGGCGCCAGACCACGCAGGTCTGCCAGGCCGACCTCGGTCACGAGGATGTCGACATCGTGTTCGGTGTGGTCGACGTGGCTGACCATCGGCACCACGCTGGAAATCGCCCCGCCCTTGGCAATCGACTTGGTGACGAAGATCGCCAGGTGCGCATTGCGTGCGAAGTCGCCCGAGCCCCCGATGCCATTCATCATCCGCGTGCCGCAGACATGGGTGGAGTTGACGTTGCCGTAGATATCGAACTCCAGGGCGGTATTGATGCCGATGATGCCCAGGCGCCGTACCACTTCCGGGTGGTTGGAGATTTCCTGCGGGCGCAGCACCAGTTTGTCTTTATAGCGCTCCAGGTTGCCGAACACATCGGTGTTGCGCCGGCTCGACAGGGTGATGGAGCTGCCTGAGGCAAAGCTCAGCTTGCCGGCGTCGATCAGGTCGAAGGTGGAGTCCTGCAGTACTTCGGAGTACATGGTCAGGTCTTCGAACGGTGAGTCGATCAGGCCGCACATCACCGCATTGGCAATGTTGCCGATGCCGGCCTGCAGCGGGCCGAGCTTGTTGGTCATGCGCCCGGCGTCCACTTCCTGCTTGAGAAAGTCGATCAGGTGATTGGCGATGCCTTGGGTTTCGCTGTCCGGGGTGGAGACGGTGGACGGCGAGTCAGGCTGGTTGGTGATGACGATGGCGACGATCTTTTCCGCCGGGATCGGGATGGCGGTGCTGCCGATACGGTCGTCGACCTTGACCAGTGGAATCGGCGTGCGCGTCGGCCGGTAGGTCGGAATGTAGATGTCGTGCAGGCCTTCGAGGTTGGGGTTGTGGGCCAGATTGATCTCCACGATTACCTGCTTGGCGAAGATTGCGAAGCTGGCCGAGTTGCCCACCGAGGTGGTCGGCACGATATGGCCTTGCTCGGTGATGGCGACGGCTTCGATGACGGCGATGTCCGGCAGCTTGAGCTGCTGGTTGCGCAGTTGCTCGACGGTTTCCGACAAGTGCTGGTCGATAAACATCACTTCGCCGGCGTTGATTGCCTTGCGCAGGGTGCTGTCCACCTGGAATGGCATGCGGCGGGCCAGGACGCCGGCTTCGGTCAGCTGTTTGTCGAGGTCGTTGCCCAGGCTGGCGCCGGTCATCAGGCTGATTTTAAGGGGGGTTACCTTGGCGCGTTCGGCCAATGCATGGGGCACGGCCTTGGCCTCGCCAGCTCGGGTAAAGCCGCTCATGCCGACGGTCATGCCGTCCTCGATCAGAGCGGCAGCGTCGGCGGCGCTCATCACCTTATCCAACAACGAAGGCAAGCGGATACGATCACGGTACATGGATTGTTATCTCGGGCAACGGAAGCAAGATGCGCAGTCTAGTGATTTCAAAAAATTTCGCCCCGCTACCATGGTCGAATGAAAGGCCCTGATTTAGAGCCTTTGGTCGGGTTTGTGAGGGAAATAAAAAACCCCAGCCTACTCAAGGCCGGGGTTTGGGGTATTGCCGTGGAGCAGGGTTTATTCGACGGCCTTGACCATATCTTCGATGACCTTCTTCGCATCGCCGAAGACCATCATGGTCTTGTCCAGGTAGAACAGTTCGTTGTCCAGGCCGGCATAGCCGCTGGCCATGGAGCGCTTGTTGACGATGATGGTCTTGGCCTTGAACGCTTCGAGGATCGGCATGCCGGCAATCGGCGATTTCGGATCGTTCTTGGCGGCCGGGTTGACCACGTCGTTGGCGCCCAACACCAGCACCACGTCGGCTTGGCCGAACTCGGAGTTGATGTCTTCCATCTCGAACACCTGGTCGTAAGGCACTTCGGCCTCGGCCAGCAGCACGTTCATGTGCCCGGGCATGCGCCCTGCCACCGGGTGGATAGCGTACTTCACGGTCACGCCACGATGGGTCAGCTTCTCGGTCAACTCTTTCAGCGCATGCTGCGCCCGCGCGACCGCCAAGCCATAGCCCGGGACGATGATCACGGTGTCGGCGTTGGTCAGCAGGAAGGTTGCGTCGTCAGCCGAGCCGGATTTCACCGGGCGTGCTTCTTTCGAGCCTGCCGGGCCGGCCGCGTCGGCGCTGTTGCCGAAACCACCGAGCAGTACATTAAAGAAGGAACGGTTCATCGCCTTGCACATGATGTACGAGAGGATCGCGCCGCTTGAACCCACCAACGAACCGGCGATGATCAGCATCGAGTTGTTCAGCGAAAAGCCGATCCCCGCCGCTGCCCAGCCGGAGTAGCTGTTGAGCATCGACACCACCACCGGCATATCGGCACCGCCGATCGGGATGATGATCAGCACGCCCAACACAAAGGCCAGGGCCAGCATCAAGGCGAAGGCGCTGAGGTTGCCGGTGAACATGAAGACCAGGCCCAGGCCCAGTGTGGCCAGGCCGAGCACCAGGTTCAGCTTGTGTTGGCCACCGAACTGTACCGGTGCGCCCTGGAACAGGCGGAATTTGTACTTGCCCGAGAGCTTGCCGAAGGCGATCACCGAACCGGAGAAGGTGATTGCACCGATGGCCGCGCCAAGGAACAGCTCCAGGCGGTTACCGGCCGGAATCGAGTCGCCCAGCTGTTTGACGATGCCCAGGGACTGGGGCTCGACCACCGCAGCAATGGCGATAAACACCGCTGCCAGGCCGATCATGCTGTGCATGAACGCCACCAGCTCCGGCATCTTGGTCATCTCGACCCGCTTGGCCATGATCGAGCCGGCAGTGCCGCCGATCAGCAGGCCGACAATCACGTAGCCAATGCCCGCAGTGGCGAGCTCAGCGCCCAGCTTATAGATGAGGCCGACGGTGGTGAGCACCGCCAAGGCCATGCCGAGCATGCCGAACAGGTTGCCGCGACGCGAAGTGGTCGGGTGCGACAGGCCCTTGAGGGCCTGGATAAAGCAGATCGACGCGATCAGGTAGAGCGTCGTTACCAGGTTCATGCTCATTACTTGGGCGCCTCTTCTTTTACGGCTTTCGGGGCTTTTTTCTTGAACATCTCAAGCATGCGGCGCGTCACCAGGAAGCCGCCGAACACGTTGACCGCAGCCAGGGCTACGGCCAGGGTGCCCATGGTCTTGCCCAGTGGCGTGACGGTCAGGGCGGCAGCGAGCATGGCGCCGACGATCACGATTGCGGAAATGGCGTTGGTCACCGCCATCAATGGTGTGTGCAGTGCGGGGGTAACGTTCCAGACCACGTGGTAACCGACATAAATCGCCAGCACGAAGATGATCAGGTTGTAGATACCGGGGGAGATAAGCTCTTCCATCGTCTGATTCCCTGCTTAGGCGTTTTTACGGATGACTTGGCCGTCGCGGCACATCAGGCACGCGGCGACAATGTCGTCTTCTAGGTTGACGTCGAACTGCCCTTCTTTGGTGAAGACCAGCTTCAGGAAGTCCAGCAGGTTGCGCGCATACAGGGCCGAGGCGTCAGCCGCCACCGCACCGGCCAGGTTGGTCGGGCCGACAATGGTCACGCCATTCTCCACCACGACCTGGTCGGCCACAGTCAGCGGGCAGTTGCCACCCTGGGCGGCAGCGAGGTCGATGACTACCGAGCCTGGCTTCATTTGCGCAACGGTCTCGGCGCTGAGCAGGGTCGGTGCCTTGCGGCCTGGAATCAGCGCGGTGGTGATGACGATATCCGCCTGCTTGGCGCGCTCATGCACGGCCAAAGCCTGGCGCTGCATCCAGCTGGATGGCATAGGTCGGGCGTAACCGCCGACACCGACAGCGCATTCACGCTCTTCGTCAGTCTCGTAAGGCACGTCGACAAACTTGGCCCCCAGGGATTCGATCTGTTCCTTCACCGCTGGGCGTACGTCCGAGGCTTCGATCACCGCGCCCAGGCGCTTGGCCGTAGCGATGGCCTGCAGCCCGGCCACACCGGCACCCAGAATCAGCACGCGGGCGGCTTTCACCGTACCGGCGGCGGTCATCAGCATCGGCATGAAGCGTGGGTAGTAGTGGGCTGCCAGCAGCACGGCTTTATAGCCGGCAATGTTGGCCTGGGACGACAGCACGTCCAGGCTCTGGGCCCGAGAGGTGCGTGGCGCGGCTTCCAGGGCGAAGGCGGTGATCCCGCGTTCGGCCAGCTTGGCGATGGTTTCATTGCTGAACGGATTGAGCATGCCCACCAGTACGGTGCCGCTCTTGATCAGCGTCAGTTCGCTGTCGTTGGGGGCGACGACCTTGAGAACCAGCTCCGCGCCGAAGGCATCGGTGGCGCTGCCAATGGTGGCGCCTGCCGCTTCATAAGCACTGTCGACAACGCTGGCATTGATGCCTGCGCCGCTTTGCACAGTGACCTTATGACCCTGGCCGATCAGCTTTTTGATGGTTTCCGGGGTGGCAGCAACCCGTGTTTCACCCGTCTGGGTTTCGAGAGGAACACCAATGTGCACGTCAAATCTCCTGCTTGATCTTATTGCTTTCGATCTTTCTTAGAAGGCCAGCGCACTGCGGAGGGTGCGACTGGGGCGGCCGATCAGCACGATCCCGCCGAAATCACGGCGGGGCGCGGCATTTTGCAGGCGAAGTTTGAGCCCTTCAAGAAGTTCTGACGCGTGACGGAAAATTAACTACAAGTCACCCCGTGACCGAATGTCGCAACTCCACGGTTGAAGCCCTTGTTTTACTTGGGTTGTAAAGGTTTTCTCTTTGTTTTAAGAAAAATCTCATGAGTGCTGTGAATGTTCTGGCATGAGCCCCAAATAAACCCTACAAGCCACGTGGTTAGGCGCTTGTAGGACGATTGTTCTATAGGTCGGTACAGTCTGTCTAAATGCGACAAATAGTTATATCTGTAGTGTCTTTATTTTACTGACTACGGGGTCAGCTTAATGCTGTATCCCTTTGTTCTTCTGGGCTGTAGTGGTGGGCCTGGTGCACCAGCCAGTCGCGAAACGCCCGCAGTGAGGCTGATTCCACCTTACGCTCCGGAATCATCAGGTAATAAGCCTTGGGACTGGAGAGCCCTTGAGGGTGGGCGATCACCAAGCGCTTTTCCGCCAATTCGCGCTGAATCAGGAAGGGTGGAATCAGTGCGATGCCCATGTCGTGCATGGCGGCCTGAGCCAGCATGGAGAATAGCTCGTAACGCGGCCCCGTCATGTCCCGTGGAATGTTCAGGTGCTGCGAGCTGAACCATTGCCGCCATGCGTAGGGCCTAGTGGTCTGTTGCAGCAGGGGTTGTTCAGCGATTTCCTCAGCGCTCAGTTGGCTGTGCTTACCCAGGGTCGCTGGGCTGCAGACCGGCATCGGATTCTCCCCCATCAACCGGTGGGACTGGGTGCCGGGCCAGTCGGCGTCGCCAAAGTAGATGGCAGCATCGAAGTCGGTGTCGGCAAACAGGAATGGCCGCGTGCGATTAGTGAGGTTGACCGTGACTTCGGGGTGTTGCTGCTGGAAGTCTTTGAGGCGCGGTAGCAACCATTGGGTGCCGAAGGTCGGTACCACGGCCAGTTCGATGGTATTGGCGCCCTGCTGGCCCATGACGGACAGGGTGTCGCGCTCTACCGCATCCAGCTGGGTGGCGACACGTCGGCTGTAGGAAAGCCCGGCCTCGGTGAGTTTGACTCCGCGTCGAGAGCGCCGGAACAGCTCCACGCTCAGGAACTCCTCAAGGCTGGCGATCTGTCGGCAGATGGCCCCTTGGGTGAGTGAAAGCTCCTGGGCGGCCTTGGTGAAGCTTTCATGGCGCGCCGCCGCTTCAAAGCTGACCAGGGCCGTGGTGCTGGGGATCTTTCGACGCATGTACGGCAACCTCACTAATCATGGCGGTAATGAAGGGGTGTGTTTATTTCGGAGTGAGAAATTAGCACAACAGTATGCAAAATCGTCGTTTGTAGTCAGCGTCCGTCAAGCCTAGGATCAACCCACGATAGTTGACCTACTTCACGAGGACTCACTCATGGGCGGCAAAGCAAGCTTCAACTGGATCGATCCCCTTCTGCTGGATCAACAGCTCACTGAAGAAGAGCGCATGGTGCGTGACAGCGCCGAGCAGTTCGCCCAGGGCAAGCTGGCGCCCCGTGTGCTCGAAGCTTTCCGTCATGAACAGACCGATCCGGCGATCTTCCGTGAGATGGGTGAGATCGGCTTGCTGGGTGCGACCATTCCCGAGCAGTACGGCGGCAGTGGCTTGAACTACGTCTGCTACGGTTTGATCGCCCGTGAAGTGGAGCGTGTGGATTCCGGTTATCGCTCGATGATGAGTGTGCAGTCCTCCCTGGTCATGGTGCCGATCAACGAATTCGGAACCGAGGCGCAGAAGCAGAAGTACCTGCCGAAACTGGCTTCCGGTGAATGGATTGGCTGCTTTGGCCTGACAGAGCCTAACCATGGGTCTGACCCGGGAGCGATGATTACCCGTGCACGCAAGGTGGACGGCGGCTACAGCCTCACCGGCAGTAAAATGTGGATCACCAACAGCCCGATTGCCGACGTCTTTGTGGTGTGGGCCAAAGATGATGCGGGCGATATCCGTGGCTTTGTCTTGGAGAAAGGCTGGAAAGGCCTGAGCGCGCCAGCGATTCACGGCAAGGTCGGCCTGCGTGCGTCCATCACTGGTGAAATCGTCATGGATAACGTCTTTGTGCCGGAAGAGAACATCTTCCCGGATGTCCGTGGTCTGAAAGGGCCGTTCACCTGCCTGAACTCCGCGCGTTATGGCATCTCCTGGGGTGCCCTGGGTGCCGCCGAGTTCTGCTGGCACACCGCTCGCCAATACACCTTGGACCGCCAGCAGTTTGGCCGCCCGCTGGCGGCGACTCAGCTGATCCAGAAAAAACTGGCGGATATGCAGACCGAGATTACCCTCGCCCTCCAAGGCTGCCTGCGCCTGGGGCGGATGAAGGATGAAGGCACTGCGGCGGTGGAAATCACTTCGATCATGAAGCGCAACTCGTGCGGCAAGTCCCTGGACATCGCGCGCATGGCTCGCGACATGTTGGGCGGTAACGGCATCTCCGATGAGTTCGGGGTGGCCCGTCATCTGGTGAACCTGGAAGTGGTCAACACCTATGAAGGGACCCATGACGTTCATGCGCTGATCCTGGGGCGTGCGCAAACCGGTCTCCAGGCGTTCTATTAATAGGAGAGCGGCCATGGGCGCGTTATCGCATCTGCGGGTACTGGATTTGTCGCGCGTGCTGGCCGGGCCTTGGGCTGGCCAGATCCTTGCGGACCTTGGGGCGGAGGTGATCAAGGTCGAGCGTCCGGGCAATGGTGACGATACTCGGGCCTGGGGGCCGCCCTTCCTTAAGAATGCCGAGGGTGAGAACACCACGGAGGCCGCCTATTACTTGTCGGCCAACCGTAACAAGGAATCGGTAACCATCGACTTCACCCGTCCTGAGGGGCAGCAACTGGTGCGGGAGTTGGCCGCCAAGTCCGACATCCTCATCGAGAACTTCAAGGTGGGTGGGCTGGCCGCTTATGGTTTGGATTACGAGTCACTGAAGGCGCTGAACCCACAGCTGATCTATTGCTCGATCACCGGCTTTGGCCAGACCGGTCCTTACGCGAAGCGTGCGGGCTACGATTTCATGATCCAGGGTTTGGGTGGGTTAATGAGCCTGACTGGGCGTCCCGAAGGAGATGAGGGGGCCGGGCCGGTGAAGGTGGGCGTGGCGCTGACCGACATTCTTACGGGGCTCTACTCCACTGTGGCCATCCTGGCAGCGCTGGCTCATCGAGACCATGACGGGGGCGGCCAGCACATCGACATGGCGTTGCTGGATGTGCAGGTGGCTTGTCTGGCCAACCAGGCGATGAACTACCTGACCACGGGAGTGGCGCCCAAGCGGCTGGGTAATGCTCATCCGAATATCGTGCCCTATCAGGATTTCCCTACTGCGGACGGCGACTTCATTCTGACCGTGGGCAACGACGGGCAGTTTCGCAAGTTTGCGGAAGTGGCGGGTCAGCCACAGTGGGCGGACGATCCTCGGTTCGCGACCAATAAGCTGAGGGTGGCCAACCGGGCGCTGTTGATCCCGCTGATCCGCCAGGCGACCGTGTTCAAGACAACGGCCGAGTGGGTACTCCAGTTGGAGCAGGCGGGTGTGCCATGCGGGCCTATCAATGACCTGGCGCAGATGTTTGCTGATCCCCAAGTGAAGGCACGTGGGCTGGCAATCGAACTGCCTCATGCACTGGGAGGGACGGTGCCCCAGGTGGCGAGCCCGATTCGCCTCT
The DNA here is from genome assembly GCF_023241665.1 of Pseudomonas morbosilactucae. NCBI lineage: Bacteria > Pseudomonadati > Pseudomonadota > Gammaproteobacteria > Pseudomonadales > Pseudomonadaceae > Pseudomonas > Pseudomonas morbosilactucae. Next base: position 376 of record NZ_JALQCX010000005.1, on the reverse strand, counting down.
CCGAGACGCCGGTTGAGTATCGTCATGCTCCCCCTTTATTGGGTGAGCACACTGAAGAGGTGTTGCGACGGGTCTTGGGGTTAGAGGTGGGCGCGGTGAGTGCTTTGAGGGAGTCCGGCGTGTTGTGAGTCGCGCTTCTATATAGAAGGTGTTCCGGTCCTTCTATATAGAGGGCGGTGAAAGCACTCCTTTAGGGGTGTTTTTGAGTTTCTTCATAGAAACTTTGAATTAAGGGTTGACGGCAGATTCTATGGGCCTATAATTCGCCCCACTTCCGGCGCAGTCGAAACGGAAAACTCCTTGAAATTCAATGAGTTACGCAGTTTTCGACAGCGACCTGCTTCAGTTCATCGAAGCCCAGAAGGAGTTGATGGAG